>CAYGQZ010000199.1:0-2910 GCA_964352055.1 uncultured Rhodobacterales bacterium
TGGTGCCCAGAAGAGGACTCGAACCTCCACGTCCATAAGGACACTAGCACCTGAAGCTAGCGCGTCTACCATTCCGCCATCTGGGCACGGGTTGGTAGCAGGCGTTTAAGCGCAGCGTCGTGAGGTGTCAATGTGATTCTGGATACGGCTTTTTAGGTTCGTCGATCGTCACTCGGTGCGACCGCGCTGGAATGCAGTGCATCTGTCGGCGCGCCAATTTGGCGTCTTGAATGGATGTTGGCAGAGCGTTAGACCCTAGTATGAAACGCGCGCAAGGAGCAGGTCATGTCCAAACTGGTCACCATTTACGGCGGGTCGGGTTTTGTCGGGCGGTACATCGCCCGCCGCATGGCCAAGGCGGGATGGCGTGTGCGTGTCGCGGTGCGACGACCCAATGAGGCGATTTTTGTCAAACCTTATGGAGTGGTTGGTCAGGTGGAGCCGGTTCTTTGCAACATCCGCGATGATGCGTCTGTGGCTGCCGCGATGATGAGCGCTGATGCGGTCGTGAACTGCGTCGGCATTCTCGCACCCAGCGGCAAGAACACCTTTGCGTCGATTCAGGCCGAGGGGGCCGCGCGCGTTGCACGCATTGCGCGGGAACACGGTGTCGCGCAAATGGTGCAAATTTCAGCGATAGGTGCTGATGCGGCCAGCGAAAGCGAATATGCGCAATCCAAGGCTGCGGGCGAAGCGGCGGTATTAGAATATATGCCAAACGCTGTGATTTTGCGCCCCTCGATCGTGTTCGGGTCCGAAGATCAGTTCTTTAACCGCTTTGCCTCCATGTCGCGTTTGGGGCCCATCCTGCCCGTCGTCGGGGCTGATACCAAATTCCAACCTGTTTATGTCGATGACGTTGCAAAAGCGGCTGAGCTTGCCTTGACGGTCGGCGTGACGCCGGGCGTTTATGAGCTTGGCGGTCCGGACGTGCGTGATTTCCGCTCGTTGATGAGCACGATGCTGGCGGTGATCCGCCGCCGCCGTGCTGTCGTCAACATTCCTTTCTTTGTGGCCAATATCATGGGCTTTGTCTTTGACATGGCCAACAAGGTGACGCTTGGATTGCTGCCCGCTCAGATCACCCGCGATCAGGTCCGCAATTTGCGGAACGATAACATCGTGAGCGAAGGCGCCATGAGCTTTGCGGATCTGGGCATTGAACCCACCACGATGGAGTCGGTTTTGCCCGACTATTTGTGGCGCTTTCGCCCATCGGGCCAGTATGACGCCATCAAGGAAAGCGCCAAGAACCTGCGTACCTAGCTATAGGTCCAGATCAAAAGTCCGATGCCCAGAATCACGCGGTATATGACGTAGGGCGTGAAACTCATGCTGCGCAATAGGCGCATCATCAGAACCAAAGCCAAGAGTGCAGCAAGGAACGCGAAAAAGGCAGCAATTGTTGCCGCGCGCATCAGGGCCCAGTTTGCATCCTGCACGACATCGATGCTCAGAACTGCGCCCGAGGCTGCAATCACCGGAATGGACATCAGCATGGCAAGCTTTGCAGCACCCTCGCGTTCATATCCCAGCTTCCGGGCGGCCGTTATCGTAATGCCAGACCGCGACGTGCCAGGGATCAGGGCAAGACACTGTGCCAGTCCCATGATCACCGCATCCTTGATCGTCCATCGGTCGGACGTTCTATTGGTGTCTCCTGTCATGTCTGCCCAGTAAAGCACTAGCCCAAAGATCAGCATGGTCCATCCGATCACGGCAACCGAGCGCATCGCCTCGTCAAGGCCGGTCACTTTGATCGCCAGTCCAACAATGAGCGCCGGGATTGTCGCAACGATCAGGCACAGTGCGAGGAACGCGCCTTGTGTGTCGACTTTGCCCTGCAACAACCGAAGAGTACCGGTGGCCGCTATCTTTACGTCGCTCCAGAAATAAATGATGACTGCCAACAAAGTGCCAACATGCACAGCAACATCAATCGCCAGCCCCTGATCTTGTGTTCCTGTCAACTGCGGTAACAAGATCAGGTGGCCAGAGGATGAAACGGGCAGGAACTCTGTCACGCCCTGAATGATCGCTACAATCAATAGTTGGAATAATGTCATTTTCTTAACGCCTTTGTGCTAGGCTACCACTACAACCCCCTGATTCTGAACGCAAAGACAGAATTTATGTCCGAACCGGACATATAATGCGCTCAAAGTGATCTCAAAACAAAAACTACGTCCAAAAATTCGATATATAGGTCAGCACTCCTGACTTTTATTTCCTTTCGTGATGCAATAAACACCGCACACGTTTGAATTGGGAGGAGGCAGGCTGTGGCTGAGCAACCGATGTTGAAGTTCGTGCAGATTGGTCGGGATATGCCTGTGAAGCGGGAGGCTGAGGCCCGGCGCGAGGACTTTCGCGAGATCTATGCGGAGTATGCCGATGCCAAGGCCAAGGAGCAGGCGTCTCGGTGCAGCCAGTGTGGCGTGCCCTATTGCCAGACCCACTGTCCGCTGCACAACAACATCCCCGATTGGCTGCGTCTTACCGCCGAGGGGCGCTTGCGGGAGGCCTATGAGGTCAGCCAGGCCACCAACACATTCCCCGAGATTTGCGGCCGCATTTGCCCGCAGGATCGGCTGTGCGAAGGCAACTGTGTGATCGAGCAATCGGGCCACGGCACCGTCACCATCGGATCGGTTGAAAAGTACATTACGGACACCGCCTGGGAAGAGGGATGGGTGCTGCCCATCAAGCCCGCGCAGGAGCGTGCCGAGAGCGTTGGCATCATCGGGGCGGGCCCCGGGGGCCTTGCCGCTGCGGACGTTTTGCGCCGTGCGGGAATACAGGTCACCGTCTATGATCGCTATGACCGCGCAGGCGGTTTGCTGACCTATGGCATCCCCGGTTTCAAGCTGGAAAAAGACGTTGTCATGCGGCGCAACGAGCAGTTGGCGC
>CAYGQZ010000199.1:3010-8064 GCA_964352055.1 uncultured Rhodobacterales bacterium
CCCGGTTTCAAGCTGGAAAAAGACGTTGTCATGCGGCGCAACGAGCAGTTGGCGCTGGGTGGAGTGACCTTCAAACAGAACTGCAACGTGGGCGATGACATCTCTTTTGACGAGATCCGCAGCGCCCATGATGCTGTCATTATCGCCACGGGCGTTTATAAAAGCCGTGATATTTCAATGCCGAACGCCGAAGTGGCGGGCATCGAGAAAGCCATCGACTTCCTGACGGCGAGCAACCGCAAAAGCTTTGGCGATGCGGTGCCGGAATTCGACAACGGTCGGATGAATGCCGAAGGCAAACGCGTCGTTGTGATTGGCGGCGGTGATACTGCGATGGACTGTGTGCGCACGTCTGTCCGGCAGGGGGCCACAAGCGTGAAGTGCCTTTACCGCCGGGACCGGGCCAACATGCCGGGCAGCCAGCGCGAAGTGCAGAACGCCGAGGAAGAAGGCGTGGTCTTTGAGTGGTTGAGCGCGCCCAAAGGGTTCACCACCGACGGCGACAAGGTGGCCGGAGTGCTGGTGCAAAAGATGCGTCTGGGTGCGCCCGATGCGACGGGTCGCCAAGCCCCTGAAGTGATCGAGGGTGCCGACTATGTCGAGGAGGCCGATCTGGTCATCAAGGCACTTGGTTTCGAGCCCGAAGACTTGCCGACCTTGTGGGACACGCCCGGCCTGCAAGTGACCCGCTGGGGCACGATCAAGGCGGCGTTCACCACCGGAAAAACACAGTTGGATGACGTTTATGCGGTGGGTGATATCGTGCGTGGCGCGTCGCTTGTGGTGTGGGCCATCCGCGATGGGCGCGACTGTGCCGAGGCGATTCTGGACAAGATGAACGCGGTATCCGCGTCTGTGGCGGCCGAATAGAATTGCGCGGTTTCGGCCCGAAAATGCGCATTTTGAAACGGGCTGAATCAGGCCTATTTCATGAGTTTCAGACATAATGCGCGCTTTGGGAGCCAAACTGCGCATTTTGCCAAAAGGCGAAAACGTAAAGAGAAGATGAACGTGTTGGATCAGCACTGCTGACCTAAAAAACACCAAGAGATCGAAAAAGGGTTAACGTGACCGACCAAGGGACAATACGCAGCGGAGGATGCCTGTGCGGGGCGGTGCGATTCGACGCACGCAACGTGCCGGACACCTTTGGCATCTGCCATTGTCCGTCTTGTCGCCGATGGACCGGGTCGGCGCTGTTCGAGGTCAGTATAAAGTCAGACGATATCACGTGGACCGGCGCAGAACATATCGCCATGCGCCAGACAAGCGACTGGGCTGAACGGGCCTGGTGTCGGGAGTGTGGCACCGTGCTGTATTTCCGTCAGACCAAAGAAGACAAATGGTACGGTGGCACGGATGTGCCGCTGGGCCTGTTTGACGATCCGAACGGATTCACCCTGACCCATGAAATCTATACCGATCAGACACCGGACGGTTTGCACATCGCGGACACCGGCCAGAAACGCCTGACCCGCGCCGATGTGATCGCGCTTAACCCCGCGTTGGACACACCCGCATGAGCCGCGTCCGGTTTATCCCCCTGGCGTTCGTCGCCCTGATGCCGGTGCCTCTGTCCGCGCAGGTCGAACCCGATCGCTATTACCCGCCAGAGGGCTGTGTCGGGGTCGTGACGACGCAGAACCGCGACTGCTTTGTCAACAATATCTACACCTGCGAAGGGGACGCGCCCGGCACCAGTTGGCGGTTGATGTTTGACCGCGAAGGCCCGGTGTTCCTGTCCCAGATCGATTACGAGACGCAATGGCTGAAAAGCTATGACATGTTTCCCCCGGCACAGGATGCGCTGCGTCAGCCTGCCGATGATCCGGCCAGCCTGACCGAGCTTTTGGAGACCGGTGTCGATACCTATGATTTCGTCATGGCAGGTCCCCAAGGGGTGACCCGTGTGGTCGGATTTGACCGTCTGACCGGCGAAGACGCCGTGATCGACGGCGAGCCTTTGCTGGGCACCGAATTCAAGGCGCGCCATGAAACCGCCATGGGCAGCGTGGTGCAGGCGGAGGGCCGCGAGTTTGTCTCGGTCAAGCATCGCCGGTTCTTTCCCGGCCAGACGACCCTGACCTTTTCCGACGGCACCGAAGCGCATGACCGCACGCCCATCGACTTTATCTATCCCGGCGAGCCCGGATTTTTCTCCAGAATACCTCTGTATGAATGCGAAGCCTCTTTGGCGAGCTTTGTACCGATCACGAAAGGATCTGACCAATGACCAAATATGACGCCGATTGGGTACGCCGCGAAGAAGCCAAGCGCACGTTCATGGCCGAAAATGGTCTGTACTCCGAGGCCGAAGAGCATTCGTCCTGCGGGGTTGGCCTTGTTGTTTCCGTGGACGGCACCCCAAGCCGGGCCGTTGTCGAAAACGGCATCAAGGCGCTGAAGGCGATCTGGCACCGGGGCGCGGTGGATGCCGATGGCAAGACCGGCGATGGTGCCGGCATTCACGTGCAGATCCCTGCGCCCTTCTTTTACGATCAGGTCCGCCGCACCGGCCACCAGCCCAAGACCGAATTGCTGATGGCGGTTGGTCAGGTGTTTCTGCCCCGCACCGACTTTGGCGCTCAGGAAACCTGCCGGACCATTGTCGAGACCGAGATCATTCGCATGGGCTATTACATTTATGGCTGGCGCCATGTGCCCGTGAATGTCGATGTTCTGGGCGAAAAGGCCAACGCCACCCGCCCCGAGATCGAGCAGATTCTGCTGTCCAATATCAAGGGCGTGGACGAAGAGACATTCGAGCGCGAGCTTTATGTCATTCGCCGCCGCATCGAGAAGGCCGCCCAAAAGGCCGGCATCAGCGGCCTTTACATTGCCTCCCTGTCCTGCCGGTCGATCATCTACAAGGGCATGATGCTGGCCGAACAGGTGGCCGAGTTCTATCCCGATCTTCAGGATGAGCGCTTCGAGAGTGCCTTTGCCATCTATCACCAGCGCTATTCCACCAACACCTTTCCGCAGTGGTGGCTGGCCCAGCCTTTCCGCATGCTGGCCCATAACGGTGAGATCAACACCCTCAAGGGCAACGTCAACTGGATGAAAAGCCACGAGATCCGGATGGCCTCGAGCGCATTTGGTGAAATGGCCGATGACATCAAGCCCATCGTCCCCGGCGGATCGAGCGATTCTGCCGCCCTTGATGCGGTGTTCGAGGTGCTGGTCCGTGCCGGCCGCAATGCGCCCATGGCCAAGACCATGCTGGTTCCTGAGAGCTGGTCCAAGCAGGCTATCGAGCTGCCCCAGTCCTGGCGCGACATGTATTCCTATTGCAACTCGGTGATGGAGCCGTGGGACGGTCCTGCCGCCCTGGCCATGACCGATGGTCGCTGGGTCTGTGCCGGGCTGGACCGCAACGGGCTCCGCCCTATGCGCTATGTCGTGACCCGGGATGGCATGGTCATTGCCGGGTCCGAGACCGGCATGGTCCCTCTGGACGAGGCCAATGTCATTGAAAAGGGTGCGTTGGGTCCGGGTCAGTTGCTCGCCGTGGATATGGCCGAGGGCAAGCTCTTCCACGACACCGAGATCAAGGACAGGCTGGCTGCCAGCAGGCCCTTTGGCGAGTGGGTCGGCAAGATCAAGGAACTGGACGACGCGCTTGCCCTGGTCACCGAAAAGCCTTTGTTCAGTGGTGATGAATTGCGCCGTCGCCAGATTGCGGCCGGCTATACCATCGAAGAGTTGGAGAGCATTCTGGCGCCCATGGCCGAGGACGGCAAGGAATCGCTGGCCTCTATGGGTGACGACACCCCCAGCGCGGTTTTGTCCAAGAAGTACCGCCCGCTGAGCCATTTTTTCCGCCAGAACTTCAGCCAGGTCACCAACCCGCCCATCGACAGCCTGCGCGAATTCCGGGTGATGAGCCTGAAGACCCGCTTTGGCAACCTCAAGAACGTGCTCGACGAGAGCAGCGCGCAGACCGAGATCATCACCCTCGACAGCCCGTTTGTGGGCAATGCGCAGTGGGATGAGATCGTGTCGGAGTTCAATTCCGAACTGATCGAGATCGACTGTTCGTTTGACCGTGAGTTGGGTGCGCTGAGCGCCGGGCTGGCCCGGATCCGGGCCGAGGCGGAGGACGCCGTCCGCTCGGGTGCGGGGCATATCGTGCTGACCGACCAACACTCGAACGCGGACCGCGTGGCCATGCCGATGATCCTTGCGACCTCTGCGGTGCATTCGCATCTGATCCGCAAGGGCTTGCGCACCTTCTGTTCGCTGAACGTGCGCAGTGCGGAATGCATCGACCCGCATTATTTCGCCGTGCTGATCGGCTGTGGTGCGACGGTTGTGAACGCCTATCTTGCCGAAGATTCGCTGGCCGACCGGATTGACCGGGGCCTGATCGACGGCAGCCTGACCGAAGCGGTGGCCCGTTATCGCAACGCCATCGACCAGGGCCTTCTGAAAATCATGGCCAAGATGGGGATCAGCGTTGTCTCGTCCTATCGCGGCGGCCTCAACTTTGAGGCGGTGGGCCTGAGCCGGGCCATGGTGGCAGAATTCTTCCCCGGCATGACCAGCCGCATCAGCGGCATCGGTGTGACCGGTATTCAGACCAAGGCCGAGGAAGTGCACACGCTGGGCTGGACCGGCCCCCGTGTGCTGCCCATCGGCGGGTTCTACAAGGCGCGGGCCACGGGCGAGACCCATGCCTGGGAAGCGTCGAGCATGCACATGCTGCAAATGGCCTGCAACACGGCCTCGTTCCAGATGTGGAAGCAATACAGTGCCAAGATGCGCGCGGCCCCGCCGATCCATCTGCGCGACCTGCTGGACATCAAACCGCTGGGCAAAGCCATCCCGCTGGAAGAAGTGGAAAGCGTGACCGCGATCCGCAAACGCTTTGTCACGCCGGGCATGTCACTGGGTGCGCTGTCGCCCGAAGCCCATAAGACGCTGAACGTGGCGATGAACCGGATCGGCGCAAAGTCGGACAGTGGCGAGGGCGGCGAAGACCCCGCGCATTTCCACCCCGAGCCCAACGGCGACAACCCGTCGGCCAAGATCAAGCAGGTGGCCTCGGGCCG
>CAYGQZ010000200.1:0-8058 GCA_964352055.1 uncultured Rhodobacterales bacterium
TGTACGATCAGGCCCTCAAGGTAAAACTGACAGAGACAGAGCGCGTGGCCTACGCCCTCGCTCTGGATATGGAGAGTTGAGATGGACGGCGGTGATACCATTGACCCGGATGGATATATCAAGTCGCGCGGCCTGAAACTCCCCAAGGACAGAGGATATCTGACGCGCAGGATCAGTCGGCTTCTGCGTGCAAACAGATATGAACGTGCCTTGACGGACGCCGCCCTCAGGGCCACGCGTGACGGTGACACCGTTCTGGACTTGGGCTGCGGGCTTGGGTTTGTCTCGGGCGTATTGGCCAAGCGGCGCAACCTGGCTGCCATCCATGCTTATGACGGCAATGCCACACTGCTCACCTATGCCGAGGCGATGCTTGCAACCAACGGGATCAAGAATGTCACGCTCACCCATGCCGTACTGGGCAAACGCAAATCCAAGGTGCCATTTTTCACACGTCCCGCCTTTTCGGCCTCTTCGCTTGCACCGGACACAAACGAGCAGACACAAGAATCGCGCGTCCAGATGCACAATTTGAAGACCACTCTCAGCACACTCAAACCCACGGTTGTCATTTGCGATATCGAGGGCGGCGAGGCTGATCTTTTGAGCGGTGCCAGCCTGAACGGTGTCCGCCACCTCGTAATCAAGCTGCATTCCGACCATATCGGCCATTCGGGTCTGCGCGATGTGTTCGGCAGTGTGACTGCCGCGGGCCTTGCCTATGATCCACGGATCAGCAATGGCCGCATCGTCGGATTTGTCGCCGCGTGAGCCATCTTGCAATCCTGACCGTCCGCAACGAGGGCGCGTTCCTTCTGGAATGGATCGCGCATCACCGGGCGGTTGGCTTTGACGACTTTCTGGTCTTTTCCAACGATTGCGATGATGGCACAGATACCATACTGGACCGTCTGGAAGAACTGGGCGGACTGACCCATGTTCGCAACGAAGGGCCTTACGATCAGGGCGGCATACAGTTCACCGCGTTGAAAGCCGCCGCCAAGATGGATCAGGTGCGCAACGCCGCCTGGATCCTGCCGCTGGATGTGGATGAGTTTGTCAACATTCATACCGGCGACGGCACGTTGAATGCGCTCCATGACGCGCTGCCCGACGCAACGGCGATCACGCTGACCTGGCGGCTGTTCGGGAACAACAACCAAATACGTTTCGAAGACAGGCCGGTGACCGAGTGTTTCACCAAGGCAGCGCCCGATATTCTTTACTGGCCGTGGCGCGCATCCATGTTCAAGACGCTCTACGCCAATGACGGAAGCTATGACAAACCTGGCGTGCACCGTCCACGCAGCCCCAATCGCGACCGTTTGGACACTGCCAAATGGTACGACAGTCACGGCCGCCCGCTTGACGATCAGTTCAAGACGCGGCGCATCTTTTCAAACTACGGTCGTCCCAATTTCGGGCTGGCCCAACTCAATCACTATCCGCTCGGGGCCATGGAAAGCTATGTGCTCAAGGCCGATCGTGGGCGCGCCGTCCACTCCGAAGACATGCTGGGGCTGGACTATTGGGTCGAGCGGAACTTCAACGCAACAGAAGACCACTCCATCCGGCGCTACGACGATGCACGAAACGCCCATCTCGACGCCTTCCAGTCTGACCCCACCCTTGCAAAGCTACATGAAAACGCCGTCGCATGGCGCAAGGCCCGATTTGACGCATTGATGCTGCAAGAACCCTTCCGCGCTCTCTTTGGGCGTCTTCTGATGTCTGAACCTACGCGCCCGGTCACAAGAAACGAGGCTCGATTTCTGGTCCGATATGCAAATCTGGCTCGCCAAGCGGATCAAAACTGAACGCCCATTCCACCCGCCTTACACATTGATGTCAAACCTCTGAATTCAAGTTACGGGCCAACCCGATCCGATCCTGTCAAAACCATTCAAATTTTCCATAATTCTGCCGTATTGCGCTTCTATCCCCGTCCTTGCCCGCTCTGAACCCGCAGGCAAAAGGACAGCGCAGATGCATGACACAGTGAACGACTTTGACCCCGATCTGGCCGACCTGACCCAGGCCGCATGGCTCGACCGGATTGAAACCATCAGCACAGAACAAGGGTTCTTTCGGCCCTTGGGCAAACGCCATTTTGCGGCCCATATTCGTCGCGGCGACACGCTTCTGGTCAGCTTCGAGACGATTCAAGGCATGCGCACTCTCACAGACAGTTGCGCGCCCATAGGCTGGCACATGGTGCTTGAAAACGATTGGTCGCATCTCTGTCTCGTCAGCAACGGGGACACCTGGTTTCGCGACCCAAACGTCTTTGAGTTCTTCGATGAAATGATTGACGGCGGAGTTTTTGACGATTTCGAAACGGTTGTCTTCTACGGCGCAGGGCCGTGCGGATACGCTGCAGCGGCCTTTTCGGTCGCAGCCCCCGGCGCATGCGTGATCGCGGTACAACCGCAGGCAACGCTGGATCCCCGCGTGACCGAATGGGACGACAGGTTCATCGAAATGCGCCGGACCAGTTTCACCGACCGCTTTGGCTTTGCGCCCGACATGCTGGATGCGTGCGGCAATGCTTTTGTGCTCTATGATCCGCTTGAAAAGCTGGATGCAGCGCACGCAGCCATGTTCACCAAGCCTTACGTAACCAAGCTCCGGATGCCGCATTTGGGCGATGCCATCCAGAGCGACCTGATGGCCATGGATCTGCTTTTGCCGCTCTTGCAGAACAGCGCTGAAGGAAAACTCGATGCAACCAGATTTGCACAAATGTACCGCGCCCGGCGCGATCACCCACCCTACCTGCGGCGCGTGATGGCAGCGCTCGAAGCGCGGGGGCGTCAGGACCTTGCGTGCATGATGGCCCGCAGCGTCACGCGCAGGATGAATTTGCCGCGCATTGAAAGGCGGCTGGCCGCGATCGAGGCTCGCGGTTCCATGGCGCCGGGGGACTAGCCACTGCCCCGGCGCCCGTGCTAACGGGCAGCCATGACGACACACACCATCGCCCGCCCCGACGACTGGCACCTGCATCTGCGCGATGGCGCCATGATGCGCGCCGTTCTACCCCATTCCGCCCGGGACTTTGCCCGCGCCATCATCATGCCCAACTTGGTGCCGCCCGTGGTCACAGGCGCGCAGGCCGCCGCCTATCGCGACCGGATCATGGCCGCGCTGCCGGACGGCATGCATTTCACGCCGTTCATGACACTGTATCTGACCGAGGACACCGACCCGAATGACGTCGCCGCCGCCCATGCGTCGGACCTCGTGAAAGCGGTCAAGCTCTACCCGGCGGGCGCCACAACAAACTCCGCGTCCGGCGTTGCCGATTTCGACAAGGTGCGCCCCACGCTCGAACGGATGGCCGAGATCGGATTGCCCTTGTGTGTCCATGGCGAAGTGACCGATCACGACATCGACATATTCGACCGCGAAGCGGTGTTCATCGACCGCGTCCTCGACCCAATCCGGCAAACCACGCCGGGACTCAAAGTCGTGATGGAACACATAACCACGCAAAACGCAGTCGACTATGCGCGCGCCCAGAACGACACGCTCGGGGCCACGATCACGACGCATCATCTGGTGATCAACCGCAATCACATCCTCGCCGGCGGGATCAAACCACACTACTATTGCCTGCCCGTGGCCAAACGCGAAGAGCACAGGCTGGCCCTCCGTGCCGCAGCAATGTCCGGCGAAACACGGTTTTTCCTCGGCACTGACAGCGCCCCACACACGGATGCCAACAAACTGTTGCCCTGTGGCTGCGCCGGCTGCTTTACCGCCCCGAATACGATGCCAATCCTTGCACAGGTTTTCGAGCAGGAAAACGCGCTTGATCACCTCGAAGGGTTCACGTCCCGCCATGGCCCGGCATTCTACGGCCTGCCGGTCAACACGGACACCATAACGCTCACCAAAACGCCGCCTCAGGTGCCATCGCAGATCGAGACCGAAGACGGCCCCGTCACTGTGTTCGACCCGGGCTTCGATCTGCACTGGTCGGTGTGCTGATCCCCTGCTTCATCTTGCCAAATAAACTCCCGCCGGAGGCTCCCGAACCCTCCACACACACCCCACGCCGAAAGTCACTGCCATGATCCCCACCAGCTTCCCCACACCCGACGAAATCGCGCGTCTGACCGCCCGGATGTTGCTGGAAATCAAGGCCGTGCATTTCAATGCCGCAGAGCCGTTCACATTGGCCTCCGGCTTGCCCAGCCCGACTTACATCGATTGCCGCAAGCTGATCTCGCACCCGCGCATCCGCTCGACCCTGATGGATTTCCTGACGATCACGGTCATGCGAAACGCTGGTTTTGAGGCCTTCGACAACATCGCAGGCGGCGAAACGGCAGGCATTCCCTTTGCCGCACTTGTCGCCGAACGCATGGCCCTGCCCATGACCTATGTGCGCAAGAAACCAAAAGGCTACGGCCGCAATGCCCGGATCGAAGGGGACATGCATGAGGGTCAAAAAGTCCTGCTGGTAGAGGATCTGACCACCGATGGCGGCTCGAAAATCAGCTTCGTGGATGCGATCCGCGACACCGGCGCCACATGCGCGCATACGGCGGTGATTTTCTACTACGGCATCTTCCCCGAAACGGAAAAGACACTCGGGGATCACGGCGTGCAATTGCACCACTTGTGCACATGGTGGGATGTGCTGGCCGAAGCACGCGCAAGCAAGGCCTTTGATGAGGATACGTTGACCGGCGTCGAGGCCTTCCTCAAGGACCCGCGCGGCTGGCAGGCGGAACGTACGCAACCGTAGGCTTGTCCGCCCGTCACGCAAATTTATTTTGTAGAGAAATCTTGCCGATGCTCTGTGAACAACAGTGATTCTTGCAGACCTGCACCTCAACATGTGGTAGGGTCACCACTGAACACCGCGATACTTTGATGCGATAAGCGTCCAAAAAATGTTATCCCCAAGGTCATCCCCAAAGATGTTCCCGGGTTTCCAAGGCACGCTCACCTGTGGCAAGAGCCGCGCTACAGAGCAAAAAAAGAGCAGGGAATGGGCCAATGAACGAGATCACAGCATTCAACCCGACCGGCGTCGCCGTGCAGGACGCCGAGACGATGCCCCACTCGATTGAGGCCGAACAACAGCTCTTGGGTGCGATTCTCACCAACAACGATATCTATGATCGCGTGGCCGCCATCATCAGCCCAAAACACTTCTATGACCCGGTCCATGCGCGGATTTTCGAAATCTCCTCGGCCCGGATTGCCAAGAACAATCTGGCGAGCCCAGTCACGCTCAAGGCGTTCATGGAAGATGACGAAGGCTTGCAGGAACTGGGTGGTCCTGCGTATCTGGCGCGCCTGGCCGGCGCCGCGATCAGTGCCTTTGCCGCCCGTGATTATGCCCAGATAATCTATGATCTGGCCGTGCGCCGCGATCTGATCGTGCTGGGCCGCGACATCAGCGCCAAGGCGGCCAAGGTCGACGTGGCGTCCGAGCCCAAGGAACAGATCGTCGAGGCCGAACAGGCGCTTTACAAACTGGCCGAACAGGGCACCTCGGAAGGCGGCTTTCAAAGCTTCCTCAAGGCCGTGACCGACGCAGTCAACATCGCCAATGCGGCCTACCAACGCGAAGGCGGGCTAGCGGGCATATCCACCGGCCTTGTCGACCTCGACAAAAAGCTCGGCGGCCTGCATCCCTCTGACCTTTTGATCCTCGCGGGACGCCCCTCCATGGGCAAGACATCGCTGGCCACGAACATCGCATTCAACATCGCCAAGGCCTATAAAAAAGGCATCAAGCCTGACGGCTCCGAAGGTGCAGTGCAAGGCGGCGTGGTCGGCTTCTATTCGCTGGAAATGAGCGCAGAACAGCTGGCCGCCCGGATCCTGTCCGAGGCCGCCGAAGTGCCAAGTGAACAGATCCGCCGCGGCGACATGACCGAGACCGAGTTCCGCCGTTTCGTGGATGCCGCCAAAGCCCTTGAATCCTGCCCACTCTATATCGACGACACCGCCGCCATCCCGATTGCGCAATTGGCCGCACGCGCCCGCCGCCTGAAACGGACCCACGGGCTGGACGTTCTGATCGTGGACTACCTGCAGCTTGTGCGCGGCGTGGCCGAAAACCGGGTACAGGAAATCGGCGAGATTTCCATGGGCCTCAAGGCCATCGCCAAAGAGCTCAACATCCCGGTTATCGCCCTGTCCCAGCTTTCGCGTCAGGTCGAAAACCGCGAGGACAAACGACCGCAACTCAGCGACTTGCGGGAATCAGGTTCGATCGAACAGGACGCCGACGTGGTCATGTTCGTGTTCCGCGAGGAATATTACAAAGAACGTGAAAAACCCGGCGATCACGATCTTGAAGCCATGGCCAAGTGGCAGGAAGAAATGGAACGTCTGCACCAGCGCGCCGAGGTGATCATCGGCAAGCAACGTCACGGCCCCATCGGCACGGTCGATCTCAGCTTTGAGGGGCGCTTTACCCGCTTTGGCAACCTGGTGCAGCCTTGGCAACAAGGCGCGGGCGGCGATCAGGAATTCTGATCCGCCGGACGGAACTGCTGGTCCAACGAACACCCGGTACGAAGTTTTCGCATCGATGGTGCGGCCATGCTTTTTTTCGTGCATGTTCTTCGGGCCCGCGTGGCCCATTCTGCCGCCGCACATACCGACCTGACCCAGTCGTGATTGGACAGACGCCCCAATATGCGGCGCAATAGGCGGCATGCGATACTTACTTGCCTTCCTGCTCCTGCTCTCGCTGCCGCTCCATGCGCAGGACCGGGCAGAGGTGGACGTCGAGCTTTTTCTGGCTGCAGATGTTTCGCGCTCCATGCAACCGTTCGAGCTTGAGATCCAGAGGCGTGGCTATGCCGCCGCCCTTTCCAGCAGCGAAGTACAAAATGCCCTCTCGGGCGGCATGCTGGGCCGGATTGCGATCACCTATGTAGAATGGGCGGGCGCCGGCAATCAGCGGATCGTCGTGCCCTGGACCATGATCCAGACACAAGCAGACGCAGACCGCGTCGCCGCGCAAATCACCGCGCGCTTTGATGATGGATTGCGGCGCACGTCCATCGCATCCGCGCTTGATTACGCAGCGGCGTCCATTGCGGCAAACAGCTTCGATGGCTTGCGCCGCGTGATCGACATCTCGGGCGATGGGCCAAACAATTCGGGCGGACCTGTGACCGAAGCCCGCGACCGCGTGGTCGCACAGGGCATCACGATCAACGGCTTGCCGCTGATGACCCACGGGGCAGACGCCTTTTCCCGGTGGAGCATTCCCGACCTCGATGCCTATTACCGGGCCTGCGTGATCGGTGGCACCGGCGCATTTGTGCTGCCGGTCACAAATTGGGCCGAATTCGAAGGGGTGATCCGACGCAAGCTGGTGCTTGAAATCGCAGGGTTTTCGGAACGGATTTACCGCGCACAAGCCAATGCGCCCTATAACTGCCTGATCGGGGAACAGATCTGGGAACAGAACCGGGATATCTTTGGGCTGCCCTGATATGGCAACACGGCAGATGCGTTTTCCCTCTTCACCAATGGGCGTGAGCCTGTCAAAACCCCCGCCATGACATCCGCGACACTCACAATCGACATTGGCGCACTGGTCCGGAACTGGCGCGCGCTTGATGCGCTCACCGAAGGCGAAACCGGCGCCGTGGTCAAGGCCAATGGCTACGGTCTGGGCGCGGATGTGGTGGGCAAGGCCCTGCTGCGTGCGGGCGTGCAGCGCTTTTTCGTGGCAACGGCTCCCGAAGGCACTGCGCTGCGCGCGGCCATCGGTGCCGGGCCCGATATTTTTGTCTTTTCCGGCCATATGACCGGCGATACGGACGCGGTCCGCGCAGGCGCCCTCATCCCCTTGCTGAATTCGGTGGACCAGATGCTGCGCCACGTCGAAGCACTTCCCGGCCATCCCTTTGGCATTCAGCTCGACACCGGGATGAACCGCCTCGGGATGGAACCAGGCGAGTGGTTTGCCGTTCGCGACATCGCCATTGCTCAGAACCCGGCGCTCATCATCTCGCATCTGGCCTGCGCAGATGAGGCAGACCACCCGATGAATGCGCATCAGCTTGAAGCCTT
>CAYGQZ010000201.1:0-4972 GCA_964352055.1 uncultured Rhodobacterales bacterium
TGGGTTCTGCCTCAAGATCAGCAGAAGCGATGTCAGCAAGTTTGCCGAGATCGGGAATCGTCAGCAATCCATCCCGCCAGGACATGAGGCCCTTTTGCCGAAAGCCGCCCAATGTCTTGTTGGTATGCACGAGGGACAAACCAAGCGCGTCCGCCAGTTCCTGTTGTCGATACGGCAATGGCACGCTGTTTCCCTTTTTCAGGTCAAGTGCGTCCAAGCGTTTGAACAAACGCACCATGGCCCATGCCATGCGTTCCGGCCCGGTGCGTTGGCCCAGTGACGCGACGGTTTCGCCCAGGAAATGCTCCTCAACCGCGGCAATCCAGGTCAGATCAAAACCGCGTTGGGGCTCGGTCTTGAACAGACTCCACAGCGCCGACCGGTCAAACACACACAAGACCATATCTGTCGTCGCCTCGACCGAGTGCTGCATTTCACCCATGACGGCGGATTGCAGTCCGATAAAGTCACCGGGGACGATGAAACTGATCACCTGCCGGTCTCCATTTTCCAGAGTCTTGTAGCGCAGCCCCATGCCGCTGAGCGCGGTGTAGAGTTGCGGTGTACTCGACCCTTCGGAGAGTATCGGCGTGCCTGCTTCGACGGACATTTCCCCGATCTTGAAGGATTTCATGAACTGCAGAGTATCGGCTGAAAACGCCTTGAATATCCGCTTTGACCGCAGCGGACACTTGTCGCAGCCTGTCGTCACGGCGCGGCGCACCGTTTGAGCTGCTCTGGTTTGGCTAAGCTGTTTGTTCATTGTGATGCCGATCGTCTGCTGTTGCGGCCTTGTTCCAATCCTTGCAGGAAAGAGACGGCCAACAGTTGCATCGGGCTCAGGTTGCCTGGCAGATCTGTTGCTGACTGTGTGCGATTGTGCGTTCTCTGGCGGGACCGGCCGACTGCGAAGGCAATCGCCGACAGGCCAAGGTACATCATGCCAAGGGTCGTGACAGCGAACAGCGGCGTGCGCAATTCGCTGACCAGCATGTAGGTGGCCGCAGTCAGGAACCCCGCACCCACGGCAGCCAGCACGCTGCCCATCGAAAAGGCCGCAGCCTTGCGCGCGGCCTTTTCGACTTTTTGTTCTATTCCGAACATTACCGGCGCGCCATCAGTCCCACAAGGAAGCCAAT
The DNA here is from genome assembly GCA_964352055.1 of uncultured Rhodobacterales bacterium. Classification (GTDB taxonomy): domain Bacteria; phylum Pseudomonadota; class Alphaproteobacteria; order Rhodobacterales; family Rhodobacteraceae; genus Tateyamaria. Next base: position 1,140 of record CAYGQZ010000201.1, read on the forward strand.
CCCGGCGGCGATCCCCATGGCTGCGGCTGGGTTCGCCCGCACAGCGTCCTCGGTATCAGCATAGGTCTTTTCGGCCGTAGCCTTCAGAGCCTGCGCCGTCTGCGCGCCGTTCTCCGCGACACCGGCAGCCTTTTGTGCCGCCGACGCCTTGAGAGCCAGACCTTGTGCCTTGCCGTATTCCGCTACGGTCGCGGTCAGGTTCGCGATATCGTCCCGCAGGACCGCCATCTGCTTGGTGACATCGACGTTCAGCTCTTCAACGTTGTTCTTTGCGGTTTGTGCCATCTTCGATACTCCAATTCTGTTTTCGATTCAGTGGACGAACCGCTGTGACGAGGATTGGTTCCAAAAATTATGTGGCTTCGATCACAGCGGATGACGCAAAGAACATTGCCTGGCTGACTGCCGACTGCACCTGATCGTCGGTGTAGGGTTTGGTGATCAGAAACGCCGGTTCAGGACGCTCACCGGTCAGCAAACGCTCGGGGAAGGCCGTGATGAAGATGACGGGTATGTCGCCGGCATCACGCAGGATTTCATTGACCGCCTCGACACCGGATGATCCATCGGCAAGCTGAATGTCCGACAAGATCAGATCAGGGCGTTCCTTGGCCGCAAGTTTCACAGCATCGCTGTGTCGGCGCGCAACGCCGGTTACCGCATGGCCCAGCTCCTTGACGATCTTCTTGATATGCAGCGAGATTATCGCTTCATCTTCGATGATCATGATCTTGCCCGCGACTGATTTTTCAAGCTCGCGGATTGCAATATCAAGCAGTCCCTGAACTTCCGCGGCACTGGTCCCCATGATTTCCGCGACTTCACTGATCGAGAATTCCTCGATCGTGTTGAGAAGCAACGCCTCGCGGGTGTTTTCGGTCAACCGCGAAAGGTGGACGTTGGCCTGCGCCCCCATCGGATCATCGTCCGCGGTCACAGGAGCGCCGAGACTGGACCAAATCTGATGAAACGCAGCAAAAAGCCCGACCTTCGGGGAGGAGACCTGCTCAAAAATAGTCCTGTCTGTCAAAAGGGCTTCGAGCGTGGTCGCCGCATAGCGGTCTCCGGTCTTTTGCGATCCGGTCAGCGCCCGCGCATAGCGCCGCAAAAAAGGCAGCAGATCAGCCACAACAAGAGAAAGCGATTTGTTCGGCACGGTGTCAGACATTTTTGTCCCTTTTTTTGCATAAGATGGGAACCAAACCAACGATCGGTGGTTTGGTTCCCATGTTGGATAAAATAACGCGCAGATACGTACTGTCGACGGACGGTATTACGGAAGGCAGACCATGAGTGACGACGACGCAGAAAAAACCAAAGCCAAGCAAAAGCTGATCAAGGAAAACCTTCAGCGCGCCTTCCGGGAACGCGCCGAGGAGGAGATCCCCGCAGACCTGATGGCATTGGTTGCAAAGCTGAGGGCTCAGGATGACCATAATGGGACAGAGTGAATTCATGACCGTATTGGACCCGCGCGACGAGCTTGTCACGCATTTGGGGGTCTTGCGCGCCTTCGCGATGAGTCTCTGCCGCAACCCGACACTGGCCGATGATCTGGTGCAGGACACCGTGATGAAGGCGTGGAAATCGATTGATGGTTTTGAGCCGGGCACCAACATGCGCGCATGGCTTTTCACAATCTTGCGCAACACTTACTATACGGGTTACGCAAAAGCCCGCCGCGAGGTGCAAGACGTCGACGGGGTCTTCAGCGGGTCCTTGTCGGTCAAGCCGGATCACGATGGCAGGCTTGCGTACAAGGACTTCCTGTTGGCGTTTGAGCAGCTGCCCGACGAACAGCGCGAGGCTCTGACACTTGTCGGTGCATCCGGTTTTGCCTACCACGAAGCTGCCGAAATGTGTGGCGTTGCGACGGGCACCATGAAAAGCCGTGTGAACCGCGCGCGCCAACGTCTTGTCGAACTGCTGGGTCTGTCGGAAGACGATTCTCTTGAACTGACCGAGAGCGGAACGATCGCTGTCATTGTATCGGACCGGACTGTCCGAAGATAGGCGTGCCTCATGTGCGAACCCCTGCCTGGCAACGCGATGCACGTGGAAACGCTTGTGACCGCCGCCGAAGCCTATCCCAGGCTGGAACAGCTTTTTCTGACCGCGGACTCCGAAATCGATATGGGGTTTCGGCTTTTTGATCCACGCACCCGGTTGCGGTCTGACGCAGCATTGGAGATTGGAACGACTTGGGCAGATCTGTTTGTACACACCCTGAACCGGGGTGTGCCAATTGCCCTGACAGTCTCGGACTTTGACCCGACGATCGGGTTCGATTTGCATCAACAGGCCTGGCAGTTTGTCGCTATTTGCCAGGGTATCAATGCTTTGACGGCATCGGGTGCGGCGGCGCTGACGGTGCAGTGTCTGCAGCATCCGGCGCAAGGGGGGCTGGTCCCACGCCTGATGTTCGCGGTACGGACACGCAGCAAATTGCAAAAGATTATTGAGCACCTGAACGCAGGATCCGATCCGGCCTTCTTGCTGGACGGTCTGCCGGGCCTGGGTGATTGCGTTCATATGAGCGATGGCAAGGCACGGATGCGTCCCTTGGCCTTGCCCAGGCTTTATCCTGTGACCCTGCATCACAAGCTGGCGGTGTTTGACGGTCGGGTCACCTATATCGGCGGGCTGGACCTGAACAACCGACGTTATGATGACCTTGAACACGACCAGGCCGCGCAGGACACATGGCACGATGTGCAGCTGGTGATCACTGATCCCGCGACCGCACAGGATGCCCGGACATATTTGCGGACCCTGCCCCGTGTCATCAGCGGTGAGACTCCGGCTCCGCATTATCAGACGCCGTTTTTGACAACGCTGTCACGGCACAGGCCGCGCAACACCTTTTGGTTGGCCCCGCAACCGGTATCGAGCACGTTGTTCAAGGCACATCTGGCCCAGATCAAACGCGCCCGGGACTTCATCTACCTAGAAACGCAGTTTTTTCGCGACCGGCGCATTGCCAGAGCTCTGGCCCGCGCAGGGCGGCGCAATCCCGGATTGAAGCTGCTGTTGCTGTTGCCGGCTGCACCCGAGGATGTCGCCTTTTCCGACAGCGCAGGTCTTGACGGGCGGTTCGGAGAATTCCTGCAGGCCCGCGCGATCCGGCAGGTGCGCCGCGCTTTCGGGACGCGGTTTCTGGTTGTCAGCCCTGCGCAACGGCGCAAGGCGGACAGCCGCGACGCTGCCACGGATCGGGCGACACTTGCCAAGGCGCCGATCATCTATGTGCATGCCAAGCTTTCCCTGTTTGACGATCAGGCTGCCATCGTATCGTCTGCAAATCTCAACGGGCGCAGCATGAAGTGGGACGCCGAGGCAGGCGTCTTGCTGACCGCGCCGAAGCAGGTTGGCGATATTCGCCGCAAGGTGTTCGATCATTGGTTGGCGGGTCCGGCAGAGGAGGTATTCCTCGACCCCAAAACCGCCTTTGACGCCTGGCAGCGTGTGGCCACGGCGAACGCCGCCGTGGCACCTGACATGCGCCGCGGCTTTCTTGTGCCCTATGCGACAAGGCCCGCAGCCCGTACCGGCGTGCCTATTCCCGGCGCGCCCGAAGAAATCGTCTGAACTTTTCTGGAACCAATCCTCGAGGCGGGCGTTCTCCACACAGAGCGACAACAGTCGAAACAAAATAGGAGAAACATCATGCTTGGTTGGGCACTTACATTTTTGGTCGTTGCGTTGATTGCCGGCGCTTTGGGTTTTGGCGGCATCGCCGGGGCGTCCGCTGGGATTGCGCAGATCCTTTTCGTGATCTTCCTGATCCTGTTCGTGGTCGCGATGGTCATGCGTGCGGTCAGAGGCAAACCGCC
>CAYGQZ010000201.1:5072-8036 GCA_964352055.1 uncultured Rhodobacterales bacterium
CCCTGTTTTGTCCCCATGCGCAAAACCTGGGTCACGATGGACTTCAACAACTCGTCGATTTGGATGTCAGCCTGCCCGCTGGTCTGGTAAAGGTCGCGATGTACCGTGGCCAGACTGTTGACCCGATCATGCAGACTGCGGATCAGGCGCTTGACCTCGGGCGAACGGGATTGGCGCATCTGCATGCTCATGATCGAGGCAATCAGTTGCAGGTTGTTTTTGACCCGGTGATGAACTTCACGCAGCAGCACGTCCTTCTGGCGGGCGATATCCTCCAGCCGGGCCTCTTCGTAAAGAATCGTATCGGTCATGCCCACGAATTCCCGAGCCACATCGCGCAGTTCAGACGGAGCCTTTTGAAAGTCGGCAAAGTCCGGCGATAGACGATTGGATGAAAACGCGCGCATTGCCTGCCGCAATTGTACGACATGCTGTGTCAAGAACAGCCGGGCCGCAAACCCTGCGACGGCAAGACTGGCCAGCCACATCAAAAAGGGAAACAACGCCGGGTATGTGAAATAGAACTCTTCCGTCATGCCGTCCTGGGTGGTCCACATTCCGATCGCATAGATTTCCGCGCTGACAATGGGCACGACCGCATAAATGCGCTCGATGCCGTCGCGCCCGGTGCCTGTGAAACTTGGCGGCAGGTCCGACAGTGTTTCCCCGGGCTCCAGTCGTGGCAGCATGTCATCATCTGCCGAAGGGCTTCCCGGACCGGTCAGAACCCTTTCATCCCGCTTTACCGTCAGAAAGGAAGCATCGAGTGCGTCATCGTCATTCGCCGCCAGCCTGGAGTGCGGCACCGAGACACCGGCGAACCCCACCAACTCTCCGGCCTGATTTCGCATCGGATGGGCTGCATAGATGACCGATGTCCGCGAGGCCGGGGCTTCTTCGTTGACCAGCACCGTTGGAACCGGGTTGGCAATCTGCGCCGCAAGATCGGCGGTCACACCGAAACTGAATGGGGCGGGCGCGCTGGAACATTCCACATCGCCCGACAGGTCGTAATAGCCTGCAAAAGAAAACGGTGACTCTTCAATAGTCTGGCGCATAAGGACGCTACAGGCCTCCGGATCCTGAGTGATATCCGGGGCGAGTGTTGCAAGAGTTTTTGCCACGCTGCGGGCGCGTTCGATCAGCGATGCCTCGTCGCGTACTGCGCGCAACGTCTCACCGACAAGGGCCGCCTGCAAGCGTGCCTCGGCTTCGTTGATCACCGACTGAGACCTGACGATGGATACGATCATCAACGGCAGCAAAGACACAGCCAGCACGAGTGCGAGCCGTACACCGAGGTTGTCGAGACTGTCGCGCAGCTTCTGTCCAATGGGAAAAATGGCCATTGTGGTCCTTTTCAACGCGCCATGACGCTGGTGCGGCTGCGGGATTTCCTACCGTGGCAAGTTAAGCGCATTCAGCACATCATCAATACCAAAAGGGCGCTGCAAGACAGGATAGGGGCTTGTCGCAACCTCATCCTCCGCTGCGTCTCCGACCAGCACGATGCGTGCCTGTGCCGACCGCAGTATGCCCTCCAGTTCGCTGCCTTGCACCTGGTGCGCATCGGCCCTGACGATCGCGCCTGCGAGATTGACGATTTCGCGTGCGGACTCGACGGCCTCCGAGAGTGTTTTGGCGGTGATCACACGGGCATCCGGCACCGCCGCTGCAATGGTCCCATTCAGATCAAGCCGCATTACACCCGAGATCCCGACGAATAGGTAAGTAGGCATCTGTTGGCCCATGACACGATCCCCTTGTTCAAGAAAGGGGTCACCATAGCGGCAGGGGCACTTCTGTCTTTTAACTATGACATGTCGTGGGAACCTTTTTCCGGATGCGTGGTTCACAAGGGTCTGCACGATGACGCCGCAGGCTCAATACGGGCAAGGAGGCTTGATTGAACGATCTTTCCACAATCAAACGTCTCTTGGTCGCGATCGTGCTGATCATGGTGTTCGGCGTTGTGTATTTCGCCCGCGACCTGTTTCTGCCGATCATGATCGCGATCCTGCTGTCCCTGACGCTGAGCCCGGTCGTGCGTATGATGGGGCGCATCGGGATCCCCTCGGCGGTGTCTTCTGTTGTCCTGATCGTGGGAACTGCGATTGCTCTTTTTGTTGGTGCTTTCATGATGAGCGGCCCGGTCAGCGCTATTCTCGCGGATGCACCTGACATGGCGGATGAACTACGCAACAAGCTGCGCGGCGTTTTGCAATCCGTGCAAGACGTTCAGGAGGCGAGTGACCAGGTCGAAGAACTGGCGACCGGAGGAACTAACGAAAACACGACAGTTGCCATTGAACAGCCGGGCCTTGTTGAATTTGCAGCAGGCAGTGTTGCCAACTTTCTGTCGCTGACGGGCGTGGGGCTGGTGCTCGCCATGTTCATTCTGGCCTCGGGAGATCTTTTTTATACAAAAATAGTCGCGGCCGCGCCCTCGTTTTCAGACAAGCGCAAGGCTGTCAAAACCATGCGCGATATTGAGCGCCAGATTTCGCGATATTTTCTGACGATCACACTGGTGAATGCATCGCTTGGTGTTGCCATTGCGCTGGCGATGGCGGCTGTGAACATGCCCAATCCTGCCGTCTGGGGCGCGCTTGCGTTCGCGCTCAACTTCCTGCCGTTTCTGGGGTCCATCATCGGGGCAATTCTGGCGGCGGGCGTCGGTCTGCTGACCTTTGATACAATGAGCGCAGGCCTTTTGCCTGCCGCCTTGTACCTCACGCTCACTTCTATCGAGGGGCAGTTCGTCACCCCGCATGTCATCGGACGCAGGTTGGAGCTGAACACAGTTTCAGTGCTGCTGACCGTCATCATCTGGAGCTGGCTCTGGAACATTCCCGGTGCGCTGATGGCTGTTCCATTCCTCGTGCTGGCCAAGGTGATGAGCGACAACATCCCCGCATGGTCTACGTTCGGCAGCTTCCTCAGCGCCCGCACCCCGCCATCGGT
>CAYGQZ010000202.1:0-5217 GCA_964352055.1 uncultured Rhodobacterales bacterium
GCAGAGTGACATTCCTGAATTGCTCATGGGTGACATTTTAGCTTTGCGGCTACATAGACGGATCTTCAATAACAACAATTATGTGAAATTACGTTGTGGCTGCAAAACGATAATGAAGTGGTCCTGCTATTTTGGACAGTTTGGCACCGTGTTTGAAGTGTATCAGGGACATAAGCGATAGCCATCGTTGGCACTTGGCTCAGGCGCGTCACCGCCAAGTTCGCGAAAGATCAGGGCAGACCTGGTGCCCGGGTGCCGGTTCTGAGGTGTGCGGAATCTACCATATCGGAATCATTGGCCAAGCTTGATTGGAATACTCTAATTTCAAAGCCTGCCAATATCGTCAGAGCGTGTGTGTACAGTTTTCGTACCACCGGGAGGTAAATGCATACCTCCGATTCAGGACACACGCAGGCCATGGCGATGTGTTGGCCCTGGGCGATGTTGGTGGACTATCCTGAACAGGTCCAGCGACAGGCGTCCAAACGCAAGCCATCCACCCACATTTTCTGTTGTCAGGCCGTCAGAGTGACATCATCCAAAAACCTGACTATTTTTATCGGAAAGGGTTGATTTGATCCGCTAATCCTGTAATTGACAAAAACAGTAAGATTAATCCACTGAACGGAGATCGTCATGACCCCCAAGACTTCCATCCTCGCCCTTGTCGTGGCAGCGACCGCTGGCGGCGCCTATGCCGAAGGCGAGGTAAACCTGTATTCCTCGCGCCATTACGACACGGATGAGCGTTTGTATTCGGACTTTACCGAGGCAACCGGCATCACCATCAACCGGATCGAGGGCAATGCAGATGAGCTTATCGCGCGCATGGAAGCAGAGGGCGACAACTCGCCCGTTGATGTGTTTCTGACCGTTGACACGGTTCGTATTGCCCGAGCCAAAGAGCTTGGCCTTTTGCAATCCATCGACAGCCCTGTGCTCGAAGCCGCAATTCCAGCCTATCTGCAAGATGACGACAATCAATGGTTTGCGTTCTCACAGCGCGCGCGGATCCTGTTTTACGACAAAAACGAAGTCGCCAATCCGCCGAAGACCTATCAGGATCTGGCGAATCCGGAATATGCCGGGATGGTTTGCATCCGCAGTTCATCCAACGTCTACACGCAGAACATTGTCGCTGCCTTGACCGCACATCTGGGCGAGGAAGCCGCTGGCGCATGGGCCAAGGCCGTCGTGGCGAATTTCGCCCGTGATCCGCAAGGCGGCGACACGGACCAGTTGCTTGGCATCGTCTCCGGCGAATGTGATATCGCCATGTCGAACACGTATTACTTCGCACGTGCGCTGCGCACAGACGTCTCCGGCCTATCAGGCAGCACCGACCAGATTGGGTGGGTGTTTCCAAACCAGGACGACATCGGCGCACATATGAACATCTCGGGTGGCGGCGTTGCTGCGCATGCCCCAAACCGGGACAACGCGATCAAGTTCCTCGAATACCTCGCATCCGAGCAGGCGCAGAAATACTTTTCGGCAGGCAATGACGAATACCCAGCTGTTCCGGGGATTGGTCTGGCCCCGTCCGTGGCTGCACTGGGCATTTTCCGTCCGGACGCCATCGCGCTCAGTGACATTGCTGACAATATCGCAGCGGCGCAGAGAATACTTGGTGAAGCGGGCTGGAAGTAACCTAACACCGCCGCAAAAGATCAAGGCGCGCCCACACGGCGCGCCTTTTTCAATTGCGCCGCTCTGAACGCCAATCCCCGATCTGTGCGCACAGCAATATGACCGGCAAAAGACCGATTGTTGCAATCATCAGGCTCGGCACCGCCGCCCCTTCCAGCCGTTCATCCGAGGCCAGCCGGAATGCCTGCACGGCCAACGTGTCATAGTTGAACGGCCGAAGGATCAGTGTCGCGGGCAGTTCCTTGATTGTATCGACAAACACAATCAGTAACGCGGTCAGGATACTGCCGCGCAGAATCGGAATATGAACATTGCGCACCGTGCCCCAGGCACTGCGCCCCAATACCCGCGAGGCAGCATCGATGTTTGGCGTCACCGCGGACAAGCCGCTGTCATAAGACCCGATGGCGGCAGCCAGAAAGCGGATCATATAGGCCGCCACCAATAGCCAGATCGATCCCGAAATGAGCAACCCGGTCGATATGTCGAACCACGCCTCCATCCGGTCATCCAGCCAATTGTCAAAGCGGGCAAAGGGCACCAGCAGACCAACGGCAATCACGCCGCCTGGCACGGCATAGCCCAGCCGACCAATAAAGAGCGTGGCCAAAGCCGTCTTGCCTGCCAGCACACGATGGAACGTCCCGAGCAGGATAGCCGCCGCCACCGTAATCACGGCTGCAATGCCCGCCAGCAGCAGAGAATTCTGGATGAATCGAAGGTAACGCGGACTGAAAATGTCCTGCTCGGACCGCAGACCCATCAGAACCAACGTAATCACCGGAATAATGACGCCCAAGAGGACCGGCAAGATGCACAGAACCTGAGCCCCCAACGCCCGACTCCCTGACAGCTTGAACCTGGAAAAGACCTCTTGGCGGCCTTTCACGGCAAAGGTGGCATTGCCCCGGTTCATGTACTCCAAGGCGGCCACCAACAGCGCAAAGGCCAGCAAGCCGACCGCAAGTTGCGCCGCTGCACCACGGTCGGCAAGTCCAAACCAGCTTGTGTAAATACCAGTCGCAAAGGTTTGCACACTGAAATGCGCAACCGTGCCGAAGTCGGCAATCGTCTCCATCATCACCAAGAGCGCACCCGCCGCGATTGCCGGCCGCGCCATCGGCAAAGACACGGTCAGAAAGGCACTCATGGGTGACGAGCCCAATGAGCGTGCGGCATAAAACGGTGTGGCAGCCTGAGTTCGAAACGCCGTGCGCGCCATCAGGTAGACATATGGATACAGCACCAGAACAAGCATGAGGGCAGCCCCACCCAGAGAGCGAATCTCGGGGAACCAGTAATCGCGCGGTCCCCAGCCCATCACGTTGCGCAACGTGGTTTGAACAATGCCCGGATGGTCCAGCACATTCGTATACGCATAGGCGAGCACGTAGGCTGGAAAAGCCAAGGGCACAACCAGGGCCACTTCCAGAACGCGCCGCCCTTTGAATTCGGTCGCAACCACCAGCCAAGCAGTGATGCTGCCGATCACGATCGCCCCGGTTGCGACCAGGACGACCAAAGCCAGGGTTGTCCATGTGTACCGCCACAGAACAGTATCGGCGAGTTGCATAAGCGTATCGAAACTACCAAAAGCCGCGGCAGCCAGAACCCCGATGATTGGCAGCAGGCAAATCGCCGCCACAAGCAAGGCGGAACCTGTAATGACCTTTCTATCCATGAAGAACGCTACCCGAAGTCTTGAACTTTTGCTTCGTGTAGCGCGGAATGTTCGGCAATGGTAGGTCTGATCGTTTTTGTCGGAATTGCCATGGCGCTGTGCCCTGCCCCGCACCGTGTCCACGACGATTGTGCGACATCGGAAAGCAGTCAGACCGGCGCCGTCGTGTTCCGCGTCCAGCCGCAGGGAGCGATCACCTTGTTCGGTGCCGTCAGAATGATGATCGATGGATATTCAAATCCGGCACGTTTTAAATCCTGTTTTCATTATCCAGATCATCTGGTTACCAAAAGCATGAACAGGAAAATCGGGGCCGGGCTGAAGATCTTCGATGGGCAGTGTTACCTAAGTTTCGGGCTTCGCCGAGAAATCGCGCTAACATTACAGACGGAATTGTCGCACATCGTACAAAAGTACATAATCGGCGGAGGGGACCCGTGATCGAATTGCACACCGCACATCAGGCCTTTTTTGCCCAGAAACAGAAGGAGCCGCATCAATGCTTAGAAGAATAATGGTGCCAGTGCGCGGCGATGGTATGATCGAAACGGTGCTTGGACACGCATCCGTTCTCGCACAGCATCACGGCGCACATCTTGTTGTGGCACATTGTCGAAAACGGCCCGAGGACATGCAGCCATACAGTCGGTCACTGCCGAAATTTGCACGTGAAACGATGGTCGTTCAGGCGCAGGAACTGGCCAATCAGGAAGAAAAAGAGGTTCGCGCCCAATTGCACCGTTTCGTGGGTGCATTTGACATCAAGGAAACGGCGACGCCCATCGCCGGAACGGCGTCTGTCCAGTTCGTCGAGGAACATGGCCAAATGGCCGACATCATCAAACACAACGGTCGCATGGCCGATCTCGTTGTCGTTGCCCAACCGGACAGAGACCGCAACATCGGCACGAACTCCCTGAAATCTGCATTGTACGAAACCGGCAGGCCGGTGTTGATGTGCCCACAGAAAGGCAAGGTGGCAGACGATTTCGGCGCGCACATTGCGGTTGCGTGGAACGGCTCGCTCGAAGCGTCACGCGCTGTTGCCATGACGCTTGATCTGGCAATTGCGGCACGTTCAGTGACAATCCTCTCCGGTGGTAAGGGAGAGCCGCACGGCGCCACGACGGACGAGTTGATTGACTACTACCGTTTGAGGGGCGTCGAAGCCGTTGCACACAGATTTGACACCCGCAATCCCGGCGAGGCATTGCCAAGAATGACAGCCGAACTGGGTGCCAGTTTGCTGGTTATGGGTGCGTATGGCCACAATCACGAACGTGAGACGCTTTTTGGCGGGAACACGCAAGTTGTTGTAGATAAATCAGAAATTCCTGTCGTTTTGGTACACTAAGGTATTCATTGCGCTCGCAACAAAATTTTACTTGAATTGCCATTTACGCAATTTAGTTGCTTCTGAACGGATTTAACAAGGCGTCACAACCAAGTGGCGGATCTGGCCGAACCGGTCTAATTGGGAGGATCTCTTTGATGAAGTTTACGAAACGTGCATTCCTGAGCATTGTGGGGGCATCAGTTTTTGCCACTGCACCTGTACAACTCCTGGCGGATGGTTGGGCACCACGCAAGCCGATTGATTTCGTTATCATGGCCGGAGCCGGCGGTGGCGCAGATCAGATCGCGCGCTTTATTCAATCGGTCGCTGAAAAGAAGGACCTTACCACACGACCCCTGGTTCCAAACAACAAGGGTGGTGGTTCCGGTGCAGAGGCTTTGATCCATGTCAGCAACGCCAGCGATCCCGATCACACGATCCTCGTGACGCTGAATTCGTTCTTCACTACCCCCCTGCGTCAGGAAAACCTTGGCATCGACATCCAGACATTCACGCCGGTCGCGATGATGGGCGTCGACCCGTTTGTTCT
>CAYGQZ010000202.1:5317-7951 GCA_964352055.1 uncultured Rhodobacterales bacterium
CCCTACGACGGCGGTGGCGCAGTTGCCAAAGATCTGGCGGGCCAGCAGATCATGGCGACCGTGAACAACCCTGCCGAGGCCAAAGGCTTCTACGAGGCCGGTGATTTCGTGCCATTGCTCGCCTTCTCGGACGAACGCATGCCCGCTTATCCGGACGTGCCGACGATCAAGGAAAAAGGCCACGATTTCTCTTACTACAACCAGCGGGCCGTTGTCGGCGCGCCGGGCATGTCGGACGAAGCCGCTGCCTATTATCAGGACCTGTTCACCCAGATCTACGAGAGCGAAGAGTGGCAGGGCTATCTGGAATCCGAGAGCCTATCACCGCTTTGGATGGACGCGACTGAACAGCGTGCATACTGGTCGCTGCAAGTCGAAAACCACAAGAAACTGCTTGCCGCACTTGGTGAGTAGAACGCAAGATCGTCGAATATTTCGACACAGGGCAACCTGAAAAAGAAGGAGGGCGAGATGCGCGTTGGTGAACTCATGACCGCGGGGATTCTGGCCCTTCTTTCCATGTACCTGATGTGGAAAAGTACGGAACTGCCCGTCGGATACATCGTCGGCAAAGGGCCCGGTGGCGGGGCCTGGCCATTCTGGCTGTCGGCGATCATGCTGATCTGTTGTGCCCTTACCGCTTACAATTGGTGGCGCGGAACAAGCCCCGCCTCGCAATCCGAAGAGCCGGTGCTTGACAGCTACGGATGGCGGACATTGCTTCTTGTCGGCGGCGGGATTGTCGGGTTTGTGGCCTTGGTCAGCGTCATCTCGATGTATGGTGCCATCGCCGTGTTTTTGTTCTATTACACATGGTTTCTCGGGCGTCATGGCTTGCCGCTGAGCCTGTCCATTTCGCTGATCACGCCGGTTGCGATGTTCTTTTTCTTTGAAGGGGCGATGCAGATCACCATGCCTTCCGGCCTGCCGTTCACCGACCCGGTGTTCAACGTTCTCTACGACATTATTTACTGAGGCCGTGGCGGGCCGCACCAAGGAAAGCACCTGAAGATGGAAGTCCTGTCCCTGCTTGCTGACGGCATGCTCTTGTCGCTCCAGCCTTTGAACCTGTTGATGATCCTGATCGGGGTCACGGTGGGATTGTTTATCGGGGCAATGCCGGGTCTGGGTTCGGTCAATGGTGTGGCGATCCTGCTGCCGATCACGTTCCTTGTGCCGCCCGGATCGGCGATCATCTTTCTTGCCGCCATCTACTACGGCGCGATGTATGGCGGCGCGGTTTCGTCGATTACGCTTGGGATCCCGGGCGCATCGACTGCCGTGGCCACGACCTTCGATGGACGCCCGCTGGCGCTGCAGGGCCGTGCAAGCCTTGCGCTCGTGACAGCAGCGCTTGCGTCATTTGTCGGGGGCACCGTCGCAAACATCCTGTTCACGTTCTTTGCGCCGGTTCTGGCCTCTGTGGCCTTGTCCTTTGGCCCGCCCGAAGTCTTTGCACTGATGCTGCTGGCCTTTGCGACCTTTGTCGGGCTGGGCGGCGATGACATCCCCAAAACCATCTTTTCAATTTGTTTTGGCCTGGTGCTGGGCGCCATCGGTTTTGACCAGATTTCCGGAGCGCCACGGCTCGTGCTGTTTGATTACAACGGCTTTTTGCAGGGTATCGGATTCCTGGTGCTGGCCATCGGTGTCTACGGCATCGGCGAAATGCTCTGGACGATCGAGCAAACCCGGGGCGAAGTCGAAACGACAACGCCCAAAATAACCGTCAAGGGTATGACGGCCGATACGAAAGAGGCCGTGAAACGGGGGTGGCGGGGCACGATGATCGGCTCGTTCCTCGGCTTCTTTGTCGGCGTTCTGCCTGCCGCTGGCGCGACGCCCGGCTCGCTTATGTCCTACGGCGTCGCCAAGATGATCTCGCGCAATCCCGAGGAATACGGCAAAGGATCGCCCGATGGTGTTGCGGCGCCTGAAGCTGCCAACAACTCTGCCTCTACCGGGTCGATGCTGCCCATGCTGACGCTCGGCATCCCCGGATCCCCCACAACGGCGATCCTTCTGGGGGGCATGGTGATCTGGGGACTGGTGCCGGGGCCACGGCTCTTTGTCGACGAACAGGAGTTTGTCTGGGGACTGATCGGGTCATTCTACATCTCCAATGTCGCGGCGCTGCTGATCAATCTTGCGTTCATCCCGGTGTTCATCTGGATGCTGCGGATGCCGTTCACGATCCTTGCCCCGATGATCTTTGTGCTGTCGATTGCAGGGGGCTACGCGGCGACCCGGGATATGTTTGATATCTGGCTCATGGTGGTTTTTGGCATCGGCGCTTTCTTTCTGCGTAAGTTCGATTATCCCCTTGCCCCCGCCGTGCTGGCGATCGTTCTGGGCCCGATTGCAGAACCAACGCTGCGTCAGTCGCTGCTGCTGTCCTCCGGTGACCCGTCGATCTTTTTTACACGCCCGGTTGCGGGCCCGATCACCGTGGTCGCACTGATCCTGATCCTCTTGCCGGCGGTCAAGGTTGTACGCCGCCGATTTGTCAGCAAAAGCAAAACGCCAGCGCAATAATCGCGCTGGCGTTCTTTCACACAAGCCTGACGTGCTTCAGCTGTAAAGCCCGGCGACTTTCCCGCGCAACTGGATCAACGCCAGAACCGTGTCTATCGT
>CAYGQZ010000203.1:0-7806 GCA_964352055.1 uncultured Rhodobacterales bacterium
CGCACCTTGACCACCTGCAAAAGCGGCATGAACGACGCCATGTCCGGACCATGCGCCTGACCTGTCAACGCCTTGCGCAACGGCATGAACAAACCGCGTCCCTTGCGCCCTGATGCGTCCTTGACCGCTGCAGTCCAGTCACCCCAGGTTTCAGCGGTAAACGGCCCGTCAGGCAAAAGCGCCATGGCCTCAGCAACAAAGGCTGCATCCTCGTCGTCGATCACCGGGTCAGCACCATCGCGACACACGGTCCACCAACCTTCGAGGTCGTGCAAGGTCTCGATGTTGTCGCGCATGACCATCCAGAACGGCTCCGACAGATCCGCAGGCACACCCAAAGCTGCAACCGCATCCTTTACGGCGCTCAGCGGCAGGGTCTGCAAGTATTTGCCTGTCAGCGGCAAAAGATCGGCTTCGTCGAATTTGGTCGGTGCGGACCCAAAATGCCCGATCTCGAATCCTTCGATCAGTTCGGCCATGTCCGTGCGCAATTCAACCGGGTCGGACGATCCCAACCGGGCCAGCAGGCTCAGCAAGGCCATCGGCTGCACACCGCGCTCCCGCAGGTCGCGCAAGGCCAGAGTTCCAAGACGCTTGGACAATGCCTCGCCCTGTGGTCCGGTCAAAAGCGAATGGTGCGCAAAGCGCGGCACGGCACCACCCAATGCCTCGATGATCTGGATCTGCGTCGCCGTGTTTGTCACGTGATCCGAGCCACGCACAACGTCGGTGACACCCATGTCGATATCATCAACAACCGACGCGATGGTGTACAGAACCTGGCCGTCCTGCCGGATCAGAACCGGATCACTGACACTGGCCGCGTCAATGCTGATGTCGCCCAGAATACCATCTTTCCATTCGATGCGCTCCTGATCCAGCTTGAAGCGCCACACGCCTTGGCCCCGTTCAGCGCGCAGCGCATTCCGTTCGACGTCACTCAGGGCCAGGGCCGCGCGGTCATAGACCGGCGGTTTGCCCATGTTCAGTTGCTTCTTGCGCTTGAGGTCCAACTCGGTCGGCGTCTCGAAGGCTTCGTAGAAACGACCGTTCGCGCGCAGCGTGTCTGCGGCCTCTGCGTAGCGATCCAGCCGCGCAGACTGGCGTTCAATACGGTCCCAATGCAGGCCCAGCCATTCGAGGTCCTGCTTGATCGCGTCAACGTATTCCTCTTTCGAACGGTCCGGGTCAGTGTCGTCAATGCGCAGGATGAAGGTCCCGCCCGCTTTGCGCGCGATCATGTAGTTCATCAATGCGGTGCGCAGGTTGCCAACGTGAATGTAGCCAGTGGGCGAAGGGGCAAAACGAGTGGTTGTCATTGTTCTCTCCGGGGTTGGTCTTGCCTTGTCACAGGGTTGTGGACTTGTCCAGATCGTGGGGCGGCTTTGCAAGCGCGGAACGCGTTCTGGTGAGGGCTTTTGCGCCGAGCTTAGTAAGAGCCACAGCAGCCCCCATCAGACCAAAAGACATGGGTCAAAGCCAATCTGTTTTGGGTGATCACTCAGTCATGATCAAAAAAATCGATTTTTTGCGTGACTGTTGTCGAAACGCACTATCATTAAATCATCGAAACCCAAGGATGGACCCATGATAAAATCGCCAATGCTCTCTCGCCGTACTGCCCTGATGGGCGCTGCTGCCTTGCCATTCGTTGCTGGAACTGCCGCGCGCTCTGCGGCACCCATGATGGGCGTCAGCCAGAACACCTTCAAACGCGTGAAGGTCGGCGCCTTCGAAGTCACCACATTGCTGGCAGGCACCCGTGCCGTGCCCGACCCGCACACCATCTTTGGCCTGAACGTTGAAGCGGACGAATTCAACAGCGTATCCGCATCAGCAGGCCTGCCCACCGATGCAGCACAGTTCTTTTTCACACCCACGCTGATCAACACAGGGTCCGAACTGGTCCTGTTCGACACAGGCCTTCAAGGCCCCGCCACCGTCAGTGCCATCGAAGCAGCCGGATACACAGCCGACCAGGTCGACAAGGTCGTGATCACACATATGCACGGCGACCATATCGGTGGTCTGATGACAGACGACACGCCAACCTTTGCCAATGCCGCCTACATGACCGGTGCCGCTGAATTTGATCACTGGGCCAAAGCCGAAAACGAAAACTTTGAAGGCAAGGTGCGACCGCTGGCCGAGAACATGACCATGCTGGATGATGGTGGCGCCCCTGCGTCGGGCATAACCTCCATGGCAACGTTCGGGCATACGCCGGGACATATGGCCTATATGGTCGAAAGCGAAGGCACACAGTTGGTCCTGGGCGCAGACTTTGCCAACCATTACGTCTGGTCGCTGGCGCATCCCGATTGGGAAGTGAAATTTGACATGGACAAGACCGCAGCGGCCGCAACCCGGCGCAGACTGCTGGACATGCTCGCTGCAGACCGGATCGCCTTTGTCGGATATCACATGCCATGGCCCGCCATTGGCTATGTCGAGACAGATGGCGATGGCGGCTTCCGGTATGTGCCACACAGCTACCAACTGACCGTCGGCGGCTAAGCGCGAAACGAGGCGGGCACCACGTCTACCTCTGCGCTGGAGCCCGCCAACATCCCCGTAAGGCGCACCCATGGTGCGCCTTTTTTTGGCGCGCTAAAGCTTCCCTGCAGCCTCCAGACGACCCCAGGCATAGCTCAGAAAGTCAGAACGGAATGAATGCCCGCCCGGAAACGTGCAAAACTCAAGCACGTCGCCCGCGTCATTGGCACGCCGCTGGCAGTTCATGTCGTTCACCTGCACCGTCTCGGCATCACCAAATTCACCAAATTCCTGATACATCGCCAGTACTTCAGCAACATCACCCTGTTTCGTCGGCCCGATCGGACGGCCCGCCAAGGGGACCATTCGGTCCTCTGTTCCATGAATGTGCACGATACTGGCCACCGGCATTTCACATTTTGCGGGTGGCTCTTTCCAGAACGTCCCTGCAATGGGTGCAAAACCTGCAAAGAGGTCCGGACGCGCACAGGCCAGGTTCCAGACCATCATGCCGCCCGCCGAAAATCCCGTCATCATGACGCGGTCGCGATCCATTGCAAAACGGCCTGATGCATCCGCCAAAACACCTTCGAAATATGCAAACTCCTCGGCCCCGTCGCTGTCCAAGTGACTGGGCGCATTGGGAAGAACCCAGTCTTCGTCCAGCGATTTGACCGCAATCAGCGCAAGACCCATGTCCGACACCATTTGGCGCAAGCTCTTGTTGCGCATGACGCCTTGCGCTGACCCGCGATACCCATGCGCAAATACAATCGCCCCTACGGGAGCTACTTCTTCATATCCGTCAGGCAACGCAATCCGGTAGTGCCGATCCCCGATCACGCAATCCGTATCCGGCCCGCAGGCAAAGGCGCCGGACACAGCAAATAAAAGCGCAGCAATAACAATGAATCGGTGCATGCAAGGGTCCTCTCGACAGTCAAAATCAAACCATGCAGTGACCGACCTCGCCGAGGGAAATCAACTCTGCGTCACTCACGGCAAAAGCCGCTTTGACCTAATCTAGGACGGATCGCGCCACCGGTTCACAATCGGATAGCGCCGATCCAGCCAGAACGCATGTTTGGTCAGGCGCGCACCGGGGGCTGACTGGAACCGCTTGTATTCACTCAGGTAAATCAGGCGTTCAATCTTGCGCGCCACGTCTGCTTCGAATCCGGCCGCGACACAATCCGCGATGGACCCGTCCCGATCGACCAGAATCTCAAGCAAGCTGTCGAGTTCCGGGTAATCCGGCAGGCTGTCACTGTCCTTTTGATCGTCGCGCAACTCTGCAGACGGCGGTTTCGTGATGATCCGGTCAGGGATGACTTCGCCCGGTTGGCCCATCATCCAGTCACGATGATTGGCATTGCGCCAGCGGCAGGTCTCGAACACCCGGGTTTTGTAGAGATCCTTGATCGGATTGTAACCGCCCGCCATGTCGCCATAAATCGTGGCATAACCCACCGCGACTTCGGATTTGTTGCCCGTGGTCAAAAGCATCTCACCAAACTTGTTCGACAAGGCCATCAGCAGCAAACCGCGAATGCGCGACTGGATGTTTTCCTCCGTCAGCCCCGGCTCCGTTTCGGCGAAAAGCGGCGAAAGGGTTTGCGTAACGGCGGCACGCGCTTCTGAAATCGGGACGTAATCGTAGTGACATCCCAATGCTTTAGCACAGCTTTCGGCATCCTCCAGGCTGTCGCTGGACGTATATTCCGACGGCAGCATCACGCAGCGCACATTGTCCGGCCCCAGCGCATCGGCAGCAATAGTGGCCACCAGCGCACTGTCAACACCACCCGACATACCCAGCAAGACTTTCTGAAAACCTGTCTTGGCACAGTAATCCCGCAAGGAAGTGACCATCACACGATAGTCCTGCTCCCATTCGTTTGGATGATGCGCAATCTCACCCGTCTGAACCCGCCAGCCATCTGGCCCCCGTTCAAGAACGAGATGGGTCACGGTTTCGTCAAAAACAGGCTGCTGCATGGCCAGAACCCCGCCCGGGTTCAAGGCAAAGGACGCCCCGTCAAACACCTGATCATCCTGGCCACCCACCATGTTGAGGTAAATCAGGGGCAAGCCCGTTTCCACCACCCGGGCTACCATATGGTTCAGCCGGGTCTCGTATTTGTTCCGGTAATAGGGCGACCCATTGGGCACCAACAGGAATTCTGCCCCGGTTTCCTCCAGCGTTTCGGCGACGTCCGGGTGCCAGGCATCCTCGCAAATGGGCGATCCAACGCGGGTGTTGCCAACAGAATATGGGCCACCCAGTGGACCTGCATCAAAGATCCGCACCTCGTCAAAGACGGTTTCATTCGGCAAGTGGTGCTTGAGCGCGCGACTGGCGATGCGACCGTTCTTGCAAATCACATAAGCGTTGAAAAGCTCCGCGCCTTCGGCCCAAGGACACCCGATGGCAAGGGCGGGTCCATCGGCACAGTCGGCGGCCAATGCCTCAATGGCGCGCATCGCAGCTGTGTGAAAGGCAGGTTTCATCACCAGATCCTGCGCATTGTAGCCGGTGATGAACATCTCTGGCAGCGCCACAAGGTCCGCGTCGGCGGCTTTTCCGGCCTCCCAGGCCGCACGCGCCTTGGCGGCATTGCCATCGATGTCCCCGACGGTCGGGTTCATTTGGCCCAAAGTGATGCGAAACCTGTCGGCCATGATGGCTCTCCTTCAACGTCTGGCGAGATGTAGCAGAAAGCCAAGGCAAGGGAACCCACCTGCGACGCAAAGGCACCAGCCCCGGGACTTCTCTGTTCTCGAAAATCCCGGGGGAGGCGCGCAGCGCCGGGGGCAGAGCCCCCTTTCTGCCGATTGTCCCTGTCAAAGGCCAAAGGCCATTGCCCCGCCCGGTCCCCTGTTTTAACTTGAAAATGCCCACCGTCCTCGGCGCGGGCCAACGAAAACGTTTGAGGTACGCAATGCGCTTGTGCAGTCTGATCCTTTGCCTTGCCCTGGTGCCTGCCTTGGCCCAGGGCCAAAGCAGTGCTGTGTTGACCAAGCAATACGATGATGGCGGCATGTACGAGGGCACCTTCCGGGGCGGCTTGCAACACGGAACCGGCACGTATCGGCTGCCCAATGGGTATGAATACACCGGCGACTGGGTCGATGGCGAAATCAAGGGCGAGGGCATCGCGCGCTTTCCCAACGGGTCAGTCTACGAGGGGACGTTCTCCAAAGGCAAACCAGAGGGCTTTGGAAAAATAACGTTTGCGGATGGCGGCACCTATGAAGGAGATTGGCAGGCCGGGGCGATCATCGGCGAAGGCGTTGCGCTCTATGCCAACGGCGTGCGTTACGAAGGATCGTTCCGCAACGCCAAGCATCACGGCAAAGGTACGATGCAAAGCCCCGGTGGCTACGAATACCAGGGCGATTGGGTCGATGGCATCAAACAGGGCATCGGAACAATCACCTATCCGGATGGGGCGGTCTATGACGGCCAGATCGTTGCAGGCGAACGAGACGGGACCGGAACGCTGACAATGCCTGACGGCCTGATCTATGTCGGCCTCTGGAAAGCGGGACAGATCGACGGCAAGGGCACGCTGACCCAGCCCAACGGCGACGTCTACGAAGGCGACCTTGTGTCGGGCAAGCGCGAAGGCAAGGGACGTGTGACCTATGCCAATGGCGACATTTATGATGGCACATTCGTGGATGACCGCCGCGAAGGCCGTGGCACGTTCATCGGCAATGACGGCTATACCTATATCGGTGAATGGGCCGCAGGCCAGATTGAGGGTCAAGGCCGCGTCACCTATCCCGATGGCTCGGTCTACGAAGGCGCGTTCCGCGATGATCTCGCCGAAGGCAAGGGCAAGATCACCTACACGGACGGCTCCACCTACGAAGGCGATTGGGTGGCAGGGGTCATCGAAGGCGAAGGCCGCGCCACATATGCCAATGGCGTCGTCTATGAAGGCAGTTACAAGAACGCGCAAAACCATGGCCAGGGCGTGATGACGTATTCCGATGGCTACCGCTATGAAGGCAATTGGGTAGAAGGCCAGCGCCAGGGACAAGGCACCGCGACCTACCCGGACGGCACAGTTTATGTCGGCACCTTCCAGGACGGGCAGCGCCACGGCACAGGCAAGATCGTCATGGCATCCGGCTTTGAGTATGAGGGCGAATGGGTCCGGGGTGAAATCGACGGCCAAGGCGTAGCGGTCTACGCCAACGGAGATGTCTACGAAGGCACGTTCCGCAATGGCAAGCGCCAGGGCACCGGCACCATGCGCTACGCCTCGGGCGAGGAGACGACCGGAGAGTGGGAAAACGGTGCATTGCCTGAAGGCGGATGAAAAAATGCGCGCAGCAGTTTTCAGTTTGTTTCTGTGTCTATGCCCCCTGCCCGCCTTGGCAGAATGGGAGTTCCAGGAGGTTTGGATCGACCCGGTAAACGACCTTGAGCTTCGCACGGCTGTAACAACAAGTGCATCCGGGGTAACTCTCAACCTGTACCGCAACCCGACGGGTCGCGTTTACGTTCTCTTTACACTGCCCGATGGAACACCTGACTTTGCGACTTTCGGCGTGGTAGCTGAAATAACCCCCGAGGGTTTCGAGACCCGAAAAATCGAGCTGCGCGAAGAACCGGGCCGCTTTGTCGAATACGGGTTCACCAACGGCCGCGTTCTGCGTGCAAGACTGTGGCATGGGCAAGGAGAGACGCCAACCGTCGGAACCCTTTTCAATTTGATCAATGCAGAGACGATGTCAGGCACCTTCCGCCTCGCAGATGACAGCACGCTCGAAGCCGAATGGTCCCTGCAGGACGCTGGCCTGCCCATTGCGCAAGCCCTTGGCATAAAGGTGAAGGGCATCGAATCCGGACCCGATTGGGAAAACGTCGCGTCCCGATCCTTGTTGGCAGCCATGACCGCATGCCAATTTCCAAAGCCTGACATGCTGTGCATTCAAAAGGTGACCGAATGCAGCAGCAAGATCAGCGAAGACCGGAACATAGACGCGTTCGAGGTCTGCATCAATCAGGACGACGGTTAAGGCAACACGTTTTGCTGAGGTTGGCCAGCTCGGCAACGTTGCAGCGTCCCGAGGGTATTCCGGTCTTGCGGGTTGTCATCAAAGCAATACACTCGCGCGGTATCCGACAAAAAATTCAACCTTTGGGGGTCTCCACATGTCCATCACGCTCAACCGCCGCGGCTTTCTGGCCAGCACCGCAGGGTTCATCGCGCTGCACCCGTTTTCAGCAAATGCGGCAAGCAATCAGGCGCATTTGCGGATCATGGAGACGACAGACCTGCACGTGCATGTGTT
>CAYGQZ010000204.1:0-3502 GCA_964352055.1 uncultured Rhodobacterales bacterium
GCGTTCTCGCGATCAACCTGACTGGCAATCTCAAGCAGGTACTTGGCGTTGAACCCGATTTCCAGGCGTTCATCGCCATAGGCTACGGCCAGTTCTTCTTCGGCGGCACCGCTGTCAGGCGCATTGACAGACAGGATCAGCCGGTCTTCATCCAGCTGCAGCTTGACCGCACGGGACCGTTCGGAACTGACGGTCGCCACCCGATCCACTGCCTTGGCAAAGTCCCCGGCGTCCACTTCCATCTTGCGCGTGTTTCCCGTCGGAATAACCCGCGTGTAATCAGGAAATGTGCCATCGATCACCTTTGAGGTCAGGGTGATGTCCGGCGTGGCAAAGCGCACTTTGGTTTCCGACACGGACACAGCAATCTGCATTTCATCGTCGTCCAGAAGCTTGCGCAATTCTCCGACGGTTTTGCGCGGCACAATCACGCCTGGCATGTCTGCGGCACCTTCCGGCAAATCGCTGTCGATCCTGGCCAGACGGTGCCCATCGGTCGCCACGCAGCGCAGCACAGCGCCATCATCGCCTTGCGCGACGTGCATATAGACCCCGTTCAAGTAATAGCGTGTTTCTTCCGTCGAAATCGCGAATTTCGACTTGTCGAACAGCCGCCGCAATTTTGGAGCCGGTATCGAAAAATTCGAAGCGTATTCAGAAGTGGCCATCACGGGAAAGTCTTCCCGTGGCAAGGTGGCCAGCGAAAAGTTTGATCGCCCGGCATCGACAGTCAGTCGCCCTGCGGCGCTGTCCGCGGTCAGGGTGACAAGGGCGCCGTCGGGCAGTTTGCGGACAATTTCGTGCAGCGTGGTGGCTGACACGGTTGTGGCGCCGGCACGCTCAACTTGCGCCGGGGCTTTGTCGACGACCTCGATGTCGAGGTCCGTTGCGCGAAAGGTGACATCCGACCCTTCGGCCTCGATCAAGACGTTGGCGAGGATCGGAATCGTGTTGCGCCGTTCGACAACCGACTGCGCTTGGCTGACCGCCTTGAGAAGCGCGGCGCGCTCGACACTGATTTTCATGGTCCGTCTCCCACCAGATCACCGGGATGGGCACACTACCCCAAACGCGGCGCTTCACAAGCAATTAGTTGGGTTGTCCGCCGTTACGGGGAGGGCGTCAAGTCAAGGGCGCATTCTGGTTGATGAAAACCGACATGCATGCGCGCGTGCAACAAGAAAGGGCGCAAGCCTTTCATATTGTACGCGTAGACCTCGCCCATCATCAGAAGGTACACATGTGAGGGCAAGCGGCGCCGACTTCTGCGCTGATCGGTATGAATGACATAAGGTGACCTGCCCTGCGACGACGTCAGCCCATCCTGCGCTTTATTGATGCCACATTGGGCAGATGGGTCAGGCACCTGCTTTTTGTGCTGGTCCGAACCTATTACGCTCTGTTTTACAACGTCAGTTGCGCAAACAAGCATGTGCTGCAGGGGCAACAAGGCGCTTTGATCCTCGCAACCCATGTCAGTCGGCATGATGGGCCGCTGATTGCGGCCATCCTCTATTCGACGATGCGGATCCGGCCCACTGTGCATTACACCGAATACTACAACTGGGCGCAATTCCTGCCGATGTATGTGGCCTCGGCAATCCCGATGAGTTCTCCAAAATCCTGGCCGGAGAAAAAACGGGAGGCCCGCAAAGCCTATGCCTTGACTGTCGTTCACAAGGTTCTGGCGAACCGGAACTCGGTGCTTGTGTTTCCTGCCGGCAAGATACGTCAGCAAGAGCGTGAGATCGTGGAGCCCTATCTTTCCGGCGTTTATGATATTCTGCGGGCAGAGCCGAACACGCCTGTGATGCTGCTCAAGCTTGATGGTTTGGGGCAGTTTCAGTTTGCGATCTACGATCTGTTCTGGAGCTTTCTGGGGATCCAGAAAGGGCGCAGGCATGTGAGTGTTGAAATCTCACCGCTCACGGATCTGGACACGACGCTGGACCTCGCGGCGTTCAACAAGGTCCTGGAGGATCGTCTGAACGGTTGATGCGGAACGAAATGCCCATCCGCGCATGGACAGTCCGACGAAAGACGGCGCCCGCGGGCGCCGTTTTCAGAACCTCAGGGATGGTTTACGCTTCGAGCGAGCGGCGCAACAATTCAAGGTCTTCGGCGATCTGCCCGTCTTGCTGCTTCAATTCTTCGATGCGTTTGACGCCATGCATGACCGTGGTGTGGTCCCGGCCACCAAAGCGCCGACCGATGTCGGGCAGGGACCGGGATGTCATGTGCTTGCACAGATACATCGCCACCTGACGCGGCCTTGCATAGCTGCGCAGGCGCTTGGGGCCGATCATGTCGCTGAGGCGAATGTTGTAATGCTCGGACACGCGGCGCTGGATTTCTTCGACGGTGATCTTGCGCTCGGAGGCACGCAGGACGTCCGCCAGACAGTCCTGGGTGAGTTCGAGGTTGATCGGACGGCCCACCAGCGACGCAAAGGCGAAAAGCCGGGTCAACGCGCCCTCAAGGACACGCACATTGGTCGAAATGCGGTGGGCGAGAAACTCCAGAACACCGGCATCTACATTCAGGTCGGGATAGTTGACCTGCTGCTGCTCAACCTTGCTTTGCAGGATGCCAAGGCGCAATTCATAGTCGGTCGGGTGCAAGTCGACGACGAGGCCGCATTGCAAACGCGACTTTACCCGGTCTTCGAGGTCCTTGATTTCACCCGGGGCGCGGTCGGCGGATATGATGATCTGCTTGTTCTGATCCACGAGGGCGTTGAACGTGTGAAAGAACTCTTCTTGCGTGCTGTCCTTGCCGGCAATGAACTGGACATCATCAACCATGAGCACATCGACGGAGCGGAAGATGGACTTGAAGTCCATCATCTTGCGGTCACGCAGCGCCTGGACAAAGCGATACATGAATTGTTCAGCGGACAGATACAGCACATTGAGGTCGGGACGGCGGGTTTGAAGCTCCCATGCGATGGCATGCATCAGGTGCGTCTTGCCAAGACCTACGCCACCGTACAGAAACAGCGGGTTGAAGGTGACAGGCCCACCTTCGGCCACGCGGCGTGCTGCGGCATGGGCCAGTTCGTTTGGCTTGCCGACCACGAAACTGTCAAAGGTAAAGCGGCGGTCCAGTGGTGCGGTGGCCAATGCAGAATGCGCAGGTGTTGGCGTGGGCGCGACTGGGGCGCCGGCGTTTGGATCAACGGCAGATGGGCGGCTTTGACTGTTGGCAGGCACGGCAAAGCTGAGGCGGCGGATCGTGTCATTTTCAGACTTCAATTCATGCAGGATCAGATCGGAGAAATTCTGACTGACATAATTGCCCATGAAGTTCGTCGGGACATCGAATGTGGCGATCCCGTCATTGAGGTCGCGAAACTTCAACGGTTCGATCCATGTCGTGTAGTTGTTCTGGCCCACTGTCGTGAGCAGCCGTTGCCTCAGCTGTCCCCATTTTTCTTGCGTCATGTTTGTCCCACTGTCCCTTCTGTCACCGCTTGCGCCAACGGCTCATGGCCGTTTCAAAT
>CAYGQZ010000204.1:3602-7804 GCA_964352055.1 uncultured Rhodobacterales bacterium
CGTCTTGGGCAAACCGGCACCACCCCGCTGCCTGCGCCAGGCGGGTCCGGATCGTAGGCTGCTCACAGGTTAGACACGAAGCAACGGGCGCAAAACCCCGTTCCCGTTGTGCAATGCCATGCCGCACACCAAATAACTTGACAGGTCCGGGATACAGATGCGTTCTGTCCCAAACTCAGGTCTGGCGCGATGCGTCAGTCCTGTTCCACCCCGTTCCGCAATTGAAACTGCGGTTTGACGTGGCCTGTCCCCCCAAGGCGAATACGAGTCGCTCCGTAGTGGGTAGCAATTTCAGTTGCAGCCCGTCCATAGAACTTCAATCTTGACATAATAAGAATCGCCACAGCCCTTGTTTTCATGGGCAAAACAAAAAAAGCGCCGCAAAACTGCGACGCTTTTTAGTCAGCAATCTCTACACGTTAAGCGAGAGTTTTAACCCTCGAAGACAACCTGGACATTTTCCGGGCTACTGTGTTTTTGTGATACACACCCTTGGTCACACCGCGCATCAGCTCGGGTTGAGCGGCTTTGAGCGCGATTTCTGCGGCCGATTTGTCACCCGACTCGATCGCCTCTTCGACCCTGCGAAGATACGTGCGGATGCGCGAGCGGCGCGCCTTGTTCACTGCGAAGCGTTTGTCGTTTTGACGGGCCCGCTTCTTGGCCTGAGGCGAATTTGCCATATTATCTCGTCCCAATCTATTGGTGCGGTAGTTTCAGAAGACGCCCCATTAGGCCCGCGCTGGCAGCGAGTCAAGCCAAAGGGCGTGGATTCTTGAACCGCCCGGAGGGGGCGCTGCCCCCGGCGCGTACGCGCCTCCCCCGGAGTTTATCTGGCAAGATGAACAGGGGAGGGCCTTTGTGGTCTACTTGTCGCGAAATTGCGCGGAGCGTTTTTCGAGAAACGCGGCCATGCCCTCTTTCTGGTCTTCGGTCGAAAACAGGGAATGGAAGACGCGCCGTTCGAACAAGAGCCCTTCGCGCAGCGGCACCTCGAAGGAGCGGTTCACCGCCTCTTTGACCGCCATCACCGAAATCATCGACTTTTCCGCGATCTTGGCAGCCGCGCCCATGGCTTCTTCCATCAGTTTCTTGTTGGGCACCACCCGGCTGACCAGTCCCGCGGCTTCGGCTTCCTTGGCGTCCATGAACCGGCCTGTCAGGTTCATGTCCATCGCCTTGGCTTTGCCAACGGCACGGGTCAGCCGTTGCGTGCCGCCGATGCCCGCCATCACGCCGAGGTTGATTTCGGGTTGACCGAATTTGGCGGATTCCGAAGCGATGATGAAATCGCACATCATGGCCAATTCGCACCCGCCCCCCAGCGCATATCCGGACACGGCGGCGATCACAGGCTTGCGCACCCGCGACACGGCGTCAATTTCCGGGCCAAAGAGGTCGTCCGTAAACACCTCCACATAGGTCTTGTCTTTCATCATCGCGATGTCGGCCCCTGCGGCGAATGCCTTTTCGGAGCCGGTCAGCACGATGCACCGGACTTTATCGTTGGACTGGGCCGCGCTCATCGCGTCGGCCAGTTCTGTCATCAGTTCGCTGTTGATGGCATTCAGGGCATCGGGCCGGTTGAGTGTAACCTTTGCGATGTGGTCTTCTACGTCGACGATGATCGTCTCATAGGCCATGGGATTGCTTTCATCTGTTGCCGTTGAAACCGGAGCATTACCACTCAGGTGCGCCGTTTCAAGCTATGATTGACAGCTTTTGCAATAGAAGGAGGACCGTCCCGATTGCACGATCCGCACAATCGGCGCGCTGCAGTCCGGTGTTCTGCAGGGTTCTGCCTCGCGTCCGTAGACGTCAAAGCTGTGCTGAAAATATCCAAGCTCTCCATCGGCTTGGCGGAAATCCCGCAAGGATGATCCGCCCGCCTCGATTGCTTCGCCCAGCACTGTTCGGATGATCGGAACCAGGGCCGCCACGCGCGTCTTGCCGATCCTTCCGGCCTTTCGGGTCGGGGCGATCCTGGCCCGGAACAGGGCCTCGCAGACATAGATATTGCCCAATCCCGCGACGATTCTTTGATCCAGCAGGGCGGATTTGACGGGTGTGTTCTTGCCTGCGAAGGCCGCGATCAGGTGATTTTCGTGAAAATCATTGCCGAGGGGCTCCGGGCCAAGACTGCTGAGCAGTTTGTGCTGATCCGCGGTTGCCGTGTCCATCAGGTCCATCGCGCCAAACCGGCGCGGGTCGTTGAATGTGATGCGCGCGCCGTTGGCCATGTGCAACACGACATGGTCATGTTTTTCCGCCGCCGGGTGGTCGTGCACGAATTGCCCCAGCGGGTCCCCCGAGACAAGCATCCGCCCTGACATGCCAAGGTGGATCAAGAGGGTCTCGCCCGAGCCGAGATCTGCCAGAATGTATTTCGACCGCCGCCGCAACCGCAATACCGTTTGCCCCGTCAGCCGGTCCGCCATGGCCGGTGGAAACGGC
This sequence comes from uncultured Rhodobacterales bacterium, assembly GCA_964352055.1. Taxonomy (GTDB): domain Bacteria; phylum Pseudomonadota; class Alphaproteobacteria; order Rhodobacterales; family Rhodobacteraceae; genus Tateyamaria. The sequence goes on from CAYGQZ010000204.1 coordinate 6,057, forward strand.
CAGCGCAGATCGGGCCGGTTCACGTCCGCCTGTGCAATCACGGCCCCTTCCATCGCCGAGGTCAGGCCCCGGCGAACGGTCTCAACTTCGGGCAGTTCGGGCATGCGCGGCCTCCTGCGGCAAAAGGGCTCCGTTGTGTATGCCCGCATGGGCTCTATAACAAGGTCTGACGGATCAGGAAGACACATCCCATGACTGACGACAAGACCACGCATTTCGGCTTTGAAACCGTACCCGAGGACGAAAAGGCCGGCCGGGTGCAGGGCGTGTTCAATTCGGTTGCCTCGAAATACGACATCATGAATGACGTGATGAGCGTTGGCATCCACCGCCTTTGGAAAGAGGCGATGATGGATTGGCTGGCCCCGCGTCCCGGTCAAAAGCTGCTGGATGTGGCGGGCGGGACAGGTGATATCTCGTTCAAGTTCCTCAAGCGGGCAGGGCGCGGACATGCGACCGTGCTGGATCTGACCGAACCGATGCTGGTGGAGGGCCGCAAGCGCGCCGAAGCCGACAAGATGCAGGACAGTCTGGATTGGGTTGTGGGCGACGCGATGGCCTTGCCCTTTGCCGACAACACGTTTGACGTCTACACGATCAGCTTTGGGATCCGCAACGTGACGCGGCCCCAGGTCGCGCTGAACGAAGCGTTCCGCGTGCTCAAACCCGGTGGTCGTCTGATGGTGCTGGAATTCAGCCAGTTGCCGGTGGACGGGTTGCAGAAGCTCTATGATCTTTACAGCTTCAACGTGATCCCGCGCATGGGGCAGATGATTGCAGGCGACCGCGACAGTTACCAGTACCTCGTGGAATCGATCCGCAAGTTCCCCGATCAGGAGAAGTTCCTGGCCATGGTCCGCGAGGCCGGGTTCGAGAATGCCAAGTATCGCAATCTGAGCATGGGCATTGCCGCCTTGCATTCGGGTTGGAAAATCTGACATGCGTGGCCCCCACAACATCATTCGCCTGATCCGAACAGGTGCGACGCTGGAACGGACCGGGGCGATGAATGTCGTCCTGGACGCGTTCGAGGCCCCGCCGGCCTTGCGCTTTGTGGCCAAGGCGTTGGGCAAACCGTTCCGGTTTCTGGGCTACAGCGGCGATCCAACCATGCCGCCTGCGACCCGCGCGCTGACGGCCCTTGGCCCTGCCTACATCAAGTTTGGTCAGGTTCTGTCGACCCGGCCAGACGTTGTTGGGGATGAGTTGGCGGTACAATTGCGGGTCTTGCAGGACAAACTGCCGCCCTTCCCGGTCGAGCAGGCCAAGGCCGAGGTCGAAAAGGAACTGGGTGCGGCCACGGATACGATATTCTCGGAATTCAGCGAACCTGTCGCAGCGGCGTCCATTGCGCAGGTGCACAAGGCCAAACTCGCTGAAACTGGCGAAGCTGTCGCCGTCAAAGTGTTGCGCCCCGGGATCGAGAAGGCCTTTGCCAAGGATGTCGATGCCTTTTATCTCGCCGCCCGGATCGTCGAGATTTTCGCCCCCGGCGCTCGCCGTTTGCGCCCCATGGAGGTGATCGAGCACTTTGACGGTGTGGTGCAGGGGGAGTTGGACCTGCGTCTGGAATCCTCTGCTGCAGGCGAATTTGCCGCCAATACCAAGGGGGATGCGGGCTTTACCCTGCCCGTGATCCGTTGGGAGTATTCCGCGCGGCGTGTCATGACGCTGCAATGGGCCGATGGCGTGCCCATGGGCGACAATGCGGCGATTGATGCGGCAGGGCACAACCGGATCGACCTGAG
>CAYGQZ010000205.1:0-6286 GCA_964352055.1 uncultured Rhodobacterales bacterium
GTGCTCCGCCCCGGATTGATGGTGGAACTGGAGGCCGCGACATGACCGTCAAACTGGGTGTGCCGTCCAAGGGTCGGCTGATGGAGAAAACCTTTGACTGGTTCGCCAAGCGCGGCATCACGTTGTCCCGGACGGGATCGGACCGCGAATATGCAGGCGTGGTGGACGGCGTGGAGGGCGTATCACTGGTGCTGTTGTCCGCCGGGGAAGTCCCGCGCGAACTGGCCGCGGGGCGCATTCACCTGGGCGTCACCGGCACCGATCTGATCCATGAAAAATTGCCGTTGTGGGAGCAGCAGGTCGAACCGATCGAAGAGCTGGGATTCGGCCACGCAGACCTGGTATTGGCGGTTCCAAAAGGCTGGGTGGACGTGGACCTGACGGATGATCTGGACGCGGTCGCGGCGATGTTTCGCGAACGCCACGGGTTTCGGCTGCGGATTGCCACGAAATATCACAGGCTGGTCCGCGATTTCCTGCGCGAGGCAGGGGTCGCGGACTATGCGTTGGTTGACAGTCAGGGCGCCACCGAAGGCACTGTGGCCAATGAGACCGCCGAGGCGATCGCGGATATAACCTCAACCGGTGAGACGCTGCGCGCCAATCATCTGAAAATCCTGTCCGACGGTCCGATCCTGGCAAGCCAGGCAACCTTGTGGCGCAGTCGTACGGCCGCGCTGGATGATACCGATCGGATGGTGCTGCGGGCGCTTCTGGAACGCCTCGAACAAGGGTGACGGACCTAACCTGTACCACAGGTTTGGAAATGATGGGCAACCGGATCTGTGTCAACAGTCGGTTGATGGCGCGGCCCGCCGAACTCTGGCCGGAATGTGCGGCACGATGAGCTGAAGTGCCGCTGAGCCGACCCCCCCTGGGCCAGGGTTCTGCGGCTTCTGGTAATCACATCTGAGCGGATTTCCTGATCAAGGAGCCTGCAACGGTTCGCGGGCATCCTGTGCCAGATGCTGTTTCAGACCTGATCCCGAGCGATTGCCCGAGGGCTTGCGTGGTCTTCAAACCCGAAGTGACCCCCTTTGGCCACGGCCAGGTGCACTGCGCGTGCGATGACACGCTCCTCATCCGTCGGGATGACAAGGATTCGCGCCGCGCCGCAGCCGATGTCGCGGGGCCCACGGGAATTGGGTCCACCGATCTCCAGTCCAAGGTATTCAAGACCCTCGACGATCCGCTGCCGGATTGTTGCCGCGTTTTCGCCCACGCCACCGCAAAACACCAACGCGTCCAGCCCCCCAAGGACCGCGCTCAACGCTCCGATTTCGCGGCGTGCCCGAAATACATAGTAATCAATGGCCTGTCGCGCCTCGGGTGCGTCTGATGCAAGCAATGTGCGCATGTCACTCGAAATGCCTGACAATCCCAGCAGTCCGCTTTCCTTGTACAACAGGGTCAGGACCTCGTTTGCTGTCATGCCCCTTTGTTCGATCAGGTAGAGCACGACACCGGGGTCGATCTGGCCGCAGCGGGTCCCCATCGGCAACCCGTCAAGGGCGGAAAAGCCCATGGTTGAGCCGACACTTTTGCCGTTGCGTGTGGCGCACATGGACGCCCCATTGCCCAGATGGGCGATGATGATCCGACCGCGGTGCAATTCCGGGAAGTCCCGCGCAATCACGTCAGTGATATAGTCATAGCTGAGCCCGTGAAACCCGTAGCGGCGGATCCCCTGGTCATACAGCGGGCGCGGGATCGCGAAGGTGTCGTTGACCCAAGGATGCCCGCGATGAAAGGCCGTATCAAAACACGCCACCTGAATGGCATCGGGAAAGAGATCATGCGCGGCGGTGACCCCGGCCAGATTGTGCGGCTGATGCAAGGGGGCCAACGGGCTGAACGCCGCAAGGGCCGCCTGTATCCCGGGTGTGAGCACAACCGGCGTTGCGAAGTCCGGCCCGCCATGTACCACGCGATGTCCGACGCCTGTGATGTGCAGCCTGCGCATATGCGGTGCGAGCGCCGTCATGACCTGTTCCAACGCGTCATGATGGGTGCGCGCATCGACCTGAGCGGATGACTTTGTGTCGCCCGCCTTCAGGATCAAACGCGCCGATCCCCCAATCCCGTCAACCTGACCAAGGACCAGCAGGTCAGGCTCGTCCGCGTCCTCATAGAGCCCGAACTTGAGCGAAGACGAGCCTGCGTTGAGGGTGAGAATTCCTGTCATGCCCGGCGCGCCGCACTGAACAATGCAGCAATCGCGGCGGATGCAATGCGGGTGCGGTCGTCATCTGCCCGGCTGGTCAGGATGATGGGGACCTGCGCACCAAGGACGATACCAGCGGCCTCTGCCCCGGCCAGATACATCAGCTGCTTTGCAATCATGTTGGCCGCCTCAAGATCGGGTGCCACAAGGATGTCAGCCTGCCCCGCAACGGGTGAGACGATGCCTTTGGTCGCAACCGCGCGCATCGAAATCGCATTGTCGAAGGCCAGCGGCCCATCCAGTACACCCCCGGTGATCTGGCCTCTGTCGGCCATCTTGCACAAAGCGCCCGCATCGACAGTGGATTGCAACCGCGGCGTGATTGTCTCAACCGCCGAAAGCAGCGCCACCTTGGGTGCATCTATGCCAATCGCATTGGCCAGATCAATGGCGTTTTGAATGATGTCAGCCTTGGTTGCCAGATCTGGCGCGATGTTGATTGCCGCATCCGTCATCATCAGCGGTTTCGGATAGGTCGGGACATCCATCACATAGACGTGGCTCATCCGGCGTTCGGTGCGCAGCCCGCCGGACTTGGCCACGACGGCGGACATCACCTCGTCCGTGTGCAGCGCGCCTTTCATCAGCGCATGGGCTTTGCCATCGCGGATCAGTGCGACCGCCAGTTCCGCCGAGCCATGGCTGTGCGGGGCATCGATGATCGTTACCCCTGTGATATCCAGCGCATTTTCGTCTGCAACGGCCGCAATGCGGGTCTTGGGCCCGACCAGAACAGGATTGATGAGACCAAGAGCCTGCGCGTGGAGCGCACCGCCAAGCGATGCCCGATCGCAGGGATGCACGACAGCGACCGGCAGAGGCGCCAGCGTCTGCGCGCGCGCCAGCAGGCCAGCATGCACCGCGCCCTGACGGTGAAGGACCAGATCGGGCATCGTGATCCTTGGCCTGCGGATCTTGCGATCCGGTGCGATGACATGGGCCTGCCCTGCGATCACCGGCTTGCCGTCCCCGTTCGTACAAGTGCAGTCGAGCATCAGACGCTTTTTTTCATGGTGCTTTTCCGTGACGGTGACGCGCACGGTGACCGTATCGCCAACGCCAACAGGCTTGAGAAACTTCAGCGATTGCTCAAGATAGATCGTTCCCGGACCGGGCAGCTGCGTGCCAAGCACGTTCGAGATCAGCGCACCGCCCCACATGCCATGGGCAATGACCTTGTGAAAGATGTCGCCTTCCGCAAATTCGGTGTCCACATGGGCCGGGTTCACATCCCCTGATACAACGGCAAAGGCGTCGATATCGCGTGCGGTCAGCGTTCGGACCAATTCTGCAAAATCTCCGACGGAAATCTCGTCAAATGGCCGGTTCTCGATGAACTCCAGCGCATCAGACGACATGATGACCGCCATCAATATAGGCGGTGTTGCCGCTCACCGAACGGGCAAAGTCGGTCACGAGGCAGGCCGCCATGGCCCCGACCTCGTCAATTGTGGTCAGCCGATGCAGCGGGGCCCGGGCCCGGGCATCGTCGATCAGCGCATCGAAGTGATCAATGCCAGAGGCCGCGCGGGTCTGCACCGGGCCGGGTGACAGGGCGTTCACCCTGATATTCGAGGGGCCCAATTCAACCGACAAATACCGCGTTGTCGCCTCAAGCGCCGCTTTGACGGGTCCCATGATGTTGTAGTGATCCACAACCTTTTCGGCCCCATGATAAGACACCGTGAGGATCGTGCCCCCGTCCTGCATCAGCGGCTCGGCACGCTTGGCCAACCGGATAAGCGAATGAACCGACACATCCATCGCAAGGCCAAAGCCGTCTTGCGAACAGTCGATGACCCGCCCATGCAGATCATCGCGCGGACAATAGGCGATGGAATGCAGCAGAAAGTCGAGCCTGCCCCAGTCTTTTTCAATATGGGCAAACACCGCATCCATCTGCGCGTGATCTGTCACGTCAAGCGGTAGAAACAGCGCGGCCCCGACGGCGCTTGCGACCGGTTCCACATATTTCCGCGCCTTGTCGTTCTGGTAGGTGACGCACAGGTCCGCGCCAGAGGCCCGGAAGGCCGCAGCACATCCTGCCGCAATCGATTGGCCATTGGCGATGCCGACGATCAACCCCTTTTTGCCCTTCAGCAAGTCGTTTTTTGGCAGCATTTGCTACTCCATCCTCACGTAGGTGCCCGGCGCGGGGCCCAGCGACTTTGCGGTTTTCGGCGGTTGGGTGCGTTGCCCAGAAAGCTTTTCCAGCCATGTAATCCAAGCGGGCCACCAACTTCCGTCTTCCGGTTTGGCGGTGGCAAGCCAGTCCTCGGGCGTTAGTGCCTTGTCCGCATCGCGCGTGGTGTGAAGCCGGTAGTGGCGGTGCCTGTGCCCGGGTTCGGACAGAACCCCGGCATTGTGCCCGCCATTGGTCAGCGCAAAGGTTACATCGGCATGGCCCAGAGTGTGGATCTTGAACACGGACGTCCATGGGGCGATGTGATCTGTCTCGGTGCCCACAGCAAAGACCGGGACGCGGATATCCCGAAGCGAGACCGCGTGGCCATCAACCATGTACCGCCCTGCCGCCAGATCATTGTTCAGAAACATCTGACTCAGGTACTCCGTATGCATCCGGGCCGGCATCCGGGTGCTGTCCATGTTCCACGCCATCAGATCGTTCATCGGTGCGTCATCTTCGCCCAGCAGGTATTTGCGGACCATCTGCGACCAGATCAGATCGTTTGAGCGCATCATCTGAAACGCGCTCATCATTTGGTTGGCATCAAGATAGCCCTGCGCCTGCATGACATCTTCGAGAAAGGAAACCCGGCTTTCGTTGATGAACAGGCCCAACTCGCCCGGTTCGCTGAAATCCGTCTGGGCGGCCAGCAGGGTCATGCTCGCCAGCCTGTCATCGCCATCCCGCGCCATCGCAGCGGCAGCAATGGACAAGAGCGTGCCGCCCAGACAATAGCCTGCTGCGTGGATCTTGGCGGCCCCTGTCGTGGCGGCAATGTGATCGATGGCAGCGCGGGGGCCCTGGCCCAGATAATCCGCCATCCCGAGGGCCGCATCGCTTGCGTCCGGATTGCGCCAGGAGATCATGAACACGGTAAAGCCCTGATCCGTAAGGTAACGCACCAGAGAGTTGGCCGGGCTGAGATCGAGAATGTAATACTTCATGATCCAGGCCGGAACGATCAGGATCGGCTCCGGATGGACCGTGTCGGTCGTCGGGGCGTACTGGATCAACTCGATCAGGTGATTTCTGAACACCACCTCGCCCGGTGTGACGGCCACATCCTGACCCACCTGCGGATTGCCACCCGCGTGGTCCGGCTCCGCCAGGTCTTGCAACATCCGCTTCAGGCCGTGTTGCAGGTTCATCCCGCCCGTCTGAAGGGTGCGCGCAATGACTTCTGGATTGGTCGCAATGAAATTGGACGGTGCTGCGGCATCCAGCATCTGACGCATCATGAACGTCATGGCACGGTCATGGGCCGGGTCCAGACCGGGCACATCGGATGTGGCTTGGTCCCAAAAGTCCTCGGCCAGCAAAAACCCCTGAGCCAGCGCCGAGAATGGTTGCTTCGACCAACCCTCTCCCTGAAAGCGGCGGTCATGTCGCGGTGGTGTGATCGGGTATCGGTCGGCGTCTTCGGGGTATCCTTGAGACACGTACGCAAGCCAGTTGAACCAATGGGTTGCAGCCGTATGCGCCAACTGCATCTGCTTATCAGGAGCCGTGGTCAAATGGATATGCCAATCTGCGTACATCGCAAAAAGCGAGGCAGGCGAACTGCCTTGGGTAAGCGTCGCAAGCGCCTGGCGCATGGGTCGGTTGTTGTGCGCATCCTTGGACATCGCAAGCGCATCCATCGCTTGCCCAGCAGTAGAATCCTTCATTGGCACCACTCCGGTACAGTTCGCTGCTCAGTTTCTAGGTGTGGAACGTGACAGTTAAACGACGACTGCGGCAGATCAGAAAACGACCTGAACGCGGGATCCCGTTTGCCTATTTGACACGCAGTGCGGGCAGGGATCGCAAGTTTCCTGATCGCTTTATGAGAGCGTTATGTCAGTCGGTCCTCGTGCATCTGGTCGGACTGCTTC
>CAYGQZ010000205.1:6386-7770 GCA_964352055.1 uncultured Rhodobacterales bacterium
CACCGTCGAAGCTGGCGAAACGATCGCCGGGGCCTTGTTCTCCGGGGTGAATGAACCCTTTACGGTGCTCAACCGTCTCGACCGGCCGACATCCGAATTGGTCGCGCCCGAACGTCGGCAGGCCGTCGACGCGTCGCGGAGGCGAAATTTCGAGGAAGCGGAAGAGTTCAGGATTCTTTGGAACGAAGCACACGTTTCGTGGTTGTCCCAGCATATCCAATCACGGCGCGCCCGTCTCAAACGGCGGCACGGTCTGGCAATGTCGGATCGCGCACGTGAAAGCTGTAGCGAAAGGAAAGACAAATGCCAAACATGGACAAAGCCAGAATTCTGATCATGTCGACGGACGGGTTTGAACAATCCGAACTGATGGTTCCGATGACAAGGCTGAAAGACGCGGGTGCCACGGTTCACGTGGCCACCCCGGATGGAAACGACATCAAGGGTTGGAAGGATGGCAACTGGGGCGACACCGTCGCAGCCGATCTGAAGATCGCGGGTGTGGACGTAAACGACTATATCTGCCTTGTCCTGCCCGGCGGTCAGATCAATCCGGATATCCTGCGTGCCGACGAGACCGCTGTGCAACTGGTCCGTGATTTTGTCACCAACGCCAAGATCGTCGCGGCAATCTGCCATGCGCCGTGGCTTTTGATCGAAGCAGGCGTTGCAGAAGGTCGTGAAATGACAGGATACAAGTCGATCCATACGGACCTGAAAAATGCCGGTGCGCAGGTGATCGATGCGCCGATCGCGATTTCCAACGGGATCATCACATCCCGCAGTCCCGAAGACCTTGATGCTTTCGTCGCTAAGATCATCGAGGAAGTGCGCGAAGGAGAACATCCCCGTGCGGCCGCATAACCAGCTGCCCTTCCGACGGAATTTGACGCGTATGTGGTCGCCTTGCAGCAATGCGGGGCGGCCATTTACTGTTTTAAAACATAATATTAAGCAGAAAATACTATGGGTTTTTCGCAAGGATGTCGGGAACCACTTGGTTCGGGTCTGGTTCTCTTGTCAGAACCGGACGCAAGACGCGTCCCGCGAAATGGAGACTTCTCATGAAACGTTTGATGACAACAACCGCCTTGCTTCTGACCCTTGGCAGTGGCGCCCTTGCGGACGCTCACACCGCAGCGTTCAGCAACCGCCCGTTTGATGCAGCCACGAACCTCAAAGCATCCGACATCCTTGGTGCCCGCGTCTATGCAACCGAAAACGACATCGATCCAACGGTCGCAATCAACGCTGAAGGCACCGTCGAATGGGACGATATCGGCGAAATCAACGAGATCGTTCTGACCCGCGACGGCGCGGTGCAATCCGTGATCGTCGGTGTTGGTGGATTTTTGGGCCTGGGGGAAAAGGACGTCGCGATTGA
>CAYGQZ010000206.1:0-7725 GCA_964352055.1 uncultured Rhodobacterales bacterium
GTCGAAGTTGGCCTGCCTGATGGGCCGAAAGCAGACGAGATCGTCTTTGCTCTGGCCATGTCCAGTGGCGGGCGTGTGCACAGCCGTATGGGCGGGCTTGAGACCTGGGACGTGAAAGGCGACGATGGACTGCGATAGGAAAGGCGACCGCTTGAGCAGGATCTGCTCGGGCCGTTAATAGCGTTTTCGAAACAACTTGGTGAGACACGCATGAGCACCGAACGCGTTGACATCCTGGATTTCAGACGGCGTTGGGTGTCCAGGTTTTTCGAAGACTGTTTTAGCTGGCTGGCGTATCTCGCCGGAGCCACGGGCAAGGGTCAGCCCCGCATCTGCCCCAGCAAGAGCTGTCCGTATGGCAAATCGACCTCGGCGATCGGACGGTACGCGCGCCCGCCCTGCCTGTGCGGGTTCAGCCCAATGGGAATCCAGTCGCCCACCGCGTCTTCTTCCATCACGTAATGGCGGATCGGTTCAAAGCAGTCCGTCGCAAGCACCGGAGTCAGAGCCAGACAGCGCCATGCTGCACCAATGCCCAGCAGATGACCCACCCCGTATGAGGCCGAGGCCACCCATCCAAAACTGCGCACCGTGGGCCTGCGCTGCGCAAGAGGCATACCGGTTGTCTTCGGGGCCGTGGTGATCAATGTCCTGCTGACCCACGCCCTGCCCGGCGATCCGGCGGGTTGTTTTCCGGGCTCATGGCGGACAAAGCCCCGATCAAAGAGACCCGCGTCGCCATGGGACTGGACAAGCCGCTGGCACAACAGTTTTTCATCCATGTCGACGCGGTGCGGCGCGGCGGGCTGGGGATGTCTCTCACATCGAGGCGGCCGGTGGCATCGGATCTGGCCAACCGTCTGACCGCATCCTTGGAACTCACGCTGACGGCGCTCTTTCTGGCCTGCACGATCGCCATGCCGATGGGCGGATTGGCGGGCTGCGCGACATCGTCGACCCCCGCAAGAGGACCTGAAGGTGCTGCGCGTGCCTGATCTGGCCAAAGGCCAGATCCATGGCATCGTCAGCGAAAGCGGGTCGGGCAAATGGGAAACCTCTTATGCCTTGATGCGCATTCTGGATGCAGGCGGTGTGATCAAGGCGGGCGGGGCCACATATGCGGACATCGACCTTGGCCGCGCCGCCGAACGCGACATGCGCGATATCCGCGGGCGCGAGTTCTCGATGACCTTCCAGAACCCGCGTGCCGCACTGAACCCGATCCGCAAATTCCGCCATCAGATCGAGGACGTGCTGCGACAGCACGCACGCGCACCCTTCAGGACGCGCGGCAAAAGGCAATTGCCGCACTTCAAGCCGTACGCATCACGGACGCCGATGGGAGCCCAGGCAGCGTGACACTGCTGGCAGAGGCCGGTCAAGATGCGCAGGTCGCATCGTTGGCTCGTCTGTATGAGCACGACGGCCCGCGCCAGTTGGGTGCAAGGGAATTTGCACTTCCGCAGCGCGCGCCCCTGCCGCCGGTTGGGTCAGATCGCACGGATTTGGTCGTATGCGCTGCGCATTTGTCAGGACTGCCGTTGGACCACGCATTGAAAAATGCTTGGGGCACAGTTTGTGTGGCCAGACAAAACGGCACTTGATTACAAGTTTTACGCCCTTTGGGGGCGGCCGCCTGCCCGTCTGGGATTGGTGCATATCAGCGGACCTAGAACCGCAGCCATCGCGGTGGAAATCTGGTCTTTGCCCAAGACCGGCATGGGCGTGGTCATGGAATCCATCCCGGACCCGCTGGCCATTGGCTCTGTCGAACTGGCGGAGGCCGTTGGGTCAAAGGTTTTGTCCGCGCAGCTGACGGCACAACCGGCGCGGCGGACATCACCGATCTGTCTGATTGGCGTTTCCATCTGGCGAACCAAATTGAACAGGCCTGATGTCGCGCACCTAGGAGCGCCCGCGTCAGATGGGTCTGGTCCTGCCACCGGACTGGACGCCACGCGGCCCGTTCGAAGGCCCCGGCCAAGGCGGACTGTCACCCGGGCAAAAAAGGCGTGGATGTGCCGCTCTCAGCAAGCAAAGGCGTCGGGATCGCAGACCATCGGGTCGGTTACACAATAAGGTCCGGAATGCTGTCTCGGCAATATCTGTGGATATCCCCTGCCCGCGTAAGCCAAATGTCTTCGCGCTGTGCGCAGATATGGGTCAGCGCCCGGCGCAGGTGGCGCAGGCGATAGGGTTGGCCCACCAGGTATGGATGCAGCGCGATGCCCATCACCAATGGTTGATGCGCGGATTGTTCCAGCATCTCGTCGAATGTGTCGATGATCATATCGGCGAACTGTGCCGCACTGTCCTTGCGCGCCACGATGGATGGAATGTCGTTGACCTCTTGCGGATAGGGAATCGACAGAAGCCGTCCTCCGGAGGTCTGCATCCAGATCGGCTGGTCGTCCATGCACCAGTTCAGCGTATAGCCATAGCCCGCCCCCGCCAACAGGTCTGGCGTGTGCAGGCTTTCTGCGATCCACGGCGACAGCCAGCCTTGTGGTGCGACACCTTCGGCCCGGGTCAAGACTTCTGTGGCCTCTGCGATGAGGGCGGCCTCGGCACTGCGTTCCAGAACGCTTTGGCGTTCGGAGTTGGTGCGGCCGTGGCCCACCACCTCATCCCCGCGGGCGCGGAAGGCCGCCATCAGGTCGGGGGCGTAGTTGTACATGGCGGAATTGGCCAACACGCTGACCGGCATGTCCAAAGCGTCGAACATGTCGCGCATCCGCCATGCGCCCACACGGTTGCCATAATCGCGCCAGGCATAGTTCAGCACATCCGGCTGCGGCCCGCCCGGGGCCAGTTCAGCCCCCAAACCTGCGCCAAAGGCAAAGTGTTCAAGGTTCAGCCCGACATAGACCGCCAACCGCCTGCCGCCGGGCCAATGGTAATCGGGTCGGCCGGTGATCGCGCGATAAGGGTAGCGTCCGTGATCTGTCAGCATCTACAGATCAGCCTCAGCCAACCCCGCCTTGTGCAACAGGATCTCGGCGCTGTCGTTCCAGACATCGGTGGCGACAATCTTGTTGTTGCGAACAATGAACTTGTCCATGTATCGGTTTGTTTCAAAGCCGCTTCCATCTTTCCACGCACCATAAAGATAACCCGTATTGTAGACGTGGACATCGCCGGTATCGGGGTCCAGCGCCGCATCGGTTCGCAGAAACTTCTTTTTCACCCATGCATAGCGTTTTGCGTTGAACGCGGACGCATCCGCGGGCCCGCCAAAGCGTCGACCGCCGGTGAACACCAATTGGAAATCTTCCGCGACATAGGCAGCCGCACCCTCGGGATCGGGCACCATGGAGCGTTCCAGATAGGCCTCGACAATCGCCTTGGCTGCGGTCACTGGGTCGGGGGTCATGTCCATGGGTCTTTCCTGTCAGAGTGGTCGTTGAACAAGCGGCGCGCCAAACTCCAGGCCTGACGCGCCATCGCGGTCTGTGATCAGTTGATCACGACGTCCAGCACACGCTCTTCCAACGGAGGCAGGAAAGACCGGTCAAAGATTTCGGACGCGTCCGGCGTGGCCTCAAGCCCATAGCCTTCGACGATCAGATCAATGGAGCGGGTCAGCCGTTCGTCAACCAGATCGCCAATGCCGGTCTGGGCAGTTTCAGGGGCGTTCATCAGCTTGGTCAGGGCGAATTCCAGCCGGGCACGCTCAAGTTCAGGGTTCACGAGGTTATCAAAGGCCACGATCGCCTCGACCGCGACATCCTGATCTTTCATGATCTGGGTCGTCGCCCTGGTCACGGCACGCACCAGTCCTGCCACAGCGTCCGGGTTTTCGGCCAGCAATGCGCGAGAGACCATCATGCCGTTGGAATAGAGATCCATTCCGTAGTCTTCGTAATTGAACCAGTCGAAATCGGCAGCAGGGTCCTTGCGGTTTGCAATCAGGTTGAACCAGCTTGAAACGGTAAAGGTATAGGCCCCGTCGATTTCGCCCCGGATCAGCATTGGTTCCTGAAGATTGGGCGCGAGGCTTTCGTATTTCACCGTGTCAATGTCGATATCGTTGAGCCGCGCAAAGACAGGGAACAATCGCGTGGTGGGCGTGCCTTGCGCGCCGCCCAGGGTCTTGCCTTCCAGATCCTTGGGCGACTTCAGCCCCAGTTCCTTAGGCACCGCAATGGCAAAGGGCGGGCGGTTCCACATCTGAAAGACCATCACCGGTGCCTCGCCCGGGCGGGCGGCGGCGTTCTGAATGATCGCATTGATGTCGCCAAAGCCCGCGTCATAGGCCCCGCCCATAATGCGCGTGATGGTGGCTGCGGACCCTTCGCCCTGATCGATGGTCACATTCAGACCTTCCGCCTCAAAGTAGCCTTCGTTCAGCGCCACGAGGAAAGGTGCGTCAGAGCCTTGGGTCTTCCAGCCCAGCGTAAACTTGATATCCGTCATCTCGGCCAGCGCGGGCGAGATCCCGGCAACAAGGGCAACGGCAGTTGCAAACACGGTATGCTTCATCGTCTTGGTCCTTTCAGTCAGGGACAGTTGCAGGTCAGGTGATGGCAATTTCGGTATCGCGCGTGGCCCATCCGGTGACGCGGCGCTCCAACAGGGAAAACAGCGCGTAGAGGATGACGCCGAGGACGGCGAGGATGATCAGCCCGGCAAAGACAAGGCTGACCTGAAAGTTGGACGAAGCGGTCATCATGACAAAGCCGATGCCCCGGTTCGAGGCGACGGTTTCCGACAGCACCGCCCCAACAAAGGACAGCGTGATCGCCACTTTCAACGAGGCAAAGAAATACGGCATAGTGCGCGGCAGCCCGACGTTCCAGAGAATCTCGGATTTGGACGCCCCCAGCGTTTTCAACACGTCCTCAAGATCGGGTTCGGTTGTGGCAAGCCCGGTGGCGATGTTGACGACGATGGGAAAGACACAGATCACCATGGCGGTCAGGATGGCGGGCGTCGTGCCAGAGCCGAACCACAGCACGAAAATCGGCACCACGGCCACCTTCGGGATCGACGAAAACCCTACCAGCAGAGGATACGCTACCGCATAGGCCACTTTGGATGTGCCCACGAGCACCCCCAGCGCCACGCCGATCAGAACACCAAGGGCAAAACCGATCAGTGTAGAATACAGCGTTTGCAATATGTGCGGCCACAGGATCGGGAATTTTGTCCAGAGGGTTACGATGATCTCGGATGGGCGCGGCAACACAAGGTCCGACACATTCAGCACCACGCACAGAACTTCCCACAAAAGAAAAAACCCGACGATCAGCGTGAAAGACCACATGCGGATGCGTTGGTTGTCATTCATGGCAGGCTCCTACGGGCGGACCTGCGCGATCATCGCGCGCAGGTTCTGGGTCATTTCGACGAAATCGGGGCTGTAGATCGTCTCGATCGTGCGGGGCTGCGGCATCGGAACGGGTTCGTCCGAGATGATGCGCCCCGGCCGGGCGCTCATGACGCAGATCCGCTTGGCGAGAAAGCCCGCCTCACGCAGATCATGGGTAACCAAAAGCACCGTGGGTTTGCGGTCAAGATACAGATCCTGAAGGATCTGCCACAGCTCTTCTCGGGTGAACTGGTCCAGTGCGCCAAAGGGTTCATCCAGCAACAGAAGGTCCGGGTCGTGCACCAGCGCCCGGCAGAGATTGGAACGCTGCAACATGCCTCCCGAAAGCTGCCAGGGGAAATGCCCGGCAAAATCGCGCAGGCCCACCTGCTCGAGAAGCGCATGCACGCGGTCGCGAAAAGCCCCTTTGCAGTCGCGGCGGAAGGTCTGCTTGAAGGGTTTGACGATCTTGAGCGGCATCATCACGTTCTGCTCGATCGTCAGCCAGGGCAGCATGGTGGGGTTCTGAAACGCCATCCCCATACGCAGCTGCCGGATCGCCGCATCCCGCCCCCCAACCAGCACCGCTCCGGACGACGGTTTGATCAGGCTGGTAACCAGCCGCAGGATCGTAGACTTGCCACAACCCGACGGGCCGACAAGGGCAACGAAATCTCCCTTCTCAAGCGTCAGTTGGGTTGGCGACAGCGCCGTCACGGCCTTGTCACCCGAACCAAAGACGACCGAGGCGTTTTGCAACTCGATCGCCTTGTTTCGAGCATGTGCCGCACCGGCCCGTTCGGTCTGGACCACAGGCTGGGCATCGGGTCTTGGGTGCGATTGCGAATTCATGGTGCTGAATAGAAACCACGAGGTCGACACGCTGCGAAACTAAGTAAATATATTTTGACTTATTCTTGGAAGCGCACAAACAAGTGACCAAGATATCCATATTTGCCGCTAAAACGTGCACATGCAGAAGCGTTCCGTGCCGATTTGTGATTGCTCGCGATGCACCCGTTCTACCGATGCGAGACATCCAAGCCTTTTGTACCGCTCCAGTCCGTCCCAACGGATTGCCCAATCAACGCGCTGCGTGCACAGCCCTGCATCACGACAAGTAAACGGAAATTCCAAAAGCCCGCGATCACTCGGCCGTGCGCGCGCCCAGATAGGTTAGAACCACCTCGACCGCATGGGTACGCCGCGCCGCCTGCCAGCCCGGATCGGTCAGATCCTGCCCGACCACCGTTCCCAAAGTGGCCGCGTTGTTCAGGTGGTGAGCCGACAGCGCGACAACCGTCACATACAATTGTATCGGATCGGGTTTGCGCAAGAAAACGCCCTCTGCATGGCCCCGTTCGATCAGATCGCCGATGGCAACGATGAAAGGCTGCGACATGTCCCGGATCATCTGCGAGCGTTTGATATACTGCCCGTTCAGAAGGTTTTCATTGCGGATCATTTTGAGAAAGTCCGCGTTCTCGGCAAAGTAGTCATAGGTGAATTCCACCAGCCTGTGCGCTTCTGTCGCCGGATCCCCGGTGCCGAACCTGAGCTGGGTTTCGCGATTGCGGATCGCGGCATAGACATTATCCAGCGCCGCCAGATAGAGCTGCTCCTTACCGCCAAAGTAGTGATAGATCATCCGCGCATTGCATTTGGCCGCCTTGGTGATGCGTTCCACCCGCGCGCCATGAAATCCGTGCTCCGCAAATTCGGTGACTGCGACCGAAAGTATCTCTGCCCTCGTACGTTCCGGATCGCGGCTGCGCTTTGTGCTGGATTTGGGCGCGGGTGGCGCTTGTGGCATGAACTGACCTGCAAATGATATCTGCAACAAAGATACTCATAAGCGCCCCCCAAGGAACAGCCCCAGCGAAACGGGCAGCGAGGCCAGACCATGCCCGGAAGTCGGACCGCGTTGCGCAGTGCAATGGTCGATTGCTCCGCTCATCAGCCCCACCTGATTGGTCCAATTTGATTACCAGGTGTTCGATCCCACGGTTTGATGGTGCGATGCTTGCGAAGGAGTGGAAGGGCGCAGGATTTTTGCATTCAGCGGCCAACCAGCAGATACGGCACGGCCGCGCAGCGCGACGGAACTCGATCGCCGGTCCGGGACATGATTGCCTTCATATAAGACCACCAAGACGCCATCGGGGTCGAGCAGATCAGCAAGCACCTGCCGATTGCCCGATCTATTACCCGGCAGACGAATTGCGCAGCAATTCTGCGGCGAGGGCATATTCTACGATCACATGCCCAAGCGGGCGAACCCTGACCTGTTGTCGGATCTCGCCAGATCGCTGATACGCACGTGAGCACACACCTTAACTTCGGGCAGAATTTGACCCAGACGGTCGCATTTCCTGAGCCGGACGGGCCCGGTCTCTGCATTGAAGTCCTGCGTT
>CAYGQZ010000207.1:0-7686 GCA_964352055.1 uncultured Rhodobacterales bacterium
CAGGAAGACATTGCAAAACCCTTCATCGAGATGCTGACCGGTGCGATGGACGCGCTGATGGTCGGCGCGCCCTGGGCGCTGTCCACGGATGTCGGCCCCGTTATCGATGCCACCGCCAAGACAGGGATCGATGCCCATATTGAGACGGCGGCGTCCGAAGGGCGGGTCTTGCACCAGCTCAAGGCCCCGCAGACCGGCACCTATGTCGCCCCGACCCTGATCAAGGTGAATGGCATCGCCGACATGCAGCGCGAGATCTTTGGGCCCGTCCTGCATCTGGCGACGTTCAAATCGAAAGACCTGGATCGGATCATCGACGACATCAACGCAACGGGCTACGGGCTGACCTTTGGACTGCACACCCGGATCGACGACCGGGTCCAGCATGTGACCGACCGGATCAAGGCGGGCAACATCTATGTCAACCGCAACCAGATCGGGGCCATTGTGGGCAGCCAGCCCTTTGGCGGTCTGGGCCTTTCGGGCACCGGCCCCAAGGCGGGCGGACCCGACTATCTGCTGCGCTACCGTGCGGCGGCCCCGGCAGGCGCTGCGTCCGCGTGGACGGACAAGGCCACGTTGCCTGCCTTGCCCGCACCACGCACCGCGACCCACAGTGCCGCGGCTCTGCCCGGCCCGACCGGCGAATCCAACGTGCTCAGCCATCACCCCAAGCCTGCGCTCCTGTGCATGGGACCGGGTGCGGAGGCGGCAAAGGCACAGGCCGATGCGATCCAGGCCCTGGGCGGTCAGGCCGTGATGGTCAAAGGTCGTATCGCCCCGCAGGACCTGACCTCCGGCCCCGCCTATGGTGGTGTCATCTGGTGGGGGGACGCAGACACGGCACAGGCGATCGAACAGGCGCTTGCGGCCCGCAACGGTCCGATCATTGCCCTGATCACCGGGCAGCCGGACCGCGCCCACGCGCTGAACGAACGCCACATCTGCGTCGACACAACCGCATCGGGCGGAAACGCGGCTCTGCTTGGGGCCGCCAGCTAACAGCGCTGACAGGGTCGAGGCCGCGGGGCCTCGACCCTGCTCGAAGGCGCAGGTTCGCCACCAAAACTCGATCGGATTGAACGGCGGGTCTCGGCGCAAGACAATCGGGGCCCTTCGGTCAAATCAGCAGCACCAAACACTCCTGAAAGACGCCGACGCCACGCGATCCCCACAACCGCTTGACGCCGCACGGTCAATGGATCAGCGTGCGCGCATGTTTCCGATCCGCGATCATAATCCATCCGGGCGCAAGCCCTATGTGACCTACATTCTCATTGCCCTGAACATAGCTGTATTTCTCAGCTATGTGGGTATGTTCGATGATTTCCGGGCGCTGAACGGGCTGTTCACACGCTTTGCCACGATCCCCGCCCGGATCACCGGAGGGGGCGGATACGAGACGCTGCTCACCTCAATGTTCCTGCACGGAGGCTGGATGCATCTGGCAGGCAACATGCTGTTTTTATGGATCTTTGGCGACAATGTCGAAGACGAGATGGGGCATGGGCCGTTTCTGGGCTTCTATATCTGCACAGGCATTCTGGCCGGGCTTCTGCATGTGATCTCCGCGCCCTATTCCGGCGTTCCGACGGTTGGGGCATCCGGGGCAATCGCCGGGGTGATGGGCGGATACCTTCTGCTTTTCCCAAAGGCGCGAGTCGATATCTTGCTGATCCTGATCGTGTATGTCCGCGTCTTTCCAATCCCGGCCTGGATCCTGTTGATGGTCTGGTTCGGCATGCAGTTCATCGGCGGGGCGGTGGCCAACCCGGACGAAGGGGGCGTTGCCTATTGGGCCCATGCGGGCGGGTTTGTCGCGGGGCTGCTGTTGACGGTTCCGCTCTGGCTCAGGCGCGGCGGGGTGACGTTCTGGCGCAAGACGCATGGACACCCGCCCCATCCCGAGGCGCGTTATGCGCGCTCCAGTGTTCCCAAGGTGCGCAGATGAAAGCAAGCTGCCATTGCGGCGCCGTTGTCCTTGACGTCACATTGATCGACGGTCTGGACAGCGCTGCCCGCTGCGATTGTTCGTTCTGCCGCAGGCGCGCAGCCCCCGCCGTCACAGCCCCCAAGGATGGGGTGCGGATCGTGCAGGGCGCCGAGAACCTGACAGTCTATCAGTGGGGCAGCAAAACCGCGCGGCATCATTTCTGCAAAACATGCGGGATCTACATGTTCCACAATCAACGGGCCGACCCGACCAAGGTCGGCGTCAATATGGGAACGCTTCAAGGGGTCAATCCGGCAGAACACGAACCGATCCGATGGAATGACGGGGTCAACCACCCGTCCGACCGCAATACATAAGGCGCTACATCGGACAAGGGCGGCAAACAGATGATGGCGTCTGGCCGCAGCGCGGCCAGTCCTTTGGATCAGTTGCGGATGATCTTGGCCAGTTGCGGGAACATCGGCTCGTTGGCACAGATGATCTCGCCATCCTCCAGCATGTCATGGCCCGGCGTCAGCGGTTCAACCAGACCCCCCGCCTCTTTCACGATCAAAAGGCCTGCAGCAATATCCCAGGCGTTCAATCGACGCTCCCAATATCCGTCATAGCGGCCCGCCGCCACATAGGCGAGGTCAAGGGCTGCTGCCCCGAAACGGCGCACGCCAGAACAGACAGGCATCAGCCGCGCCAATTCCTTCAGTGTCTCCGGCAAATCCGACCGGCCCCCGAAAGGCAGCCCAGTGGAAAACAGACCTTCGATCATTCGGGTCCGGCCAGACACGCGCAGACGGGTATCGTTCATGAATGCGCCCTGCCCTTTCTCGGCAAAGAACATCTCGTCCTTGGCGGGGTCATAAACAACGCCCGCCACCACATTGCCCTTATGCTCCAGCGCGATCGAAACCGCCCAATGGGGCAAGCCGTGCAGAAAATTCGTGGTGCCGTCGAGCGGGTCCACGATCCAGCGGCGCGTCGGGTCTTCGCCCGCCTCTTCGCCGCCCTCTTCGGCCAGCCAGCCATATGTCGGGCGCGCCGTGCGCAATTCTTCGCGAATGATGGCTTCGGCCGCGATATCTGCCTTCGAGACGAAATCGCCCGGTCCCTTGGACGACACCTGCAGGTTTTCGACCTCGCGGAAGTCCTTGACCAGCGACCGGCCGGCCTTGCGCGCGGCTTTCATCATGATGTTGAGATTTGCGCTGCCTTGCATGGGGTCGCTCCGAACGGATGTGGGATCAGAGGCGGGCTATACGCCGCATACCCGCCCTTGCCAAGGGGCGGGCAAGGCGACAACGACAAGAGAACGATATTTCAATGCCGCAGACATGCACAGCCAGTGGCACTTGCCTGATGATAACACATGTGCGCCCGCCCTGAATGCGCTACACAGCTTGAACCAATACCTATCAAAACCGCAGGACACCCCATGACCCAACAGATGCAACACATCACGCTTGCCAGTCGCCCGAATGGCGCGCCGGTGCCAGACAACTTCGCACTTGAAACCTGCGCAATCCCCACGCCACAAAACGGCGAAGTGCTTGTCCGCGTGCATTACATGTCGCTTGATCCCTACATGCGCGGACGCATGGATGACGCCAAGTCCTATGCGGCACCCGTCCCCATCGGCGGCACCATGGAAGGCGGCGGCGTGGGCGAAGTGATCGCGTCCGAGGCCGATGGCTTCAAACCGGGCGACTTTGTCTTCGGAATGCTCGGCTGGGCCACGCATGCGATCCAACCCGGCAAGATGCTGCGCAAGATCGACCCAAAGCTGGTCCCGATCACGGCGGCACTCGGTGTTCTGGGGATGCCGGGCTTCACAGGCTGGCACGGACTGATGGAATATGGACGCCCGAAAGCCGGGGAAACCCTGGTTGTTGCCGCGGCAACCGGCCCCGTGGGATCCATGGTGGGCCAGCTCGCAAGGTCGCTCGGGCTGCGCACGGTCGGCATCGCCGGGGGTGCTGACAAATGCGCGCTTGCCACAGATACGTTCGGGTTTGACGCCTGCATCGATCACCGCGCGCACAGCGACGCGCGCAGCCTGCGCACAGCGATCCAGACCGCCGCACCTGACGGGATAGACATCTATTTCGAAAACGTGGGCGGCAAGGTTCTCGAAGCTGTCATGCCGCTGATGAACCCAAATGGCCGAATTCCAGTCTGCGGCATGATCTCGTGGTACAATGCAGGCGGGCTCGGGGCCGGTGCGGACACACCCATGTCAGCCGCCGCACTGTGGCGCCCGATCCTGGTGAAATTTCTGAGCGTTCAGGGGTTCATCATCTCCAATCACTGGGACAAATACGCGACATTCCTGGCCGAGGTCGCGCCCAAAGTGATCAGTGGCGAAATCAAACGGGTCGAAGACATCGCAGAGGGCCTTGAAAACGCGCCAGACGCCTTCATCGGCCTGCTGGAAGGGCGCAATATGGGCAAACAGATCGTCAAGGTGATCTGACATTCCGGGGTCGGTGGGCGGGCGCATTTCGCGACAGCGAAACAGAGCCGCCCACCGGCTTCTGCCAAGGCAAAACCGGGTCAGACAGCCTGCAATTTCCGCGCCTCGACGCGCGCCAGGGCAATCAGCTTCTCCATATAGGGTTTGTCGCGGTCCTCACGGCGCACCGCCGCATAAAGTCTCCGGGTCAGCCCTTTCTTCGTCAACGGGCGGGTCACGTAGTCACTGGAGTACTTTACCTCACGCACCACCCAGTCCGGCAAGACGGACACCCCGCGATTGGACGCCACCAACAACAAGATGACCGCCGTCAGCTCGGCCTGTCGGATGGCCGCAGGTTCCACATTGGCCGGGGTCAGGAGCTGGCTGAACACATCCAGCCGCGATCGGTCTACCGGATAGGTAATCAACGTCTGCCCGCGAAAATCCTCCGCGTCGATATAGGGCTTCTGGGCCAGCGGATGCGCACTTGCAGCCACAAAAACCGGCGCATAGTCAAAAAGTTCAATAAACTCAACGCCCTTCAGATCCTCTGGATCCGATGACACCACCAGGTCCACCTCTTCCTTCAACAGCGCTGGCAAGGCGTCAAAGGCAAGACCCGGCCGGATATCGACATCCACATCCGGCCAGGCCCGGCGAAATCCTTCCAGCACCGGAAACAGCCATTCGAAACAGGCATGGCATTCGATCGCGATATGCATCCGGCCCGTGGATCCGTCGCGCAAGGATGAAAACTCGTCCTGCAGGGCCTCGACCTGCGGCAGGACCTGCTCGGCCAGTCGCAACAGCCGCAAACCCGCCGGCGACAGCTTGAGCGGTTTTGACCGACGCACGAACAATTCAACACCCGCCTGCTCTTCCAACCCCTTCACCTGATGGCTCAGTGCGGATTGGGTGATGTGCAGGCGTTCCGCCGCGCGGGCCAGGCCACCCTCCTCGTGAATGGCCTTGACCGTGCGCAGGTGGCGAAACTCAATATGCATATGAAACTCATGTTGATGATGAAAGTTATGAATTTGCTTCATCATACCAATCAGGCCATATATGAGGCAAGCCCAAAGGAGTTGCCATGACCGCCCTATCATTTGAAACCTTCCCGCCGAAGTCCCTTGATGCGTCATTCCACCTTTGGGAAACAGTGCACGCGCTCAGCCCGTTGGAGCCACGGTTTATCTCGGTGACCTATGGCGCGGGGGGCAGCACCCAATCCCTGACCCATGAAGCAGCCCAAACGCTGCGCAAGACATCGGGTCTGCCCGTGGCGGCGCACCTGACATGCACAGGACAAAGCAAGGCCGAAGTCCTGGGCACCGCGTCGCGCTTTGCGGCCTCGGGCATCACCGACATTGTGGCTTTGCGGGGGGATTCGCAAAACGGCGGCCGCTTCGTGCCGCACCCGGACGGCTACGCCAACAGCGTGGAGTTGATCGAGGCACTGGCCGGAATGGGGAAATTCAACATCCGCGTGGGTGCTTATCCCGACAGCCATCCAGATGCGGCCTCCATGGCGCAAAACATCGATTGGCTCAAAGCCAAGGTAGATGCGGGTGCCTCCGAGGCGCTCACACAGTTCTTCTTTGACGCCTACAGCTTCCTGCGGTTCCGCGATGCCTGCGCCGATGCAGGGATCACCGCGCCAATCACGCCCGGTATTTTGCCGGTCGCTAACTGGAAAAGCGCCAAGGCTTTTGCGGATCGTTGTGGCACGCCCGTGGATGTGGTCACGGCAACGGCCTTTGATCGGGCAGAACGCGAAGACCGGGCAGAGCTTTTTGCCCTCACCCATTGCGCAGACCTCTGCGACACTCTGATGAGCGAAGGCGTGAATGCCCTGCACTTCTACACCCTCAACCGGCCCGATCTGACACTCAAGGTTTGCCGCGCACTGGACCTGGTTCCACCGGCTGCCATTCGCAACGTGGCATAGAGTAAGGACCCGTTTGATCCTGTGCGCTGGTGCCAAAACAGCCTGGTAAACCCATCGAAAGCACTAGACCATCCGGTCTAGTGCACCTACGTTTTGCTGACCCTGCCAGCGGAGCGTGTGATGCCACCTGTTGCCCAATCCCCAACCGATCTTCTGAACCGTGATCAGGTCCTGGATCTTTCCGGCCTTGAATTCATGCAAGGCATTCTGGACGGAACCCTGCCCGGCCCGCCGATTGCAGCGACCATGGGCTATACCCTGCATCACGTTGCCGACGGATCGGTGACCTTTCGGGGGGCACCCGCATTCAACGTGACCAACCCGATGGGCACGGTCCATGGCGGCTGGTACGGCACCTTGCTGGACAGCGCGATGGCGTGTGCGGTGATGACAAAAGTGCCGCGTGGCTCGGTCTACACAACGCTGGAATACAAGATCAACATCCTGCGGTCGATCCCGCTGGGTCTCAGCATCGACTGTATCGGCACCATCAATCACGCAGGACGCTCGACCGGCGTCGCAACCGGAGAAATCCGGGGCACCGAAGACGGCACGCTTTATGCCACGGGCTCGACGACCTGTATCATCATGAAACTGCGCTGACCCTGCGCCGCCGGTTCCGGCAGATCAATGCGCACCAAAGCCTGCTTTTTGCCACAACCGCGTCCCAAGGCCTGGCGCTTCGCCGGCCTGTGCCACGGTGGGATGGACGCGTTCCGATGGATCAAGGCCGATCCTGCGCGCCCGGCGGGTGATGAACCAACGGCCAAACCCCCGGAACACACCGACAGACGGCGCTGTGGGGTCCTGCGGGTACCGTGCCGCCCAACCTTGCGGCAGCGGCAATCCGCAGGCCTCGGCCTGCTCCAGCATCCAGACCAACGGGATATTGGACAACGGACGGGATGCGTGAAAGCCTGACAGGTGCCCTCCCACATCCCCATGGGTGCCCCGAAACCACATCTGCACAAGGTCGCCCGACCAGTCGGCCGGCGTATCCCACATCACCGGCGCATAGGCCACGCGGGTTTCGTTGCGGGCCAGGGCATGAAATCCATGCTTCACCGACTTGCCCAGATGATGGTTGTGAAATTCATGGCGCGGTGCGCTCAGCCGCCACAAGACCGGCATGTTCAGGCCGAGGGACTTGACCGTATCCCACACGCCGACCATCTCAATCTCGACCTGTTCGTGACAATGGGCCTTGGCAAAAACCCTGGCCGCCGCTGACCCCGGCGTGCATTCGTAATGGCGATAGATCTCGCGAATATTGCGCACGGTTGCATGATCGGCTTTCAGCAAGCCCACCATGTCGATCACACCGGCCAGAGACCGGAC
>CAYGQZ010000208.1:0-7628 GCA_964352055.1 uncultured Rhodobacterales bacterium
TAGCTGCAGACAAGGATATCCGGGCGGGTTTCAAGCGTCTTGTAGGCGCGCTCAATCGACTGCGCCAAGGCTTCGATATACTTGGGATGGCTGTAATAAGGCTCGACCGTGCGGGTCGTCGGTTGCCACTTCTCGTCCATGAGCGCCCGAAAGAACTGATCATTCGCCGTCGCCGAAGTGGCCCCGGCATAATGCGGGTACAGCGGAAAGAAGAGGATCTTCTGGCATCCGGCCTCTGCCATGGCGCGGACCTTGGATTTGGTCGACGGGTTGCCATAGCGCATGCAGAAATCGACCATGACCTGATCGCCATAGCGTTCATGCATGGTCTCCTTGATCTTGGCCGTCTGCGCTTTGGTGATCGTCATAAGAGGGCTTTCGCCATCTTCGTGGTTCCAGATCGACTTATAGGCCGCTCCGGATGAAAAGGGCCGCTTGGTCAGAATGATCAATTGCAACAGCGGTTGCCAGATCCAGGGGCTGTAATCGATGACGCGTCGGTCTGACAGAAATTCGTTCAGATAACGGCGCATCGACCAATAGTCGTAATTGTCCGGTGTTCCCAGATTCGCCAGCAGAATGCCAACACGTGCAGGCGGAACCTCCGGATGGTCCTCCGCCGCATGTTTGGGTCGTGTCGCGATCTTGCTGGTATCAAGCATTGTGGGCCGTTTCCTGTTACGAATAGGCGTCAGATAAACGGTTTTGCTTTCAGGTCAATCAGACAGCGACGTTTCGTCCGTTCCCAAGGCATCCGAAAGCCGGGTAAGGGCGGATCCCGGGCGCAGTGGTTTCTGCTGGTTGTCGGACGGCGCCCACCCCGTCAGAACGATCAATTCAAAGGTCGCGGTGATCCCGCCCTGATCATTCGGGAAGCTCGCTGTGTATAGTTCAGCCGCGCGTTCCAGAACCGCACGTCGCGTCGGATGTCGGAGCCGTGCTGTCATCGCATTGGCTTCACCCATGGCACGCAAGTCGCGCATCAGGTGCCAGATCGATTGGTAAATGACCCTGAGCGGAACGGTATCGGCCACCGGCAGGGCGAATCCGGCCCGTTGCAGCAATGCACCAAGATCACGCACTTCGGCCATTGGGGCAACACGAGGGGACAGTCCTCCGGTGACGGTACTTTCCGCCTGTGCCAGACAGGATCGCAACTCGTGCAGGGTTTGCCCGCCAAAGGCGACCGCCAGCATAAGGCCATCCGGTTGCAAGGCGCGGCGGCACTGGATCAGCTGGCCAACCAGATCGTTGGCCCAGTGCAGCCCTAGGCTATGGATCACCAAATCGTGTTGTCCCTGCCCAATCGGCAAGGTTTCCTGTTCCGGGATCAGAACGGCATCGTCCCTCCACTCAGCCCAAACCGCAGGAAAGGCCGCCACGACCGCGGGCGATTGAAAGGGTTTGTTAACCATTTTCACGCGATCATCCAGGTCGTCGCGCGCAGCCTGTTGCAGGAACAATGCCAGCGGGTCGGCACGATTGCGGTTGCGCATCAAGGCTTGTGAATCGGTGAGCGGTTCAGGTGGGGTCATGGCGCGCCTTTTAGGGTGAACATGGGTCTTTTACAAACAGCTCTGACATCGATTTACCCCCCACGGTGTCTGGGGTGCGGAGATCTTGTGGACAGCGACTTCGGGCTGTGCGGCGTATGCTGGGCAGACACTCAGTTCATCGCCGGTACAGCTTGCGACAGGTGTGGAACGCCGCTGCCCGGGCAAATGGATGATGATCTGATCCACTGCGATTCCTGTTTGAAAACAGAGAGCTCCTGGTCGAGAGGTCGCGCGGCTCTGATCTATGGTGGCATGGGACGTAAACTGGTCTTGCGTCTCAAACATGGTGACCGGCAAGAGGTGGCACGTCCTGCGGCTAGATGGATACACCTCGCGGCCAAGGAAATACTGACCGAAAAGACGATTATTGCCCCAGTGCCCTTGCATTGGATCAGATTGGCCAAGCGGCGCTACAATCAATCAGCGCTGATTGCCAAAAGCCTTGCGGACGTTGCCGGCCTCGATTGGTGTCCGGATTTGTTGCTGCGGTCAAAACGTACGCCGTCGCTGGATGGCAAGACACATGCCGAACGGGCTGCAATTCTGACCAATGCCATCACGGTCAACCCCAGGCGTCGTCACCGCATGATGGGTCGCCCCGTTCTGTTGATCGATGATGTCATGACCACAGGCGCGACGCTGGAGGCTTGCGCGCAGGCCTGCCGTGCAGCGGGTGCGGGCGATGTGTGCGTATCTGTACTGGCAAGGGCCGTCAAAGCCCCCTAAATATGACGTCCAGGGGATATATGCCGAAAGGACGCGCATCATGACCACGGTAGAGATTTACACGTCGCCTTTGTGTGGCTTTTGTCATGCCGCCAAACGTCTGCTGAACCAAAAGGGTGTTTCGTTTTCCGAAGTTGACGTGCTGCGTGACCCAGACCGCAAAGCGGAAATGGTCCAGCGGGCCAACGGTGGTCGGACTGTTCCACAGATTTTTATTGGCGGAACACACGTCGGCGGCTGTGACGATCTCTATGCGCTGGAGCGTGCGGGCAAGCTCGACAGCCTGCTTGCTGCCTGATGAAGGCCGCAATCCTCCAGCTCACGGTCTCGGACGATCCGGATAGAAATCTGCCGCAAACACTCGATCTTGTGCGGCAGGCCGCAGATCAGGGCGCTGAATTCGTACTGACCCCCGAGGTTACCAATTGCCTCAGCACCAGCCGCGTGCAACAGAACAAGGTTTTGTGCCACGAGGAAGATGACCCGACACTTGCCGCGCTGTGCGCAATCGCAGCAGAGCTGGGCATTCATATCCTGATCGGCTCTTTGGCCCTCAAAACGCAGGATCCGGATGGTCGGTTTGCAAACCGTTCCTTTCTGGTTGGTCCCGACGGTCAAATCCTTGCGCGTTACGACAAGATACACATGTTCGATGTCGCGATTTCGGAAACGGAAACATGGGCGGAGTCCGATGGCTACCGGCCCGGAACGACTGCCGTGCTGGCGCAAACCGCCTTTGCTCCGATTGGCATGGCTGTGTGTTATGACATGCGCTTTCCCAGATTGGCCGACGCGTTGGTCGGCGCCGGGGCGCGCATCCTGACCTATCCGGCAGCGTTTTCCCCGGAAACCGGTGCGGCCCATTGGCACAGCTTGCTGCGCGCCCGCGCGATCGAGGCTGGCGCCTGGGTCTTGGCACCTGCCCAGACAGGCACGCATCCGGGTGTATCGGAACGGAAACGATCAACCTACGGCCACAGTCTGGCCGTTGATCCATGGGGTCAGGTCGTGCTTGACGCAGGGACCAAGCCGGGGGCTTATATCTTTGATCTTGATCTGGAAAAGGTAGATGAAGCCCGGCGTCGCGTGCCCTCAAGAGAGAACGCGCGTGCATTCGAGGGCCCATAAAGTGAATGAGCACGGAAAAGAACACACTGGCAATTTCGCTTTTTAGCGAGATCCTGGCTGCGGACCAGATGGTGCGCAACCGGTTGAGCCGTGTTTTGCCCAAGGGCATGGAAATCTCGCACTTCTCCGTGCTGAACCATTTGGCCTGGCATGAAGGCGAACGCAGCCCGGCCCAACTGGCCGAAACCTTCAATCTCACCCGCGGTGCAATGACAAACACACTGTCGCGGTTGGAATGGGCCGGTTACGTGCACATCCGGCCCGACTGGGACGATGCCCGCCGCAAGATGGTGGCGATCAGTCCCGCAGGTCTGCGTGCCCGCGAACAGGCGTTGAGTTCCATCGCGCCGTTGGTCTCAGACGTCATTGACCAGTTGGGAGAGGAAAGCGTGCGCGCGACCCTCCCCATTTTGCGCCAATTGCGGATGCAACTGAGCCCAAAGGCTAAACCGGATTGAGGCTGGCCGTGACGTAGTTCACGCTCAGGTCACGATCAGACAGCTTCCAGGACCACGTGATCGGGTTAAAGACAAAACCTTGCCGGTCCACCGGGTTCAGACCCGCTTGGCGCATAAGGTCAAAAAGCTCATCCGGAGTGATGAATTTCGACCATTCGTGCGTGCCCTTGGGCAGCCAGCGCATGATGTGTTCAGCCCCGACAATCGCCATCATGAACGACTTTGGATTGCGGTTGATGGTCGAGCACACATGCAGCCCGCCGGGTTTCAGCAGTTGTCGACAGGCCGTCAGATAACCAAGCGGATCGGCCACATGCTCGACCACCTCCATGTTCAGAACAACGTCGAACTGCTCGCCCGCGGCGGCCATATCCTCGGCTGTGGTGTGGCGGTAATCGATGGTCAGGCCCGACTGTTCCGCATGGACCTGCGCCACTGGAATGTTGCGCTCTGCCGCATCCGCCCCGACAACCTCCGCCCCGAGGCGCGCCATCGGTTCGGCCAGCAAGCCGCCACCGCAGCCGATGTCGAGAATACGCAAACCGGAAAAGGGCGATGGCGATTTCAGGTCACGATCGTATTCCGCTGCAATCTGGCTGGTGATATAATCCAGACGACACGGGTTCAGCATGTGCAATGGTTTGAATTTGCCGTTAGGATCCCACCATTCCGCTGCCATCGCCTCGAATTTTGCGATCTCAGAGGGGTCGACGGTTGTTTGATGCGTTTGCATTTCTTTCTCCGTGTGCTCATGTGCATTTAAGCCCTATGTAGGTCAGTAATGGACAAACACAGTGATCAAAAGCGCGCGGTGCAATATCTGTACCCGCCGACCGACCCTTACGATCAACAGATGTTGGACGTGGGCCAGGGTCATCGCATTTATGTCGAACAATGCGGCAATCCCGATGGCGTGCCGGTTGTGGTGTTGCATGGCGGGCCCGGTGGCGGATGCAGCCCTGCGATGCGTCGCTATTTCGATCCCGAATACTACAGGATCATCCTCTTTGATCAGCGCGGTTGTGGCCGGTCACGGCCCCATGCGTCCGTGACCAACAACACAACCTGGCATCTGGTCGAAGATATCGAGCTGATTCGCAAAACGCTTGATATCGATGCCTGGATTGTCTTTGGCGGCAGTTGGGGCGCGACCCTGTCCCTGATCTATGCCGAAGAGCATCCCGCGCGCGTCAGGCATCTGGTGTTGCGCGGAGTGTTCCTGATGACCCATTCCGAGCTTGATTGGTTCTATGGCGGCGGCGCTGGCAAATTCTGGCCCGAGGTTTGGGCGAGATTCGAGTCGCTGGTGCCAGAGGATGAGCGTGGCGATTTGATTGCGGCCTATCACCGGCGTCTCTTTTCCGGTGATGTCGCGCTTGAAACCCGGTTTGCCCGTGCATGGTCGTCATGGGAAAATGCGCTGGCCTCGATCCATTCGACCGGCGCAGGCGGCGAAGCACCGGGAGAGTACGCGCGTGCCTTTGCCCGGCTGGAAAACCACTATTTCACCAATGCCGGCTTCCTTGAATTTGATGGCCAGATTTTGGCCCATGCCGGCCGGATCAAGCATATTCCTGGAACAATTGTTCAGGGCCGTTATGACATGATCTGCCCGCCTGATTCTGCCTATGCCTTGTCCAAGGCATGGCCGGCAGGGGAGTTGAAAATGGTGCGGAATGCCGGACACGCCTTGTCCGAGCCGGGAATTTCGGCTGAACTGGTGCGCACCATGGACAGGATAACAGGCAAATGACCCGTTTGGACCGTCGCGCGCTGTTTGCGTCGGGTGCTGCTGCAGCACTTCTGGCTGCGACAGGCGTTTCAGCGTCGCCACAGCGCGGCGGACGGTTGCGCGCGGCATTGTCCACGGATCTTTTTGATCAGGCGGTGGCCGCCACCCTCTATGACAATCTGACCGAGATCGGTGCCGACGGGACCTTGCGTGGCGAATTGGCGACCGAATGGACGTCGGAACAGAATGCACGCATCTGGCGTTTTTCTCTGAGACAGGGTGTCCGCTTTCATGACGGGACATCTTTCGTTGCATCCGATGTGCGCTTGCCCATTGATGTGCAGGCTTTGGATGCATACACCGTACAAATTTCCCTAGAGGCACCAAACCCGAATTTACCATACCTGCTGGCCCATCCGGGATTTGAACAGCGTTCGGCGACCGGCGCGGGGACGGGCCTCTATGAGGCCCGGAAACTGGAAGCCGGTCGGCACTTCATAGCGACGCGCGTCGCCCATCATTGGAAGTCGGCCCATGCAGGCTGGTTCGACAGCATTGAATTTGTGAAGTTCAATGACAACGCGATAAGGGCCGAAGCCTTGCGCGATGCCCTCGTCGATGTGGCCGATATCAAAGAACTCGATACCTATGCCGATCCGCGCGATTATGTGCTGCTGCCCGACAGTCAGGCCGTCACGCATATCGCCAGCCAGTCGATTGCGGTGCCTGCCACCGTCGGAAAAGCATGGCCGCTCGACAATTTGCGCATGGCCGAACGGTGGTGGATGGCCTGAGGGCTTGCAGACTCGGGCGGACCTGCGTATATCCCCCTCAACAGCGGTGCGCTGGGGTCCAAACCCAACGCTCCACCGGGAAAGATCGACGGGCCGCGCGCCCGTTTTTTTGTGCCCACAGCACGCGTAGGACTTATGAACACCGACCTTATCGCCAAAGCAGCCATTGACCGCCGCATGGCCGAGATCATCACCCCGGTGATTGAGGATCTCGGCTATGAACTTGTGCGCGTGCGTCTGATGAGCGGCAAAGAATCGATTCTGCAGATCATGGCTGACAAGCCTGAGGGCGGGATTGAAGTTGATGATTGTGCCGTGATCTCGACCGCTATCAGTGCCACGCTGGACGTGGAGGATCCGATCCTTGACGCCTATACCCTTGAAGTGTCGAGCCCCGGTATTGACCGCCCCCTGACGCGCCTCAAGGACTTCGACATGTTCGAAGGCTACGAGGCCAAGCTGGAAACCGACGAGTTGATCGACGGTCGCCGCCGTTTCAAGGGGGTGCTTGCGGGCGTTGACGGCGATGAAGTGTTGATCAACGTGGCCGAGGGCACAATTGGTCTGAAATTCGACTGGTTGAGCGATGCAAAACTGGTTTTGACCGATGAGTTGATCAAGGAAATGCTCCGCCAGCGCAAGGCGGCCGGTGTCCTGAAAGAATCTGATTTCGACGAAATATCCGAAGATGCGCCCGAGGGTGCGGACAATCACAAGACCGAAGGGTCGGAGGAGAACAGCTGATGGCCATTACATCTGCAAACCAGCTCGAGCTTTTGCAAACCGCCGAGGCGGTTGCCCGCGAAAAGATGATCGACCCCGCGTTGGTGATCGAAGCGATGGAAGAATCGCTCGCCCGTGCCGCCAAGTCCCGCTACGGCGCGGAAATGGACATCCGCGTGTCCATCGACCGCAAGACGGGCAAAGCCACGTTCACCCGCGTGCGCACCGTGGTCGAGGACGATGAGCTGGAAAACTATCAGGCCGAGTTCACCGTTGAGCAGGCCAAGCAGTATATGGACGCGCCGGAAATCGGCCAGCAGTTCATCGAAGAAGTCCCCCCGGTTGAAATGGGACGGATCGCGGCGCAATCGGCCAAGCAGGTCATCCTGCAAAAGGTCCGCGAAGCCGAGCGTGATCGCCAGTACGAAGAGTTCAAGGACCGCGCAGGCACCATCATCAACGCATTGGTCAAACGCGAAGAATACGGCAACGTCATCGTCGATGTGGGCGC
>CAYGQZ010000209.1:0-7617 GCA_964352055.1 uncultured Rhodobacterales bacterium
ACCCCTCTTTCCAGGTTGAAAACCTGGCGTCCTAACCGATAGACGAACGGGACACAGAGTGTGTGCGGTTCTTTAGGCAATCAGCCTATCCGGCGCAAGCGGAAAAGTCATCATGACCTGCAGAAAAACCCGGACCAGCCTTTCTGCCCGAGTTCAGGCTGGCGAGGCATCCTCCAAACGCAACTGAACCGATTGCCTGCCACGGAAGCTGTTGATTTCAAGGCGGCCAGCCAGATGAAATGGCGCGCCTCCATGCGCGCTCAGCCTTGGACCCATGGCCCCGTCGAAGGCACCAAAGGCGATCCCATCCAAACGCGCACCGCTTGGCGCGCCAAAGCTGATCTTGAGATGCGTTTCGCCAACCCGGCGGGCATTCAGGATCCGCATCCCGGCAAAGGCGTAGCGCGGGGCAGGGGCGCCCGCACCAAATGGACCTGCCGCCTCAATCTGTTCGACAAGGTCGATGGTGGCCGCGTCTGGCATCAGCACCCCATCGAGCCTCAGATCGGACGGCCCCAATGCGTCGGCACCCTGTTTGGCAAGCAATTCTCCCAACCGGGTCATGGCGGGCAAGATCTTGTCTTCGGCGACGGTCAAACCGGCTGCCATCTTGTGCCCGCCTCCCTTGATCAGCAGGCCCTCAGCAGCAAGTCTTTGGATCGGCGCACCCAGATCTATGCCCGAGACGGACCGGCCCGATCCCTTTCCGATCCCATCCTCCACGCCAATCACGACGGAAGGGCGATGCGTTGCCTCCTTCAGGCGCGCAGCAACAATGCCGACAACACCGGGATGCCAGCCTTGACCCACGGCCCAGGCGAGGGGGCCTTCAGCGCCGCGTTCTTCGCATTGAGCAAGGGCCTCGGCCCGAACCTTTGCCTCGATTTCGCGACGCTCCGCGTTCAGGTCGTTCAAGCGCTGCGCCAGGGCATCCGCTTCGTGCGGGTCCTGCGTTGCCAGCAGTCGCGCACCCAGATCAGCCTGACCAATCCGGCCGCCGGCGTTTATGCGCGGCCCCAGCAAATAGCCAAGATGATAAGGTGTCGGTGCTGTATCCATCCCAGCCAGATCGGACAACGCCACCAATCCGACCCTGTCACGGCGCGCCATGACCTTCAGACCTTGTCGGACAAAGGCGCGATTGACGCCGATCAAAGGGGCAACGTCCGCTACGGTGGCGAGGCCCACGAGGTCGAGCAAATTCATCAGATCAGGACCCGCCGCGCTGCTTTCACGCAATTGGCGACCTGCTTCGACCAACACAAGGAACACGACGGCGGCGGCACACAGATGGGCCAGCGTGCCGTCTTCGTCCTGCCGGTTGGGATTGACCACCGCATATGCGGGGGGCAAATCCTCCACGCCCAGATGGTGATCCAACACGACGACATCCGCACCGACGGCAGCCGCAATCGGCCCATGTGACAGGGTTCCACAATCGACGCAGACGATCAGATCATGACGCGCGGCCAATTGCGCCATGGCGGCGTCATTCGGACCATAGCCCTCGTCTATACGGTCGGGCACATAAAGCGTGGCGGTTCCACCCAGATTGCGCAGCCATGTCAAAAGCAGTGCCGCAGACGCACCGCCATCCACGTCGTAATCGGCAAAGACCGCAATCTTCTGTCGATCGGAAACCGCCCGCAAAATCCGCGCAGCAGCTTTTTCCATATCCCGGAGGCTGCGGGGATCAGGCATCAGATCGCGCAGGGTCGGCGCGAGGTACGCCTCTGCACCTGACGCTGACACACCCATGCGGGCCAGGATCTGGCATACGGCGGCAGGCAGACTGGTTTGTTGAACAAGCGCTTCGGCCAGACGGGTAACGTCTGCGTCAGGGCCAACCCAGGCCCGCCCATTCAGTGATGCCTCAACCCCCAGAAACGCCAATCCGTCCCCCATTTCTTCCGGCGATAAATATCCCCGCCGGAGGCAAGAAAGTCACGGGCGAAACGTGATCACCCGCGAAACCGGAGCCATCGGGGCCCGTAAGGCGCACCCATGGTGCGCCCCGCTGACAGCACTCAAACGGTGTGGGTCGGGGTGCGATAGCTCATCCGACGCACAGAGCCGGTCTTGGAGCGCATGAGCAACGTCTCGCAGGTCAACCAACCCGGCTCGCGTTGCACGGCGGCCAGAAGGGA
The DNA here is from genome assembly GCA_964352055.1 of uncultured Rhodobacterales bacterium. Classification (GTDB taxonomy): domain Bacteria; phylum Pseudomonadota; class Alphaproteobacteria; order Rhodobacterales; family Rhodobacteraceae; genus Tateyamaria. Next base: position 2,148 of record CAYGQZ010000209.1, read on the forward strand.
TCCCGATGTCACACCGGTCGCGGCAAAGATGACGTCTTGTGTGACCATGTCGTCGCGGCGGTAGATGCGGTCCAGTTCGGTGATCCCAGCCTTGGCGGCGCGGCCTCTTTCGTCATCGTTGCGAAACAGCAATTTGCCATAGATCTGGCCGCCCATACATTTCAGTGCAGCGGCCGCCAGAACGCCCTCGGGTGCGCCGCCCGAACCCATATACATGTCGATACCCGTCGACGGGTCGGCACAGTGCATCACACCTGCCACGTCACCATCGGTGATCAGGCGGATCGATGCGCCCGTCCCGCGCACGGCTGCAATGACCTCTTCGTGGCGGGGCCGTTCGAGGATGCAAACGGTGATATCGGATGGTTTGCAGCCCTTGGCCTTGGCCAGGGCATGCACGCGTTCCGCCGGATCCATGTCCATTGTCACCGTATCTGGCGCAAAGCCGGGGCCGATCGCCAGTTTGTCCATATACACGTCCGGCGCATGCAGCATCGATCCGCGCGGGCCCATGGCGATAACTGTCAAGGCGTTGGGCATGTCCTTGGCGGTCAAGGTTGTCCCTTCCAGCGGATCAAGCGCAATGTCGACGCCGGGGCCGTTGCCTGTTCCCACTTCCTCGCCGATATAAAGCATGGGTGCCTCATCCCGTTCGCCTTCACCGATGACAACAACGCCCGCGATATCAAGCATGTTCAACTGCTCGCGCATGGCGTTGACGGCGGCCTGATCCGCAGCCTTTTCGTCGCCGTGACCAACGAGGCGCGCCGATGCAAGTGCGGCCGCTTCGGAGACGCGGGCAAGGCCCAAAGACAAGAGGCGATCCTGGAACTGGGCAGTGGCTTTCATGATAAAGGTCCTTTTGAGATTGGTAATTGGAATGCTGAGACTCAGACGGCTTCGATGCGCAAAACGACGGGCTCCGATGCAAGAACGCCCGTGCCTTTCATAGCCTCCAGAGCCTGATCGACGGCGGCGCGGGTGCAGGTATGAGTGACGATCAGAACCGGCGCAGAGGATTCGACGTGAGCGTATTGACGCATCCGGTCGATGCTGACACCCGCATCGCCCAGAACAGTGGCGATCTTGGCCAGGGCTCCGGGTTTGTCATCCAGTGCCATGCGCAAATAATAGGGTGCAGGCAGCACTGACCTCGCAGGTGTGCTTTGATCAAGGGTTGTGGCCGGTTGGCCAAAAACGGGCAAGCGCAGCCCGCGCGCAATGTCGCAGACATCTCCCATGACCGCTGAGGCTGTGGGCCCTTCGCCTGCTCCGGGTCCGCGCAGCACGATCTGTTCCACGGCACTGCCTTCGATGGCGACCATGTTCGTGCCGCCCTGAAGTTGTCCCAGCGGAGAGGTATCGGGCACAAGGCAGGGCATCATGCGCTGCTCGAGCCCGCGCCCGGTCCTTTGCGCCACGCCGAGCAGTTTGATCTTGTACCCCATATCGGCGGCTTGACGAATATCCTCGATGCTGACCCGCTCGATCCCCTCGAGCTCGATTCCGTCGAAATTGACACGGGTGCCAAAGGCAATGGAGGACAGGATGGCAAGCTTGTGGGCCGCATCGATGCCACCCACGTCAAGCTGTGGATCGGCTTCCAGATAGCCAAGCCCGTCAGCTTCGGCGAACACCTCGGCATAGGTCAGGCCTGCGGTTTCCATCCGGGTGAGGATATAATTGCATGACCCATTCATCACGCCAACGATGCGCGTGATCTCATTGCCGGCCAGGCCTTCGGTCAGAGCTTTGACGACAGGGATCCCACCGGCGACGGCAGCCTCGAAGCGGAGCGACACACCAGCGGCTTCTGCCGCTTCGGCCAATTCCTGACCGTGAATGGCGAGCATGGCCTTGTTTGCCGTGACAACGTCCTTGCCCGCAGCGATTGCGGCTTCGGTTGCGTCCCTGGCCGGGCCATCGGTGCCGCCCATCAATTCGAGAAACACATCGACGTCGTCGCGGGTGGCAAGCGCGACAGGATCGTCTTCCCAGGCATAGGAATTCAGCGAAACGCCACGGTCCTTGTCCCGGCTGCGTGCGCTGACGGCGGAAATCGTGATGTCGCGTCCGGTCCGCGCCGCAAGCAAGGCCGCGTTTTGGCGCACAATCTTGACCACGCCAATGCCGACCGTGCCCAAACCTGCGATGCCGAGGCGCAAGGGAGTGTTCATGTCGGAATCCTTAATGAGAACTTGCTTGTCTTGGGCGATGTATCGGGTTCTGCGCAGCGGTGCAATTGCCCGGACCTCAACTCGTTTCAACTGTAAGCGTCTACAATCCGGCGCGGCGCGTTTTTATGCATCCTCTAGCGGCTTTGGAGCGTGCGTGCGCGCGCTCTGAGCGCTGCGATGCGGGCTTGCAGGGTTTGTGTGGTTTCTTCGGCGTCCACACCCGGGGGGATGGCGCGCGCCAACAGTGGATCCAGCGGGACAAGATCGGGGTAGGCGGCGTCCTCCAACTCCGGCAGGACGGTCCCTTCAACTTCGGGGATATCGATACACGCAAAAAGCGTCAGACAAAGGGCAAGGCAGGCAGCGCGCATGGCCAGATGGGTCCGATCGGTAACAGTTTGGCCATGTGATGCACCACAGGCCCCTCTGGCGCAAGCTTTGCTTGGTTTTGAACGCCCGTTCAGTTAAATTTGGGCGATGGCACGTACCACAGGCTCACATTCCGACATCACCGGCCCGCGCGTGCGTGATGCCGCCTTGCGCCTTTTCGCGCGCCATGGTTTTGCGGCGGTTTCCATGCGCCAGATCGCGCAGGAGGTCGGGGTGCAGGCGGGCGCGCTGTATAATTACACTCCCGACAAGCAAACATTGTTGTTTGAATTGATGCGCGACCACATGCTGGACTTGCTTGCGGCAGTGCAGCATGTGCCGGATGTAACGCCGCTGTCGCGACTGGAAGCATTTGTCCGGTTTCATATCACCTTTCACCACGCCCGCCCGGACGCTGTTTTCATTGCCTATATGGAATTGCGCAACCTTTCACCGGAGAACTTCGGAGAGGTTGAAGCATTGCGCCGTCGGTATGAGAGTGTTCTGGAACGGACCTTGCACGCGGGCGTCGCCACGGGCGCGTTCGAGGTGGACGATCCCAAGATCGCGACACGGGCATTGATTGCCATGTTGACCGGTGTGAATACGTGGTTTCGGTCCGAAGGCCGCTTGAGCCTTGCGGATGTGCAGGACCAGTATTGGAATATGGTCCGCAAGGTTGTTGCAGCGGGATGATGGACGGACGCTCTTTGACGCTTTGCGTCAAAGACGCCCCGCCCTCCATCCCGCACGGCGCATGTTTCAGTGCGCTGGCTGAATGAACGTGCCGTTGCGCAGGTCTTTCATGGCCTGCATCAGCTCCTCTTGCGTGTTCATCACGATCGGGCCGTGCCAGGCGACGGGTTCGTCAATGGGCGCGCCCGACACAAGCAAGAAACGTATCCCCTCTGGCCCGGCCTGAACGGTCACTTCGTCGCCCGTTCCAAAGCGGATCAGTGTCCGGTCCCCTGACATGTCGCGGATATTGAGCTCTTGCCCCGCGACTTCCTTTTCCAGCAGGATCCCGGACGGGGCGGAGGCATCCGCGAAAGCGCCTGCCCCTTCGAACACATAGGCAAATGCACGCCTGTAGGTGTCGATCTTGAATGTCTTGCGGCGTCCTGCGGGCACAAAGATGTCGAGGTATTGTGGATCCGCTGCAATCCCGTCAACCGGGCCTGTCTTGCCCCAGAATTCACCGGTGATCACCTTGACCCGCGTGCCGTCATCATCCGTCACAATAGGAATATCTTTCGCCGTCACGTCTTGATAACGCGGCGCTGTCATTTTTTGGGAGGCTGGCAAATTGCCCCAAAGCTGGAAGCCATGCATCTGCCCACGCGCATTCCCGTGGGGCATTTCCTGATGCAAGATACCAGAACCTGCCGTCATCCATTGCACATCGCCTGCGCCCAGGGTGCCGACATTGCCCAATGAGTCGCCGTGATCCACCGTGCCTTCGAGGACGTAGGTGATGGTTTCGATCCCCCGGTGCGGGTGCCAGGGGAACCCTTTTTCGAAATGTGCGGGCACGTCGTTGCGAAAATCATCAAAGAGCAGGAACGGGTCCAGCTCGCTTGGGTCCTGAAAGCCGAATGCGCGATGCAGATGAACGCCGGCGCCTTCCATTGTGGGTTGTGCCCGGCGGGTTTCCAAAGTGGGTCTGAGGGACATTGGTGCCTCCATTGTTGACTGTCTGGCCCTGAACATAAGCAGGGTCGGCATCACTGCAATTGGCGGTGCCGAACGCATTCTGTGCGCATATGTAGAGAAAGCGACGGGAACCACCACAACCGTTTGGTTCTCTCATTCCCGAGGACCTGTTTGTACAGGTGGGTGCCAGGTAACCGGACCAGGATCCGGACAGAGCCAGCGCCCTCGGAATTGCTTAAGGCCACCGGAATGCAACCTGTCACGAGAAGGGCAGAACCCGTCACCAGCACACATAGGATGGGGATTGGCCCGGGGCAAGGAGTCTCGCGCTATGTGCGTTTCTTTTGTGATCAGCTCATTGCGAGCGTGACGTCAGACCAGACCGGTTTGCGCTGATCATTTGTGGATCAAAACCGTTGCGAAAGCCAAGTTTGCGCCTTGGAACTCATTCTGGTGTGAGGATGCCGGGACTTGTTTCGGGCTGTGCCGGTTGTCCATTCAGATGGTTGCACAGACTTGTCTCAAAGAAATGCTGCCAGCCACGACGGCAAATTTCAAAACAGGCGATTTGCGGTGACAGGCCAAGGTGGACAAGAGTAACTGCACTTCCTGATTGGGTGGGCAGAACGGACCATATCAGCCGCGTTCCGATCCATTCACCCGCATCTTTGACGCTGTCCATGATCATGTTTGCATCAGTGCAGGCCCAGCAGAAGGAGAGGTCGGTGTCGCCCGGGTCTTGCCTGAACCGAGCGTAACTGTTGTTGAAGTGCACGGTAAACCCGTCGTCGTGTCGTTCGACACGCGTTGACCACCAGATATCCAGGTCGCGCCCTATGGCCTGCGCCGCCACCGAAGGCGACGCAGATGTGGTGATTGTGGCCTGATAGTCCATCAGTTTGCCTCATGAATGTCGATGCGCATCCGCATGAGGTGTTCGTCCCAGCCCTTGTCCATTGCAAGGGTCAGGCCAAAGGCTTCGGCCCCTTGCGGCAACCCGTCGTGTACCAGCGACAGTTGCGTGCCCCCGGGCACGTCCGTGAGCGTCCATTTGACGGTACTGACCGCATCCCCCATAGGTTTGACCGTGAATGTATATTCCAGCAGGTCTGGTTTTTGCGCCTTGGTGACCATTCCCCAGATCAGCAGGTCGCCACTTTCTGTACCGAACATTTCCAGTTTCCGGCCCTCTTGGAGGGGTTCTTTTGGCGCGTGGAACCATTTTGCCAGGTGTTCCGGTTGGGTGAGATAGTCCCAAACCTTGGCGCGGG
>CAYGQZ010000210.1:0-5660 GCA_964352055.1 uncultured Rhodobacterales bacterium
CCGCACCGCCGCCCGCAGGCGTGTCGTCGACATTGCGATGTTTGCCGACGCCGTGCATCCGCAGATCATGCGTGTGCAATTGCCATTTCCCATCTTGCAACGCTTTGCCCGTCAGCGACGCGCCAAGCACGCCGGGAAAGGTTTCGGGAAACAGCGTGACAATCCGCGCTTGCCAGACCCCGACAAGATCCGGCGCTTCGTCCATGAGCGAACTGGGTTTCAGCATTGGCCGGATCGCCTTGCGTCCGTGGGATTTGGTTGGCGTGGTCATGTCTCTACCCTGGCGCAGATCGCCGCTTTGGCCGCTTTGCGTGCGGCGCGCTCGGGGTATGCGCGATTTGCAGCCAGAAGATCAAGCAGCACGGCATCGGGCAGGCGTTCATTGTGGGGCGGCTGCGGCGTCAGCTCCAGGTGATCCGGCAGGTTGCAGAGGGACAGAACAGGCTCTGCCGGGCCAAAGCGCCCTGTCGCGTTCTCCAGCGGGGTGGTGTGCACCGTCAGGCCAAGCTCTGCCACCTGCGCGGCCACGGCATCCAGATCGGCAGCCTGTTGATAACGGGTCACGAAATCCTCGATCTCCATGGTCATGGACGAGGATTTTACATGTTCCCAATAGGCGCTGCGCAGCCAGTCCGCTGGCGCGCGGGTGCCATAGTGCATGATGATCTTTGCATCCGGCCAGCGGGCGCGGATCGTGGTGCTGTACAGTTCTGCCAAAACGGGGGCCGCACTGTAATCGGCCACCTGTGGACGCCCGGGCATATGGCCTGAAAGCTCTTCGGCGGCGATCACAAGGCATTGCGCCGCTCTGACCCCCTCAAGCACCGCACGGAACTCTCTGGCGATCAGAGCGAGCCCGTGAAGATCCTTGAGAGAGGAATAGCTGCGGGCGGCCTGCATCAGCGGCTGCATATCCCGCTTGAGGCGCAGGGCCACATGGGGGGCAAGCGCACGGGCATTGGCACGCAGCGTTCTTTGCACATGCGAAGTGCCCGTCTTGTGAAACCCGGCATGCAGGATCACGCGCTTCATGCGCGCCGCGATTTCGGGATCGCCCTTGGCGCGATGTTTGGTTGCACAGGAGGCGAGGGCGGCGCCGCCATGGATCAGAAAAGCCCCTCGGGTGGATCGGCCACGATCCGGCCCGAGGCCAGATCGACCGTGGGCACGACCGCCACTGTAAACGGCAACAATACGCTTGCACTGCTCCCTGGCACCTGGACTTCGAGAAGATCGCCAGCGCCATGATTTTGCACGGATTTCACGTGACCCAATGACGTCCCGCCAGTGTCAAAAACCTCAAGCCCCGTCAGGTCGCTGTAATAGTATTCATCGTCGGGCAGGGTTGGCAGGTCTGTGCGCCGCGCAAAGAGTTGGGTGCCGCGCAAGGCGTCTGCCTGTTCCTTGGTGGCGACCTCGGCGATCCGGGCGACAAAGCCGTTCTTCATCGGGCGCACGAGGGCCAGCGCGAAACTGCGTTTGCCGTCCTCGGTGGTGAGGGGGCTGTAGGTTTCGATGTCTTCGGGCACGGCGCAGAAGGATTTGACCCGCAACTCGCCATGCACGCCATACGAGCCGCTGATCACACCCACGCATATCCTTGACTCACTCATTCCAGCACACTCCGTCCCGCATGGTTCCACCCTGGCTGTCGCAGGCTTCGCTTGTCTGGTTGCGCTCAAACATCAGTCCCGCGACAAAAGCGATCATGACCAGTATGGCAGTGCGGATCAGTCCAAACATCGCGGGCTTTCTGTAGAGGCGTGCAACAGGGTGCATTTGCGCCACAGGGGTGGGGTTTGTCCAGCCCTGCGCTTGAGCGCAAAGCGGTATGGAGCTAGCGTTTGCTATCTGCACCCGGTGGTGCGGGATGGAGATTTTATGTCGGTATAAGAGGGCACTTGCCCGGTCGCCTGCGAAATGGCGGCAGAATGAGGCAAAAATACTCCGCTTTGGCGGAACACTTACACGTGCCCAATGCATCGCCCGTCTGATTGCCGGTTCACCCTTAAAACACATAAAAACAAGAGGATGGCCATGCCAGACCTATATCAAACCCGTGCCCGGCGCGCATCCGACATCCCGTTTCTTGCCGCCATTGCCGAGGCCACATTGTTTCCCGGCGAGTTGATGGAGGGCATGATCGCCCCCGCCCTGTCCGGTGACAGCGAGGACCGGTGGCGCGTTGTGGAGCAGCTGGGCCATGCCGTCGGTTTTGCCTTTGCACAACCCGAAGCCATGACCGATGCCACATGGAACATACGCGCGATTGCGGTGTCGCCTGACCTGCACGGCAAGGGGGCGGGAACGGCGTTGATTGCTGCGATGGAGAGTGCCTTGGAAGCGGCACGCCTGATCGTGATTGATACGACCCAGACGCCGGATCAGGCGCGGGCCCGACGGTTTTATACCGCGCGGGGCTATGCGCATGTGGCGACGATCCCGGACTTTTTCGGCGCGGGAGAAGACAAGGTGACTTTTGTCAAAGCGCTGAAATAGCCGAGGTCCGCACACCGAAAAACGCCCGCCACAGCACAAAGCTGGGCGGGCGTAACTTTCTGAAAACGCGCCGGATTACTCGGCGGCTGCGTCTTCGGCGGGGGCAGCTGCCTTGGCTGCTTTTTCTTCGGCACGCGCCTTGGCCTTCTTGCCGGGCTCGCCTTTTTTCAGGTTGGCGCGCTCTTTCTTTGCGATCGCACCTGCGGCCTCCAGCATGCGGCTGACCCGGTCTGTGGGCTGTGCGCCCTCACCGAGCCAGTACTGCACACGCTCCAGGTTCATTTTCACACGGTCTTCGCTGTCTTTGGGCAGCAGCGGGTTATATGTGCCCAGCTTTTCGATATAGCGACCATCGCGTGGCATACGGCTGTCAGCCGCAACGATGCGATAGAAGGGACGCTTTTTCGAGCCACCACGGGCAAGACGGATTTTCATGGCCATTTGTTGTTCTCCTTTGAATGGCAGTAGCAGGCAAATGCCTGTTATTCTTTGTGTTTCTTGTGATGCTGAATGACTTCAGCGATGATGAAGTTGAGGAATTCCTTGGCGAATTCCGGGTCGAGATTGGCCTCTTTGGCCAAAGCTTCGAGCCGCGCGATCTGGGTGGCTTCACGGTCAGGATCGCTGGGCGGAAGGTCGTGTTCGGCCTTGAGTTTGCCGACGGCGGTGGTGCGTGCGAACCGCTCACCAAGCGTGTAGACGAGGACCGCGTCGAGCCGGTCGATGCTTTCGCGGTGCTCTTTCAGCAGCGCGGCGGCGCGGGTCGTGGCGTCGGTCATGTGCGGGCTCCGAACTGGGCAAAATGGCCGCATGACAGGGGGGCGCAGCGCGTGCACCGGGCGTGCACCGAGCGTGCACCGCCGACGTCAAGGTATTGCAAGGATCTGTTAATCAAGGGCCCATCCTTTCGGTTTGAACATCGGGTCGGCATAGTGGTCAATTTCCATTTCGATCCCGTGCGCCAACTGGCTGTCTTTCAGGGCTGCGGGGGCGGGATGGCGATAGACCGCGTCGGAGCCGTCGATGGTTTGGGCCGCCGGGTCTTTTTTTGCGCCAAGCCGCTCCGCCAGCCGGATGCTGTCAAGGTTCATTGGATCGATATAGCTGACCGCGCTGTCCCAGCCGTTTGCATAGTAGTAACGCCGTACCGCATGGGTCGCTTCGAGCGCGTAGCCCTTGCCGGATTTGTCGGGCCAGATGATCCAGGCGATCTCGCGCTCGGGCCAGCCTGCGGGCTGCCAGCCCCCCGCCATGCCATAGGTTTCGTCCGTCTGCCGGTCGCGGATCATCCACATGCCAAAGCCCCGGATTTCCCAATGCCCGATCTCTGCGGCATAGAGCATCCATGTCTCGTACGGGTTCAGTGGCCCGCCCATGAAGCGCGAGCGGTAGGACGCGAAGGTCGCCTTGAAGTTCGGATAGTCGCCAGGTTCGGGGCCACGCAGGACCAGCCGCCCGGTCTCGATCACGGGGATACGGGTCATGGTCATGGCTGCACCTGAACGGCGCGGGTGCAAACCGCGTATGAGTATTTTTGGAACACTGAAAGAGTCATGCGGCGGCCTCCGGGCTGATGTGCCGCCAGATGCCCAAGGTCCCGATCTCGGGGTGGTCAAAGTAGCTTTCGTAAGTGGCACCCATGCGTTTGGCCAGCGCGGCGGACCTGCTGTTGTCGGGCATGACGCAGCTGATCACCGTTGACCAGCCCAGTGTGTTGTAGGCGTAGTCGCGGGTGGCCATGGCGGCCTCGTATGCGATGCCGCGCCCTTCGGCGTTTTCAAACACTGTCCACGCAATTTCGGCTTCGGGCCAGTCTTCGGGATACATCAGGCCGACCACCCCAAGGGCCACATCCGTCTCGGGGTCGGCCACGACCCAGCGTCCATAGCCCCGAATGACCCAGTGCCCGATCAGTTCGGCGAAATGCGAGAACGATGCGGTCCGGTCGTAGGGTCCGCCGACACCCCTGGATCGGGGCGAGGCGCGGAAGGCCACATAGGCCTCGTAATCCTGTGGCCCGGGGGCGCGCAGAACAAGGTTTCTGGTGCGCAGGGTCGGGATGCGGATGAGTGTTTCGGTCATTGCATGCACCCGCGCCCGTTGTGACAAAGCGGGGTTGCGGTCTCGCGGTCGAAGGTCATGACTGCCGCTTCGGAGGTTGCGGTCTGGCGCTTGCGGCAGGTGGGCCCTTCGGGGAGGATTTTTTGGAACAGAGAAGAGATCATGCGGCCCCCCTTGCATGCCGGTAGACGAGGCAAGCGTAGTCAGCGGAAGGCTGTGCTGCATTGGCGTCGGGTCGCGCGCCCAGCCGTTTGGCCAGTGCGATGGAGTTGGCGTTGTCCGGATCGATGTAGCTGACGACCGTGTCCCAGCCGAGCGCGTCCCAGGCGTGGGCAATGGCGGCGCGGGCGGCTTCGGACGCGATCCCTTGCCCTTCATCCGCGTTGTCAAAAAGCACCCAGCCGACCTCTTTTTCGGGCCATGTGTTGGGGTACCAGTGGCCGACAATGCCAAGCGCGCGGTCATCGCCCTTGCGCGTGACCGCGAACATGCCGAAATCGCGCAGCACCCAGTGGCCCAGCACCGTGCCAAAGAAGTTCCAAGCCTCGCGCTTGGTTTTGGGTCCGCCCACATATCTGGCCCGGTCGCTTTGGTAGAAGCGGATATAGGCGTCGGCGTCCTGCGGGCCGGGCGCGCGCAGAATCAGCCGCTCGGTTTCAAGCGTAGGCGTGTTGGAGAGCGTGATCATGCCGCCCTCCGGTGGCGGTAGACCAGCGTTTCGTCGGCGGTTTCACCCTCCGGCAGCGGGGCAGCCGGGTCATGGGTTGCGCCCAGTTTTTTCGCCAGCGCGCGCGAGCGTGTGTTGGCCGGATCGATATAGCTGACCACACTGGTCGCATCGGTGTTGGCCCAGTACCAGTCGCGTGCTGCGGTTGCGGCCTCGAACGCGATGCCTTTGCCCTCTGCGTCGGCCGTCAGGGTCCAGCCGAGCTCCGGCTCGGGAAATCGGAGCGGTTGGATGACGCCGACGTCTCCGAGGAGTGTGTCCGTTGCGCGGTCGATGACCATCCATGCGCCGAACCTGTCCAGCGGCCATGACGCCAGCGCGCTGATAAAGAACCCCCATGCGCTTGAGCGGTCAAACGGCCCGCCCATGTAGG
>CAYGQZ010000210.1:5760-7593 GCA_964352055.1 uncultured Rhodobacterales bacterium
GCAAGCGACGGGAATGAGAACATCGCCCACGCCTTGTTGTTGGCCCCTTCGTGCGGCAGGAAATAGCCGTGGTGGATGCCGCCCATGCGTTTGACGAGGTGAATCCACGCGCGTGCGTAGACCTCGAACGCATCGACCTTTGCCGGGTCGATCACATATGTGATCAGGGCGGTGATCATTTTTTCTTGCCGAACCCGCTCAGGCCGGGGGGCAGGGGCATGCCGCCGCCACCCAGACCGGGCAGTTTGCCGCCCATCTGGCGCGCCGCTGCCTCAAGCTGGGCCTGATCCAAACCGCCCATGTCGGGCATGCCGCCTTTGCCGAACATGCCTTTCATGGCCTGTTTCAGCATCCCACCTTTGCCACGCCCAAGCTTTTTCATCATGTCCGACATCTGCCGGTGCATTTTCAGCAGCTTGTTGAGGTCAGAGACCTCCATGCCGGAGCCTGCGGCGATCCGCTTTTTGCGGCTGGCCTGCAGAATCTGGGGCGCGGCGCGCTCTTTCTTGGTCATGGACTGGATCAGGGCGATCTGCTGTTTGAGCACCTTGTCGTCGAACCCTGCGTCCTGCACCTGTTTGGCCATCTTGCCCATGCCGGGCATCATGCCCATCATCCCTTCCATGCCGCCCATCTTGATCATCTGTTCAAGCTGCATCCGCAGATCGTTCATGTTGAACTGACCTTTGGACATGCGGCGCATCATCTTTTCGGCCTGCTCGGCCTCGATGGTTTCCTGCGCTTTCTCGACGAGGCTTACGATGTCGCCCATGCCGAGGATGCGGCCTGCGATCCGGTCCGGCTCGAAGGTTTCGAGCGCGTCCATCTTCTCGCCCAGACCCACGAACTTGATCGGCTTGCCGGTGACTGCGCGCATGGAAAGTGCCGCACCGCCGCGCCCGTCGCCGTCCATCCGGGTCAGCACAACGCCGGTGATGCCGATGCGGTCGTCAAAGTTCTGGGCTGTGTTCACCGCGTCCTGACCTGTCAGGCCATCGACCACCAGCAGGGTTTCGCGCGGGTTGGCCACATCGCGGACGGCTTCGACCTGGGCCATCAGCTCTTCGTCGATGGAGAGGCGACCGGCTGTGTCGAGCATATAGACGTCATAACCGCCCAAGCCCGCTTGCGTCTTGGCCCGTTTGGCGATCTGTACCGGGGTCTCGCCCTTGACGATGGGCAGCGTGTCGACGCCGATCTGGAGGCCCAGAATGGCCAGCTGTTCCATGGCCGCGGGGCGGTTGACATCGAGCGAGGCCATCAGCACGCGCTTGCCGTCCCGTTCGGTCAGCCGTTTTGCCAGTTTGGCGGTTGTCGTTGTCTTGCCGCCACCTTGCAGACCGACCATCAGGATCGGGGCAGGCGGGCTGTCGATTTTGAGCGACCCGGGTTCACCTTCGCCCCGCAGCGTGTCGATGAGGGCGTCATGCACGATCTTGACGACCTGCTGGCCGGGCGTGATCGACCGGGTGACGGCCTGACCCGTGGCTTTTTCCTGTACCGCCTTGACGAAATCGCGGGCCACGGGCAGCGAGACGTCAGCCTCGAGCAGGGCCACGCGGACTTCGCGCAGGGCCGTCTTGACGTCATCCTCGGACAGCGCGCCTTGTTTCGTCAGCCGGTCAAAGACACCGGAGAGGCGTTCGGAGAGATTTTCAAACACGGGCCATCATCCTTTCAGACCGTTGACGTTGTGCCTGTATTTATGGTCAGGCGGCGGAAATCCCAAGGGAATGAACCAAACGACGAGCGCCCCCGTGGGCGCAACGCGCTGACGGAGGGCGATCCCGGGCATATCCCAAGGGACCGGAAGATGTGGCTTCCGGGTGTTGG
>CAYGQZ010000211.1:0-2333 GCA_964352055.1 uncultured Rhodobacterales bacterium
AAAACGCCCGCACAATCATAAGATGATTCGCGGGCGCTTGAACTCTGTCAGAGCTTGTATGTGTTAACGGCGGGACTCCAACGCATCTTCCAAAGTGCGCAGCCCTGTCTTGGGCGATTGGACCAGGACAGACATGTTGCCTGGCTTGTGTTCGTTGCGCAGCATTTTCATATGCGCTTCGGGCAGGTCATCCCAATCGAACACCTCAGACATGCAGGGGTCCAGGCGACGCTCCACCATCAGGTTGTTTGCGGCCGAAGCCTGCTGCAGGTGTGCAAAGTGACTACCCTGCAGGCGCTTTTGGTGCATCCACATATACCGAACATCAAAGGTGCAGTTGAAACCGGTCGTCCCCGCGCAGATCACGACCATCCCGCCTTTCTTGCAGACAAAGGTCGAGACGGGGAATGTGCTTTCACCCGGATGCTCGAACACCATATCGACGTTCACGCCTTTTCCGGTGATATCCCAGATCGCCTTGCCAAACTTCCGCGTTTCGTTGAACCACTCTTTGTATTCAGGTGTGTTCACCGTGGGCAGTTGCCCCCAGCAGTTGAAATCCTTGCGGTTCAAGACGCCCTTGGCACCAAGGGCCATGACGAATTCACGCTTGGATTCATCACTGATCACCCCAATCGCATTGGCACCGGCAGTGTTGATCAACTGGATCGCATAGGATCCAAGACCACCCGACGCGCCCCAGACCAGAACGTTCTGACCGGGCTTCAGGTCATGTGGCTCGTGTCCGAACAGCATGCGGTAAGCTGTGGCCAGCGTCAGGGTGTAGCACGCGCTTTCTTCCCAGGTCAGGTGCTTGGGCCGCGGCATCAACTGCTGGCTTTGCACGCGGGTGAACTGGCTGAACGATCCATCCGGAGTTTCATAACCCCAGATTCGCTGGGTTGGAGAATACATCGGGTCACCGCCATTGCAGTGCTCGTCGTCGCCGTCGTCCTGGTTGCAGTGAATGACAACCTCGTCGCCGACCTTCCAACGCTTTACCTTGTCCCCGACGGCCCAAACGATGCCAGCCGCATCAGACCCGGCAATGTGATAGGGTTGCTTGTGTCCGTCAAACGGGCTGATCGGGGTGCCAAGTGCCGCCCAGACGCCATTGTAATTGACGCCCGCGGCCATCACCAGCACCAGGACGTCATTGCTGTCCAACTCAGGCACATCGACAACTTCCTGCAGCATCGCCTTGTCCGGATCGCCGTGCCGCTCTCTGCGAATGGCCCAAGCGTACATTTGCTTGGGGACATAACCCATCGGAGGGATCTCTCCCATCTCGTAAAGATCTTTCTCGGGCGCGCTATAGGACGCAATGCCTGTATCGAGTGCCATGTCAGCCTCCTTAATAGTGAACGTGCTGCAGCGCAGAATCGCTGGTCTTTGCCGTGGATATTTCCTGTCACGCAATAAAGCAACACAAAATGCGATACTTTTGTAATTTTATAACTTTGCGCGCGCAGAAATTATGCTGTTGCGGCATCTTCCCTGGTCAATCCGTCCAAAGAGTTCGCATAGAACTGCAAAAGCGCGCGTTGCTCCTCAACGACGACCCATCCGGCAGGCGTATCCGCGATCATGCCCCGCTCCACCATTTGCGCGCGCGCAGCAGCCACCTGCACGGGCAAGCTATCCAAGGTCATATCAGCCGCCGGTCCGCGATACTGCGACAGCGCATCTCGGGCAGCTGTGTGCAGTGCCTCATCATCCAGTGCTTGATCAACCACCAGAAATACCTGCGACAAGAGCGGCACAATCATCACCGGCATCACGTCTTCAATCCGTGACTTCAATTCTGCTGCCAATGCTTCGATATCAGTGGCCTTCTCGAACGTCCGGAGTGACAACGGGTCTCCAAAATTCACCACTGCGCCACCAAATCGCTTGTACTTGCCGCGCGCTTTCTCCCAAACCTTGCTTAAAATGAATGTCATGATCACTGACATCTTCGCGCCAAAACGGCGATCGCCGCGTTGATGCGCTGCAATCAGAACCCGGTCTTCGAGGACCCGATCGTAATTGATCGCCACCGGCACAAAGATGATATCGCGCTTTTTGAGATCAAAATCGTCCACGACATAGGACAAAAGCCCCATCTTCAGCGGCTTCAGCTTTCCATCTACCGTCAAACCGCCTTCGGGAAAGATCGCCTGCGTCACGCCCGCTTGCGTGGCCATCTGAACATAGCGCGCCAGAACCTTGCGATAGAGTGCGCCGCGCTGTTTCCGGCTGATGAAATACGCGCCCATGGATTTGATCAATCGGCTCAGCGGCCAGACCCGCGCCCACTCACCCACCGCATAGCTCAGCGCGGACGCATTCGC
>CAYGQZ010000211.1:2433-4865 GCA_964352055.1 uncultured Rhodobacterales bacterium
GTGGCCCGGTGACTTTCCTGCCATTACTATCCGCCTGATGTATGACACGGATTCCTTCCATACGCTGAGCGGTCTGGCTCAATTCGGGCTACTCGCTGTCTCAGCCACATTCGCATTTGCGCTCGCGCGGACGGTGCGCGTTACTGCCAGAGGCCGACACGTGTTCATGCGCCTCGCGATCTGGGGCCTAGTGTTTTACCTCTTCATCTGGCTATCGCCACAAGGGTATTACGCCTACTACATGCTTATTATTGACGGATTGCCACGCCAGTGGATCATCGGTACACCGACGTCACTGTCCGAGATTGCTCAATTCCTGACATTCACCGGCCCCGTAACGCTGTCCGCACATAGTTTGGGCATCCTGGGCTGGGTCCTATTGATTTTGGCGCTTTGGCCGCATCGCAGCAATTGCCGCGATGCGGCGAATTGACAGCGCCACAAAATTACGTATACCAAACATCAAACGTAATTTTGTTGCTTAATCGATTCACGAGGCTTCCATGACCCAGAAAGACCGTCCCTGGCTGATCCGCACCTATGCAGGACACTCCACTGCCTCGGCCTCGAATGCCCTCTACCGGTCAAATCTGGCAAAAGGACAAACCGGGCTCAGCGTCGCGTTCGATCTACCCACACAGACGGGATATGACAGCGATCATGTGCTGGCGCGCGGTGAGGTTGGCAAGGTTGGCGTTCCAGTGGCCCATCTGGGCGATATGCGCACGTTGTTTCAGGACATCCCGCTGGATCAGATGAACACCTCGATGACCATCAATGCGACAGCGCCATGGCTGTTGTCGCTTTATATCGCTGTGGCCGAAGAACAGGGTGCCGATGTCTCGGCCCTGCAAGGCACAGTCCAGAACGACCTGATCAAGGAATACCTGAGCCGTGGCACCTATATCTGCCCGCCCAAACCCTCGCTGAAAATGATCGCGGATGTGGCCGAGTATTGCTATACGAACGTGCCAAAATGGAACCCGATGAACGTCTGTTCCTACCACCTGCAAGAGGCAGGAGCCACGCCCGAGCAGGAATTGGCCTTTGCGCTTGCGACCGCCACGGCCGTTTTGGACGAGTTGAAGCCGCGCATTGATCCGGCAGATTTCCCCGCACTCGTCGGACGCATTTCGTTCTTTGTGAACGCAGGCATCCGCTTTGTGACCGAGATGTGCAAGATGCGGGCCTTTGTCGATTTGTGGGACGAGATCTGCGAGACGCGTTACGGTGTTACAGACCCCAAGTACCGCCGGTTCCGGTACGGCGTTCAAGTCAACTCGCTTGGCCTGACCGAGCAACAGCCGGAAAACAATGTCTACCGCATCCTGATCGAAATGCTGGCCGTGACCCTGTCTAAAAAGGCGCGCGCCCGTGCGGTGCAATTGCCCGCGTGGAACGAAGCGCTTGGCCTTCCCCGGCCCTGGGATCAACAGTGGTCCATGCGGATGCAGCAGATCATGGCCTATGAAACCGACCTGCTGGAATTTGATGACCTCTTTGACGGCAATCCGGCCGTTGACGCAAAGGTTGAGACGCTGAAAGACGGCGCGCGCCATGAGTTGGGCAATCTCGATGCGATGGGCGGTGCGATTGCGGCGATCGACTATATGAAGGCACAATTGGTGGGCTCGAACGCCGAACGTCTGGGCCGGATCGAACGGGGCGAAACCGTTGTTGTCGGTGTGAACAAGTACCAGGCTGGTGAGCCTTCGCCACTGATGACAGGCGATGGTGGCATCATGGTTGTGGATCCCGCGGTCGAGCACGACCAGATCGATCGCCTGAACCAGTGGCGCTCTGAACGTGACAGCAACGCTGTTCAGGCCGCACTTGCGGATTTGAGAGCAGCGGCGGCTGCCGGTGAAAACATCATGCCAGCCTCGATCAAGGCCGCGCGTGCCGGGGTCACAACAGGCGAATGGGCGGCACAGATGCGATCCGTGCACGGAGAATACCGTGGGCCCACCGGTGTGAGCGCTGGCCAGTCCAACATGACCGAAGGCCTGGATGATCTGCGCGATGCCGTCGATGTGGTCAGCCAAAAACTGGGCCGTCGCCTCAAGTTCCTTGTGGGCAAACCCGGATTGGACGGACATTCGAACGGGGCCGAGCAGATTGCGGTACGCGCCAGAGACTGTGGCATGGACATCGCCTATGAGGGTATCCGCCTCACCCCAGAAGAAATCGTAGCCGCTGCGCTGGAGGATGGCGCACATGTCGTGGGCCTGTCCATTCTGAGCGGCAGTCACATTCCCCTTGTCGAAGACCTGATGGATCGGATGCGCGCGGCGGGGCTGAGCCATATTCCGGTCATCGTGGGCGGGATCATTCCCGATGACGATGCCAAACGGCTCAAAGGCATGGGCGTCGCACGCGTATACACCCCCAAGGATTTTGAACTGAACACGATCATGCAGGATATCGTTACT
>CAYGQZ010000211.1:4965-7511 GCA_964352055.1 uncultured Rhodobacterales bacterium
CGTATACACCCCCAAGGATTTTGAACTGAACACGATCATGCAGGATATCGTTACTCTGGCAGACCCGAAATCGGTTGCTGCCGAGTAATCAAACGGCTTGTAAAGGGTCCAGATGAAATGGTTTTGGTGTGCACGTGAGGCAAATGGGATGATGCATGGCTTTACCAAGCCGCCCGAACCGACAGACGGTCAACTGATACGGTCGAACCGCGTACCTGATGACGCAGAATAGCTGAGACAGACAAGTAAAGCTGCCTGGCCACCACGCTGTCGTCCGAGCGCCCCATGCCGCCGCGCATCGTGGGAAAACGTCAGGCGCACTCGCGTCGCACAACCACGATTTATCAAATCCGGGGAACAGAACCGAACCATTCCAACCTGCGTGCGTTCCACTTGAGGTCGGGACTGTGCCGTCGGGACTGCATCAAGAAAATCCAGCGGGCCGATTCGGTGTGGCTCGTATTTTGAAAGTACCGAGTTTGGGCTTTCGAGACAGGGATCCGCAAAACACCCAAGCGGCAAGCTGCTGAATTCAAATCGTTTCCTGTCTACTCCACCAACGATTATCAAATTCCCGCATAACGCGCAAAATCGCGCCGATAATAAAAATGGACGCACCCCACCATTGATTTCGATGGAATAACAATGAATTGTCTCCGGACAGGAAACGAAAGGGACCATTTATGGCCATAAATCTTAAGGAAATGAGCCGAAAAGAGCTCATGGCATTGCAAAGCGAAATTGAAAAATTGCTGCGCAATCTTCACAAAAAAGAGAAAAAAGACGCATTGGTTGCAGCGCAAAAAGCTGCAGCCAGCTTCGGTTTCTCATTGGACGAGTTGACCTCCAAGCGCGCCTCAACCCAGGCAGCGAAGGGTTCTTCACTTGTGCCAAAATACGCGAACCCGGAAGATTCAACCCAAACCTGGACCGGAAAAGGGCGTCAGCCCAACTGGTTCAAGGCTGCAATCTCTTCTGGAAAGTCCGCAAAGGACCTCGAAATCTAAAAAGCAGTAAGAAGTACTACCTTCACCAAAGGCCCCGACGTTCATTTCAACGTCGGGGTTTTTTGATGCTCGGATTATGACCTCGCAGTATCAATTTTTTTTAGTATAGCGTAGCAAGACGCACTCACAGACGGAGACAGCTATGACGGTTCATATTGGCGCCAAACCCGGCGATATTGCGGAGACGGTGCTTTTGCCAGGCGACCCTTACCGTGCCAAATGGGCGGCCGAGACATTCCTGACCGATGCCAAACTGGTCAACGAAGTCAGAGGTATGCTTGGGTTTACCGGGCTGTGGAACGGGCACCGGGTGACCATACAAGGCTCTGGCATGGGCATGCCATCCTTATCGATTTATGCCAATGAACTGATGGCGGAATACGGGGCACAAACGCTGATCCGGATTGGATCATGTGGCGGAATGCAGCCTTTTGTAGCTATTCGGGATGTCATCATCGCAATGACAGCCACCACAATCACGTCACCGTCTTCGGGTATATTCCGTGAGATCAATTATGCGCCGTGCGCCGATTACGGCCTTTTGGCTGCCGCGGTCAAAGCCGCCGAAGCCAAAGGGACAAAAACCCATATCGGCGGTATTTATTCTTCGGATGTGTTTTATGCTGAACGTCCTGATCTGGACGAACAAATGGTACGGCACGGCATTCTTGGCGTCGAAATGGAAGCTGCCGAACTCTACACTCTGGCCGCGCGACACGGCCGCCGTGCCTTGGCTGTGTTGACTGTCAGTGACCATTTGCAAACGGGCGAGGCCCTGCCCTCAGAAGATCGCGAAAAGACCTTTGGCGATATGGTCGAGATTGCACTGACGGCCGCATTTGGCGATGCATAAGCTCTGGTCGTTTTGAGGCACACAGCAATAGCCCCAGAGGTCTGGCGCTATATCAACGCCCCGCGCGGTGAAATTTCGGGAGCCTCTGGTGGGGATATTTTGAGCCAAGAGAAATGACGAACCTTTAGCGTCCGTGCGACCTGTCATATCCATTCACGGGCGGGCTTTGCCACCTTTCCAGCGCGCCTGCCGCCGGTTTGAAGACCTCGACGTTCAGGGGATAGCACTGCACCACATCCGAGGAATGCTCTGATCCGCAGTCCCCACCGGGGCAAGCGCTGAGCGCGCCCAAAAGATCGATTTCCGCAAAAAAGTCTATGTGATCCCCCGGTCGGACAGGTGAGGCTTTCATGAAGTATTGCCCGGTATCGCGGGTAAACCCCGTGCACATGAAGACGTTGAGCACGTCATGAACATGCATTTCAGCAACGTCAAGGGGAAGACCGGCGTGATCCGCCAGCGCCCGCGTGAGGTTCGAATGACAACAGTAATGATAATGCCCACCCTGCAGCAGGTGTCCGGTATACGGGTCACAGCGTGTCCCAATCACATCATGCACGGACCCGCCAAAGGAATCGATCCCGTACCAGTTCAACGTATCCTCGATCACCGTCGCCATGGGCCTGAGGGTTGGCAGCGTGCTCCACATGCGTTCGCCGGTTGTGATATGCGTGCCATGCAGGGCG
>CAYGQZ010000212.1:0-7509 GCA_964352055.1 uncultured Rhodobacterales bacterium
TATTCCGTCTCGACATATTCATCGGTCATGGCCGTACGTGACCGGATGCAACGCCTTGAGGACACCTGATCTGTGAACATTCTCTTTGTCATGTATGATCAGTTGCGCTTTGACGACCTCGGCTGCACCGGCGTCCGCACCTGAACACCCCGAATTTCGACCGAGTGGCGGCCATGGATGTTCGGTTTTCCAATGCCTATGTGCAGTCTCCGGTCTGCGGCGGGTCGCGCATGTGTTACTATACCGGGCGCTAGGCCGCATCACATGGCGCGCTGTGGAACGGGATCCCCCGCGCATGGGCGAACTGACGCTGCCCGCCAATATCCGTGAGGAAGACAGCGAAACCCCGTGGCTGACCAGCGAGGAGATAGATTTCATCGACAAGACGCCGAGCCCCTGGTGCGCGCATCTGAGCTATATCAAGCCGCACCGGCCCCATATTGTCCCCGATCCTTACGCCTCGATGTTTGGCGTGGAAAACGTGCCACCCGCCAATCGCGCTGACGCGGAATGCGAGGGTGCCCATCCTGTTTTCGATGCCTAATGCCTATATACACGGCCCAACTGGGCGCGCGTTTCAGGATGAAGAGGTTCGCGAAAAGGTCATTCCGGCTTATATGGGCCTGATCAAGCAATGCGACGACAAGTTGGGCCGCCTGCTGGATCACCTTGAGGCGACGGGACGGTTGTCTGACACGATGATCGTCCTCACCTCGGACCATGGCGACTATCTGGGTGATCACTGGATGGGGGAAAAGAACCTGTTCCATGACGCGTCGGTCAATGTCCCGATGATCCTCTACGATCCCCGCACTTCGGCGGATGAAACCCGGGGCACCGTCTGCGATGCGCTGGCGGAGTCGATTGATCTGGCCGCCACCTTCATCGACACTTTCGGTAGGTCAGTGCCCGACCATATTGTCGAAGGGCGCAGCCTGATGCCATGGGTCAATGCTGAGGCACCTGAATGGCGCGACTTTGCCATTTCAGAATACGATTTTTCGATGCATCCCTTGGCGGTCAAACTTGGGCTTGAGCCACGCGATTGCCGATTGTTCATGGTATTCGACGGACGGTTCAAACTGATGCACTGCGCAGCCCCGTCGCTGCGCCCGATGTTGTTTGACCTGGAAACCGATCCAGATGAACTCAGCGATCTGGCCAAAGGCAGCACGCATCAGGCCGAGATCGACCGGCTGACCCGATACCTGCATGAATGGGGCCTTCGTATGTCGCAACGGCTGATAAAATCCGAGGCCGACATCAAGGGGATGCGCGGATCCTCCCTGCGCAGGGGGATTTTGACATTCCTCAAGGACGGGTCAGAGGTAGACGCCCGACGAACCGCAAAATATCGCGGCCCGGTACATCAGAACCATCTCAAACGAGGCGACGGACGCGAGACAGTCAACTCTTGATGCAGGTCAAAGAAGAGCGGTTGCGACTGTGACAGAATGCCTCCAACCCGACGGAGGAACTATGGAAAGCACAGTCACAGCCCAACCCAAGCCAGCCGCACAACCCAAAACCTGCAACATACTTGCGTTCGAGCAGGGCCAATACCCCTACGCCAACCGGTTGAGCCGTTCACAGTACGAACGCGAAAAAGCGGCGCTGCAGGTTGAACTGCTCAAGGTGCAACAATGGGCCTCTGAAACGGGTCAGAAGTTTGTCTTGCTCTTTGAGGGGCGTGATGCCGCGGGCAAGGGCGGCACGATCAAGCGGTTCACAGAACACCTGAACCCCCGCGAAGCCCGGGTTGTCGCACTTAACAAACCCACCGACCAGGAACGCGGACAATGGTTTTTTCAACGCTATGTCAAGCACTTGCCGACATCCGGCGAAATCGTTCTGTACGATCGGTCCTGGTACAACCGCGCTGGGGTCGAGCGGGTTATGGATTTCTGCGAGCCGGGCGAATATCTGGAATTCATGCGCCAGACACCCGAGTTTGAACGGATGCTGACCCGCAGTGGCATCCAGCTTTTCAAATACTGGTTCTCGGTCACCCGCGACGAACAATTGCTCCGCTTTGAATCTCGCAAGGTTGACCCGCTCAAGCAGTGGAAACTGTCACCGATCGACAAGGCCAGCCTCGACAAATGGGACGATTACACCGAAGCGAAAGAGGCGATGTTCTTCTACACCAACACCGCCGACGCGCCCTGGACGGTCATCCGTTCCGATGACAAGAAACGCGCGCGCCTCAATTGCATGCGTCACTTTCTGGCCGGTCTGGATTACCCGGACAAGAACATGAAAGTCGCCAAGGCACCGGACCCGAAAATCGTGCATCAGGCCGATCACGTGATTCACACCGCCGATCATATACTTGCAGCCTCCCTGCATCCGAAATCACGCCGCAGCTGACAAAAGGACATACTGCATGAGCCATACGCCACACGAACTCGCCAGCGACTTTCCCGAATATGCGGACGAGATCAGCAAACGCCGCCAAAATGACGCTCATTTTGCCCGACTGGTGGAAGACTATCACAGCATAAACCGCGATGTGCACCGTGCCGAAACGGATGTTGAACCGACGTCAGACGATCACCTGACCGAAATGCGGCGCAAGCGGATTGCCCTCAAGGACGAGATCTATGGCCTTTTGACGGCCTGAAGTTTCAAAAAGCCGCCAGTCGGGTACTACCGGATGGCGGCTTTTGCAGGTCCGCAGGCAGGTTCGGCCGAAGCAACCACCCTACCCCATCAGAATATTGCCAAACGCCTCGCGCAAATTACGCTTCAGCACTTTGCCCGTCGCGTTGCGCGGCAACACATCGGTGAACACCACGCGGTCCGGAATTTGCCATTTGGCAATCTTGCCCTCAAAGATCGAAAGGATGTCTTCTTCGCTGGGCGATTGCGCGTCAGCGTCGGCGGCCACCGCCACCAAAACGGGCCGTTCGTCCCATTTCTTGTGGCTTGCCCCAATGACGGCGGCATCCACCAGCAAGGGATGGGCAATCGCAATGTTTTCCAGCTCGACGGACGAAATCCATTCGCCCCCCGACTTGATGATGTCCTTGGACCGATCCTTGATCGACAGATACCCGTCCGCGTTCAACGTCGCCACATCGCCGGTGTGAAACCAACCATCAGTCAGCGTCTCGTCACGTGTGGAATCAAAATAGCTGTCGAGGATCCAGTGGCCGCGCACCATCAGATCGCCCTGCGCAACCCCGTCGCGCGGCAATTCGGCCCCGTCCGGATCCACGATCTTCAAGTCGACCCCCCAGGGCGGCCGCCCCTGGTTCTCGCGCAGCGCATGCTGCTCTTCGATGGGCAGGTCCGCATGTTTGGCCAGCGGTTGGTTCGCCGAGCCCAGCGGCGACATCTCGGTCATGCCCCAGGCATGGATTACCTCAACCCCGTATGTATCCCGGAATTTGGCAATCATCGAAGGTGGACAGGCCGAGCCACCGACAACTGTGCGCTGCAGGCTTTCAAGCATGGACCCGGTCTTGGCTGCCTCCGCCAAAAGCCCCTGCCAGATCGTGGGCACACCCAGGGCTATGTTGACGCGGTATGTATCGATCAGCTTGACCAGCGACGCACCGTCCAATCCGGGGCCCGGCATCACCAGACGCGCGCCCACCATGGCGCAGGCATAAGGTGATCCCCAGGCATTCACATGAAACATCGGCACCACGGGCAGAACAACATCGCGCGCAGAAAACCCGATGCAATCCGGCGTGTTCGACGCAAAGGAGTGCAACACGGTGGAGCGGTGGGAGTAAAGAACACCTTTCGGGTTCCCGGTCGTCCCGGACGTATAGCACAACGATGACGCCGTGTTTTCGTCAAATTCCGGCCAGGGCGCGTTCGGATCGCCCGTTTCGATCAACTCGTCATAGAATTCCAGGCCGTCAATCTCTGCCGCGACATCCGCATCCCGCGGCCCAAGCAAGACAATGTGCTTCACGCAAGTAAGCTGGTCGCGAATGGCCTTCACCAAAGGAATAAAGGTCTGATCGATGAACAAAACCTCGTCTTCGGCATGGTTGATGATGTAAACCAATTGCTCGGGGAAAAGACGCGGATTGATTGTGTGGCATACAAACCCGGCCCCGGGCGCGCCAAAATAAATCTCAAGATGGCGGCGATTGTTCCATGCAATGGTGGCACAACGGGCCTGCGGGCCAAGGCCCAGCTTGGTCAGGGCATCGCCCACGCGGTGCGCATTGGCCGCAACCGACCTCCACGTGACAGTTTCGATACCGCCGCTGGTATTGACCGATACAATTTCGGTATCCGCGTGGAACCGGGCCGCATGATCCACAAGCGATCCGATGGTCAGCGGAAAATTCATCATTTGGCCAAGCATGCGCGCGCCCTCCCGGTGTTTCAGAGAAACGGCCAGCACGCACATAGGCTCCCGCATGCGCACGCGCCCTCCCCTGGGTTCAGTCTGTCAACACAGCCAAAGGCTTGCAAGCCTTCTCAGCGCGTCGTAGCCGTCATTTCATGTCGATACCGTTCCATTCCCCACTGAACCCTGCCGATCAACGAAAGGCCGGGCTGCCGCAGCCCGCGGCCCTCGCAATTGCCGATCAGGTCCATCACGACGACCTTGATGCGCTGATGCATGTCAACAACGTCCGTTACATGGTGTGGTTCGAACGGCTGAGGGTCGCTTTCATGGAGCGATATGGCATCGGCATCATCGGCGACCCCGCCAGCCCTCGGATCGTCATCCGCTCCGCAGACATCCGCTATCATGCCGAGATGCAGCGCGGTGAGGTGTACGTAACCACCTGCCACTGCACCGCATTCCGCAACACATCGCTGACATTGCAGCAAGAGATCTGGTCAAATGGCACCCTGCGCACGAGTTTCAGGTGCATCATGGTTCTGCTTGAACAAGACGGATCAACCCGAGCACCAATTCCGCAAAGTATCAAAACTGCACTGATCAAGGACGGCGCCATACCGCCGGACTGATCCAGCTTCATCTTGCAAAATAAACTCAATCCGACATCGGCAAAACATCGAAAGGGGCTAAGCAGAAGGACCAAGCGCATCCGCCGGAGGCGGATGCAAATATCGTGTGCGCCGCAAGGCGCGCCATTTCACAGGGCCTCAGCCGCGATGCCGGTGCAGATAAGAAACGAGGCTCTGCGTCGAGCCGTCTTTTGACGCCGCAGACTGCGTGCCTTCGATGATCGGCTGCAAGGCAGTTGCCAGTTCCTTGCCCAACTCGACACCCCATTGATCATAAGAGTTGATGCCCAGGATCACGCCTTCGACGAACACCCGGTGCTCATAAAGCGCCACGATCTGACCCAGCGTGAACGGGTCGAGCTTTGGATAAACCAATGTCGTCGACGGACGATTGCCCGCAAAGACCCTGTGCGCGGCCTGCCGCTCCAGCTCTGCCCCGCTGAATTTGTCCGCCACTTTTGCGCGGGCTTCATCAAGGGATCGGCCCCGCATCAGGGCTTCAGACTGCGCCAGGCAATTGGCCATCAGCAAAGCGTGGTGATGCGCAAGTTCGGGCTCGTGACCTTCAGCCGCCACCATGAATTCACAAGGGACCACCGAGGTACCCTGATGGATCAATTGATAAAAGGCGTGCTGCCCGTTTGTGCCGGGCGCGCCCCAGACAATCGGACCGCTCTCAACCGTCAGCGCACGCCCGTCCATGGCCACGGACTTGCCATTCGATTCCATCTCCAATTGCTGCAAATAGGCTGGCAATTGGCCCAGACGCTGGTCATAGGGCAGAACCGCGCGGCTGGCATAGCCGCAGACCTGCCGATGCCACATGCCAACGAGGGCCAGCATCAAAGGCATGTTGTCAGTGCCTTGCGCCGCACAGAAATGGCGGTCCATGTCCTGACCACCGCGCAGAAACGCCCGGAACCCGTCGGGTCCGATGGCCATCATCAGGCTCAGGCCAATCGGCCCCCACATGGAATAGCGGCCACCCACCCAATCCTCAAAGCCAAAGACACGCGCTGCCGGAATCCCGAAATCCGCGGTCTTTTCAAGGCTGGTTGACAGCGCCGCAAACTGTCTGCCCGGATCACCGCCCTGATCCGTCATCCACGCTCGCGCGGTCCGGGCATTGGTCATGGTTTCGATCGTGGTAAATGTTTTCGAGGCCACGATAACCAGGGTAGTCCGTGCATCCAACCCGCGCAGGACATCGGCAATATGTGCCCCATCCACATTCGATACAAAATGACAACGCGGCCCGTCCTGATAGGGGCTGAGCGCCTGCACCGCCATGGCCGGGCCAAGGTCAGAGCCGCCAATGCCGATATTGACCACATCCGTGATTTGACTGGAACGCACCTCATCGGCGTAGGCAGCCATGCGGTCGAGGGTAGCGCGTACCTCTGGCATGACATCCACGCCATCCACCATCACCGGATCGCCATCGAGATTGCGCAAGGCGGTATGCAGTACCGCGCGCCCTTCTGTTTCATTGATCTCGGCACCCGCAAACATTGCGTCCCGGCGCGCGGCGACATCGGCCTTGTCCGCCAGTGCGATCAGCAGATCGCGGGTCTCTGTGTCGATGTTGGTCTTGGAATAGTCGAAGCGCATATGCTGGGTTTCGACCGAAAATGCATCGGCCCGCCCCGCGTCGAACAAGTCCAGGATTGCGCGATCCTTGATCGCCGCATGCCGCGCTTTAAGGTCGTTCCACATGGATATCACTCCGCCCAATGTACTGTTAATCCGTCAAGCACGGCCGCAATAGGGGCCTCCAGCGGATCAAGCCCGCGTGCGTGTTCCAGCGCCGTGCGCTTTTCGCTCCCGAAAATGACCAGGTGCTTGGCCAATGCGCCGGCCAATGCAGGCCCACTGAACGAAATGCGAGGCTCCTGCCCCGCGACCGATACGGGCACGATCAAAGGCGCATCCTCTGCCAGCATATCCGCCAGCCCGTCCGCCCCCGGAAAGAGCGAAGCGGTATGCATGTCCGCCCCCATGCCCAGCAACAACAACGAGATCGGCATTTCATCCGCCAGCTTATGCGACAAGGACACGGCCGCGCTGGCAGGCGTTTCGCCTGGCACGTGAAATGGCACAAACTGTGCCGCTGCGGCCCGGTTCACAAACATGCGTTCCTTCAGCAGACGCGCGTTCGACCGCGCATGATCCTCAGGCACCCAACGCTCATCGCTCAGCATCACATGTACCCGGTCCCATTCGACATCGGCGGCACACAGTACGTCAAAGATCGGACCCGGCGTGGTACCGCCCGGCACAACAAAAGAGGCGGTGGGATGCACAAAAAGCGAGTTTTCCAGATCTCCCGCCAGTTCATTCGCCAGATCAATGGCCAACATCTCCCGATCCGGATATTCCATAAGTTTCATGGGCTTACCTTTCGCCAGACGCGGGTGTCACGAGCCAGCATCTGGACGGCGTCCACCGGCCCGTCACTGCCGCTTTCATAGTGTTTTGGCACATCGCCGCGCTCTTCCCAAGCCTTGATGATCGGATCGGTCCAGGCCCAGGCGGCCTCGACCTCGTCACCGCGCATGAACA
>CAYGQZ010000213.1:0-7475 GCA_964352055.1 uncultured Rhodobacterales bacterium
ACTGGACATTTTCTTGGGCAAAAGCTCTATTCATAAGCGCGCTGACTGTTTCCACACCGGCTTGGTCACAAGACCTCACTAGGTTGCCTCCTGCCCTTAAACGAATAGTCGACGAAGCTAACAAGGCATGCGCCGAAGTAAACAACGGCGAATTTGCGCTGGATTGGGGAAGTGTTCAGAGGATCGATCTAAACGGAGACCTGCGTAGCGACTGGGTCTTAAATGATGTTGGGTTTGCATGTTCAAGCGCTGCATCGCTCTATTGTGGAACAGGTGGATGCATGTCCCATTTTCTCATCGAAGATAATGTAGCAACGCTTCTAAATCAGGGATGGGAAATGACGACCATCGGCCCAAGTCGGGTGCTTGTTGCAGAAGTGCACGGGTCTCAATGCGATGGGATCGGCCCCACCCAGTGTTTTGTCGCAAGCGTTTGGGACGCCGAGGAAAAAACCTGGCGTAGCGCTAACGCAGAGTGGGAGTAGAAATGTTCAACGGATGCAAGCAAATCATTTGCGGGTTATGGATAGTGCCCACGGCGCTAATCTTGGCAGGGTGTGTAGAAACGGCACCGGAAATCGCGATCAGCGAACCTGATCCCGACCTTGTTTTCGTACGCGGCTATCGGAGCGAGTCTGATGAATGCCAAGTTGTTGGCGAAAGTGCGTTCACCATCGACTTTCTAGATGACGCATCCGACCTTGTAGCCTGCCCGACCGGCGGTTCTGCTATGGAGACGCTTAAGACAGAGACGGGCGCGCAGATAATCACTCAGACGAGAAGCTTCTCCCTATTCAGCTTGCCCTACCGCTAAGTCTCTCTGCCTCAGACCAATTACCCGCCAACTTAGGGCGTCCAATTGCGCGACTGGCCAACTTCGATTGTCCACTCAAGACGCTGCAAACTTGAGCCGAAAGTTCGAAAAGTCCGCTGATCGACGATTAAACCAATGAAATGCTGCGCCGTGCACGAACGTCTCCTTCCGCGGGCCGCACCGCAGCAATGGGAAGGCATGGTCAATGTCGGCTTTGGGCCGACCACGTCGAAAAGCGTGACTTTGACCCGCGACTTTGCAAAGTTCGCTTCCTGCGCATTGCGACATCAAGAGGTTTTACAGGCTGCGATGCAGCGAAAGCACGGTTTGTCCGCACCTTTCCAGTTCGTACACTGCGCAGCGAACGGCGCGGTTTCCGGAACCAGTCATCCGTGTCCAGCGCGGGGAAGGCATAGTCAAAGCCCCAAGGCAATCGTCCTTTCAGACCATAGTGCCACATGTAAAAGGCACGAAGCGCTTATTCTCTGCGCGCAAAATGGACCCAAGAAAGCCTCAAGTTCAGGCATATTAGTCCGGTCGATTGGACACGGGTGACAGCTCTGAACTCAATAGGGCGGTTCGATATTGGGTGCCCAAACAGATTTGTATCCACACCACGATCAACGCCTGCTGACAAACCGCACCGCGAATAGAACGTAGATGGACACGATTGCCGCCATGAAGCACCAGACTGAAGTGAATGCATAGTGAGCGAACGCGAAGCCAGCGATGACTGAAAGTGTAATTATCAGGCCGAAAATCCTGATGTGCTTTTCAGACGAAAACAGCAGCGGTAGGCAAATGATGCAGGCGTAGACGACCCGAATTACGCTGTATGGCACGACGCCCTCCCAGATCAGGCGTGAGTTGTAGTCAATCGAGTATTTCACGACCCTGAGTGGCACCCAGTCAGGATTGACCAACAAGGGTGCGAAAAGAGACAGCCCCAGCAGGAGCCCGAGAACACTCATAGCCAAAAAAACGACTTTACGGTTTTTGTGACGTTCTATGAGAAACGCGGAGAAAGGCACCAGAAAAGGCCACACGAGGTAGGCAAAAAACAAGAACCCCAAGGCGTACGCATGTGATTGCACAGGATCCGACTGCGCAATCTCAATCCACAGGCCCCCTTCCAATGCCTGCTGGATACCAAAAAAGAGTGGGAAAATCGCGAACCCCAAATATCGCCTGTCCGTCCTCAAAACCGTCCCGATTGTATATGCTGCCACTGGCATTAATACAGCCGCTGTTGTGAAGCTGGCAGTCGCGGAAAAACACATGCGTTGAGGCCTCCAAACTGTTCAGGTTTTCTGGGCGGTCGGTCATCCCCGTCCGCGCAATGGGCGCATCTCGCCGGAGATGCTGTCAGCGGGTAACCGGCGGTACTGCGAAGCGGGCTGCTTATTTAGGCAACATGAAGAACTCTTCGCGGACGATCTTGCCGTCTTCGACCGTATAAATTGCGACCTCGCGCAGGGTCATCTTCCGACCGGTGGTTTTCTGCGTCACCTCCACTTCGAAGCGCACTGCAAAGCGGTTGGGCGGATGGACATAAGGCCCGTCCGCGTCGAGCCTTTGGATTTCGTGTGTCGCTATCCAATCTTCACGTTTCGCTTTGATCGCGCCGCTGCCCTTGGTAATTCGCACATCGCGTCCCGGAGGCACCACTGCCTCAACCGACTCCGCGTTTTCAGCATAAATTTCGCCAACATGCGCGATGCCACGACCATTCTGCATAGCCTGAACGAATACTCGCCCGAGTTTGACCAGATCTTCCATACGAGCCCTCCTCTTTATGCGACTAAGTTTAGCACAGTTTCCCAGCGCATGACTTGACTAGGATCATAGTATCTAGCCGCCATCGCCCTCGCATCTCTTCACAAGCGCCCGCAAGTGAACCGTCTGAACGCTTGAATTCGATCTTTGGGGTAGAATGGTGAGATGGAAGTGAGCGCGCACTTCCAACGAATGTCGGGACAGTCCGCGTCCTACCAGTTCACGGTAATCCCCCCGAAAATTTGGGGGTGTCTGAAAGTAGAATTTTCTCAAATGATGAAAGAGGAGATTCAGATGAAGAAATCGAAGTACAGCGACGCGCAGATCATGGCGATCCTGAAGCAGGCTGAGAACGGCGTTCCGGTTGCGGACCTTTGCCGTGAACATGGCATGAGCAGCGCGAGCTTCTACAAGTGGCGATCCAAGTATGGCGGCATGGACACCAGTTTGATGACCCGGATGAAGGAACTCGACGAGGAGAACAAGCGACTCAAGAAAATGTATGCCGAGAAGAGCATGCAGAATGACCTGCTGAAGGAGGCGCTTGGAAAAAAGTGGTGAGACCATCCCTGCGCAAGGAGATGGCCGAATGGGCTGTGCGCTATCGATCCGTCAGCATCGCTTTGGCGTGCCGGACGTTCGGCATCAGTGAAACCTGCTATCGATATCAACCCAAGCTCAACGATAAGAACGAGTTGATCGCCGACTGGCTGATTGCTCTAACCAAGGCCAAGAAAACGTGGGACTTTGGCCTGTGCTTTCTACATCTGCGCAATGTGAAAGGGTTCAAATGGAACCACAAGCGCGTGTATCGCATCTATCGCGAATTGGAGCTGAACATGCGGATCAAGCCGCGCAAACGACTACAGCGCGAGAAGCCAGAGCCGCTGGCTGTGCCTGAAGCGCCGAATGAGGTCTGGTCAATGGACTTCATGGCGGATCAACTGGCCGATGGCCGGTCGTTCAGGACGCTGAATGTGCTGGATGACTTCAATCGCGAAGGTCTGGCAATCGAAGTGGACTTCTCACTGCCGTCTGAGCGGGTCGTAAGAACGTTGAACCAGATCATTGCCTGGCGCGGCAAGCCATTTGCGATACGCGTGGATAACGGCCCAGAATATGTCAGCGGTCGGCTGCAGAACTGGGCGGAGAAGGCAGGCATCGGGTTGTTATACATCCAACCGGGCAAGCCACAGCAGAACGCCCACGTCGAGCGATACAACCGAGCCGTCCGCACCGAATGGCTCGGACGATATCACTTCAACAGCATCGAGGAGGTCCAAGAGCATGCCACACGCTGGCTCTGGACATACAATCACGAAAGGCCAAACATGGGGATCGGTGGCGTAACCCCGATACAGAAGTTGAAAGCAGCTTAGATTCTACTGACGCGCCCCTCTAAAATTGGGGGGATTACCATGCCTATTCGCAGAACCTCAACTGGTCGGATCGCTTCTTGCCCGAGATTAAACAACTGGTCGGGGGCTACCTTTTGGAAACCGCGTCAGATCCTTTTGACCACTTCCAGGCGACCGACCTGATGATGCTGGACGCCCGCGATATGCGCGTCGCTGCACGTGTCCGACGCCCCGGTTACGCCAGCCGATTTCCCCACCAATTCACAATCCGCTCACAGGTTGCCTCAGGGGCGCAGACAGAGCTTGCCAAGATAGTGAACGGCAAAGGCGACTGGATGTTCTACGGACATTCCAACACCGCACAGACGGGCTTGGAGGCGTGGTGGCTGATTGACCTCAAGGCGTTCCGCGCGGCATTGATCCGGCATGGACAGCACGGGCCGCAGATTGCCATGGGGGATCAGGCCAACGCGGATGGCACGTGGTTCAAGTGGTTTGATGTGAGGTCGTTTCCAGCGGAGCCGCCATTGGTGGTGGCGCGGTCGCGGGAGTAGACATCGAAGCTATGCCGCCTCAAGTAGGTTCTCGCATGTTTTGACATGGTATTTTAAACGCTCTTTCGCTGCCCGTACGACATCCACCCTCAACTGACACGCCCTGGCGATTTCTTTCGTTTTGGAAAAGGATATGTCGCCATTAATCACAACTAAAATTATCGCCTTTGCGGCTTTATCTCGCTCGAATTTACCAAGAATCCTTTTGAGTACCATTGATGCATGGCGCTGTTCTTGCTTCCTTATTATTAGTTCTTCGGGGCTTGAAATGGGACATGCAAACAACTCTAGCACGGCGAGATTGCGCATCACCAAAGCATGACGCCGAAGTTCTCGACGGACCGCATCTCGTCCGGTAACGAGGTCAATCTTGACGGACGTGCGCGCGCCATTGTTTCGGTCACCACGCAAGATAGCATCGGCGACTGCGTCAAGCTCCATATCCTGCCAGCTTAGGTAGATCATCTTCGCCTTCCTTCCGAATATATATTTATTGCTTGATCTACTTATTTCGACACGAGTTCGAAATTTGTCGGAAAAAAATTTGGTTTTCAGGAAAGTGCTGAAGTTGAGACGAACAGGGTGACGGTAAGGATATGAAACGAGCCGTCTTTATTCGCAACAAGAAAAGGAAAGCTACAATGAAGACGCTCACACCTTTAATCCACCTTGCCAGCTTGCTGTTTTTGTTCACTGCTGTTCTGTTCAGCTCTACCCCTGCTCAAGCACAAGCGGGGCCTTGGGGAAACAACTGCCACCCTAGCGGAAACTACCTAATCCCCGGAGTGTGTCTGCCCGGGACAGGAGCGAAAATTGACGGCATATACTGGCGAGGCGCACTGTACGTCCGTTGTCGTGCATATAATGGTGGACAAGATGAATACACGAATAACTGCTGCGAACATCTCACCGACGGTGACTCGTACACCCTAAAAGTTTGCCGTGGGCGTACCAACCCGGAAACCGGTCTTGGGCTTTATTTGCAAATATTCAAAATTACACAAGCAGTTGGCCGGGCTTGCTCGCTAGTCCCATGCGAGTCAGTAAGGCAAGCATCGGGCCTTTGATTTCACAAGGGATGATTTCCGGCTGTTGCCCAGCTGCCAAACTGGTTGGCAGCTGGGCAATATCTCAATTAAAAAAGGTGGCCAATTTGAACCAGCCGCCAGTCGGCCAATTGCACCTGAGGACCTACGCCGGAAGTGTTCACCAACTGCTCCAGTGAAATGCAGACTGATTTTGACTGTAAGCACTTACATCCGCTCATTTCGCTTGAACGAATATTCTTCTTCCTTCCCGATCACCACGTGGTCATGGATCGTCACGCCAATGGCTTCGCAGGCTGCTAGAAGCTGGCGTGTCATATCTTCATCCTGTTGGCTTGGCGTCGGATCGCCTGACGGGTGATTGTGCACAATGATGATGGCACTGGCATTCAACTCCAATGCCCTTTTCGCGACCTCTCTTGGATAAACCGGCACGTGGTCAACCGTCCCATGCGCCTGCGCTTCATCGGCTATCAAGATGTTCTTTCGGTCAAGGTACAGAACCCGAAACTGTTCGGTCTCTCTGTGGGCCATGACCGTGCGGCAATAGCTGATAAGCGCTTCCCATGAGGATAGTACGTCCCGCTCGCGGAGCTTGCCTTGCCCCATCCTATGGGCAAACGCCTCTGCAAGTCGAAGGTGGTAGAAAACCCACTCGTTTGCTCCATCTATTTGCTGAATCCGATGCTTGGACGCCGCAATAACGCCGTTCAGGTCGCCAAACTCTAACAGAAGCCTTTTGGCCAATGGCTTCACGTCAATGCGCGGGATTGCATTGAACAGCAGCAATTCCAGTAACTCATATTCCGGCATGGCTTGATGCCCGCCTTCTATGAACCGTGTGCGCAATCGCTCTCTGTGTCCCCAATAGTGGGGCCTTTTTGAGCCATCCTTGTCGACGATCAATCCGCCGCCAGCAGTCACCCCTTTGGAAAGGCGCGCAGTCTTCTTGAATGAGGGTTGGTAGGCAGGTTGGGTTTCTGCATCGGGAGGCGGCATTCGTGCTTCCAGGTCCTTAAATCCCTCCCATGCACCTTCGGAAAAGCCATGCTGCTTCTTTGACGGCAGTGCCGCGCGCGCCGGACGGCCTCGTTTGGAGCCGCCAGAAAGCGCGTTTTTCACATCTCTCCAGATATCAAATTGCATGATGCTGCCCCCGGCTCAAAACCAATCGCAGTTCAACTCACCAGAAGTTGGTTAATCGTGCCTTAACATCCAGCGATTTCACGTTGGCTGCGTGCTGGGCGCTCTACCGGCAATAGCTCTTGCTGGGTATCTGCCTGCTTTCTGGCGTTTCAAACTCAGCATACTTTCCATTCGAATAACGGGGGCAGTCGCGGGCGAATCCCTCTGCAACCGCCAGAACCCCGATATCTTCGCCGCTCCGCAAATAGCATGTGCCGACATAACGGTCGTATGTCTTGGCCCCGTTCAACCTGCATCGCACTGGCTTACTCAGGACAAGCCGTTGCATCCAAGCCTTCCCGGCTCGCCCGTTACGCTCATCCAGTTCAGCACCGTCCAGGCCATTTAATCGCACCGGCAAATTGTCAACCTCAATGGTGTCGACGTCGCGGACGTGGGAAACCCGGCCTTCTATCCAATCATTGGATAAAGCGGGTGTGGCAAGGAGAATGCACCCAAATGCTAACCTAAGTATTTGCCTGGTCATTTTGTCTCCTCGGCTGACGGCTTGGAGAAGTTTCGCAAAACTCGGTTAACAAACCGTTCTGAGCTTTGAGTAACAGAGATTCCAAGAAATTCTGGACTACAACCAACCAGACCCACAGCGCCATAACATCGGGGGAAAAATCGGGGGAAAATCAATAAGCTAATTTAATAAATATAATGCTTTCAAATACTTAAGCTATATAAATGGTGCCCCCACACGGACTCGAACCGCGGACCTACTGATTACAAATCAGTT
>CAYGQZ010000214.1:0-7458 GCA_964352055.1 uncultured Rhodobacterales bacterium
GAAGAGGACATCTTTGTCGTCGAAGGGATGCAGCGCGGCCGTCATGCCCCCATGTTCGATGGCGGGCGCTTTTCCCCGGCGATGGATGGGCCAACACATCTGTTTCACGACTGGGTTGCGGGCCGAATGGCGGCGCATCGGGGTCAGGCCAAAGCCGCTGAATGAGCGATCTGGACGCACGCTTGCTGGACGCGCATGCGCAAAGCGATATTGCCGCACTCGTGACACTGTATCGCGAGGCGGCAAACGCCACGTCGGATGACGCAGCGCGAGGCTTCTACCTGACGCATGCTCATGTATTTGCGCTGGAACTGGGACACCCGGATACAGCAGAGCTGCGCACAGCGCTGATCAGGATGGGCCGTGAGGCGCCGCTTTAGCGCGCCCCGTCTGCCATCTGTGCATAGATATGCCAGGACGCATGGCCCAGCCACGGCAACACGATCAGCAATCCCAAAAGCCCCGGCAAAATCGCTAGAAACAACAAGACAACAATGACAACAGCCCAGGTCAGCATCTGCACCGGGTACTTCTGAACATGGCCCGCGCTGGTCAGGATCGCGGTCATATAGTCGACTTCACGGGCCAGCAGCAAAGGCAGACCAAGCACGCAGAACGAATAGAGGACCATGGCAAACACGGCACCCACGACCGACCCAAGGCCCAACATCATCAACCCGTTCACTGTCAGGAACACATCAAAGGACGAAGTAACATTGACCATCGGGCGCAATCCCAGAAAGAGCGCAAAGATCATGTGCCCCAGAAAAAACCAGAACAGCAAGGCCACGACGATCATCATCGACAACCATGGCAGTTGACGCAATCGCTCTGCCCACAGCCGGGCGGCGACGTCCCCCAGTTGCACGCTTTCGCCGGCGCCGATCCTGCGCGACACCTCATAGGTCCCAAGCGCACAAAGCGGCGCAATCAGGGGAAAACCAAAGACCGCGAGGATCAGCCAGAACGTGTTGCCCGCCCAGATCGTTATGCCGACGAGAGCCCATCCCGCTGCAACCGCCGCGGCACCCGTGATCAGACCAAAGGCCGGAGCCGTCTTGAAATCCGACCAACCTGCCCGCAAGGCCCGACCGATAAATCCCGGCAAAGGTGCTCCAATCGGCGGCACGCCGGGCGGCAAGCTGTGTTGGATATCGTCTGTCACTGTCATGTCGGCACCTTCGGAGGCCTCAGTTTAGACCAATTTGTCGCCTGATGCCAGCGCTCGGCCAATTGAAGCAGCTTGGCATCCGCCCCGCGCGGTCCGATCAATTGCAGCCCCATGGGCAAGTCATCGGGCCCGCCAAAGCCCACGGGCACACTGACTGCAGGCAGACCGATCAGACTCGCAGGCACCACCACTTCCATCCAGCGATGGTATGTGTCCATCTGAACCCCGTTGATCGCGCGCGGCCAATCCAGCGTGACATCAAAGGGCCACATCTGCGCCGAGGGCAGCGCCAGAACATCATAGGTTTCATAGAGTTGCGCGGTCTTTGTAAACCAGCTCGAACGGATCACGCTGGCTGCGTGAACGTCCATCGCGCTCAAGGCGCGGCCTCGCCCGATCTCCCATTGCACGTTCGCATTCAATTGCGACCGCTGTGCCGCATCCGTGTAGAAGTCGCTCATATTCCCTGCGAGGAAAAAACTGCGCAGCGTGATCCACGACTGCCACATCGCGTCGCGATCAAACGGCGCGCGCACAACATCAACATGCTGGCCCTGCGTTTCCATCTGGCGCAATGCAGATTCACACAGATCAATGACCCCCGGCTCCGTCGGCAAGGCCCCACCCCAGTCGGACAACCACCCAATGCGCAAGCCTGTAAGGTCGGCGCGCATCTGCGGCAGACTGGGCGGCATCGCGATGCAATTGGGCTGACGCGGATCCGGCCCCGCCATTGTGTCCAGCAGGGCCGCCAGATCACGCGGACTGCGCGCCAATGGGCCACTGGTGACAATCTCCTGCAGAAACGTATCGCCCCCCGGTTCTGAAGGCACCAAGCCATGACTGGGGCGCAATCCGTACACAGTGTTCCAGGCGGCCGGATTGCGCAGCGATCCCATGATGTCGGATCCATCCGCCACACAAGTCATGCCGGTCGCCAGCGCAACCGCAGCGCCCCCCGATGATCCGCCAGCCGTGCGAGATGTGTCATAGGGATTTCTCGTGGCCCCAAAGACCGGATTGACCGAATGCGAGCCAATACCGAATTCCGGAACATTGGTCTTGCCGATCACAATCGCCCCGGCAGCCCGCAAACGTCCGACTGCTATATCGTCATGTGCGGCCATCTGCCCGGCAAGCAAGGGTGAGCCCATCGAGGTTGGAAATCCCTTGGCATTACTCGTTTCCTTGATGGCAATCGGAATACCATGTAGCCAGCCGACCCGCTCCGTTGCGTCGGCCACACGGGCCTCGGCCATCAACGCCTCCGGATCGCGCAGGGACACGATCGCATTCACATGACCATTCCAAAGCGCAATACGTTCCAGTGTGGCCCGCATGACCTCCTCGGCACTGATCTGACGCCCCGCCAGGGCCGCACTCAGATCAAGCGCATCTGTGCGTGAAAGATCCATTGTCAAAGTGAACGCAATCCGGTGCGCGGGTGCAAGGGGTTTTCAGATCATGCCTTCTCTGTTCCGGAAAATCCCGGGGGGAGTCCGCAGGACGGGGGGCTGGCCCCCCATGGCACGGCGCGGCTTGCGCGCCAGACGCTCCCATTATTCCAGCCCAACGGCCCGCCCAATGACCCGTCTAACCTGCCTGCGCATCCGCGCGACTCTTGCCGCTCACGTTCAGGGCCAGTGTTGCCGCCATCAGCCCATCCAGATCACCATCCAACACCCCCTTGGTGTCAGAGGTTTCATAGTTCGTGCGCAAATCCTTGACCATCTGGTAGGGCTGCAGGACATAGGACCGGATCTGGTTGCCCCAGCCCGCATCGCCCTTGTTTTCATGCATTTCGTTGACGGCGGCGTTACGGCGGTCCAACTCCATCTGATACAGACGGGATTTAAGGGCCTTCATCGCGATGTCACGGTTCTGGTGCTGGGATTTCTCCGAACTGGTCACGACAATTCCCGTGGGCGCATGGGTGATCCGGACAGCAGAATCGGTTGTGTTGACGTGCTGGCCGCCTGCTCCGGATGACCGGTACGTGTCGATGCGAATATCCGCCGGATTGACTTCGATCTCGATATTGTCATCCACCACCGGATAGACGCCAACCGAAGTAAACGAGGTGTGGCGCTTGGCGGCACTGTCAAACGGGCTGATCCGGACAAGACGGTGCACACCGGATTCCGATTTCATCCAGCCATAGGCATTCGGACCACTGATCTTGTAGGTGGCGGATTTGATGCCCGCCTCTTCACCGGCACTCTCCGATTGCAACTCGACTTTATAACCCTTCTTTTCCGCCCACCGCACATACATACGCGCCAGCATTGCAGCCCAATCGCAACTCTCGGTGCCGCCGGCACCGGAATTGATCTCAAGAAAGGTGTCGTTGCCGTCCGCCTCACCGTCCAGCAAGGCCTCCAGCTCTTTTTGACCAGCCGTCGCGGCAAGGGCCTTCAAGGCGTTTTCCGCCTCGGCAACGACGTCAGCATCCCCTTCCGTTTCGCCCAATTCGATCAGCTCGATATTGTCGTTCATCTCGGTTTGGATATTGGCATGGGTCTGCATGGCATCCACCAGCATCTGCCGGTCACGCATCAGCTTTTGCGCAGCCGCCGGATCATCCCAAAGCTTTGGATCCTCCACGCGGGCGTTGAACTCTTCAAGTCGATGCGGCGCGGTTTCAACATCCAGCCTTTGGGCCAACAGGCCCAGAGACTTTTCAATCTCCGCCACAATGTTCTGAATTTCTGCGCGCATGACGATCCCGCCTCTTTGGGGTTGGAGTTCAGGTGATAGACCAGCCCCCTGCCCGCTTCAAGGGACCCCGTTGCACAAGGCCGCAAGGCGGCAAACCAAATATATGGAACAGGCTGAAACCCAGGACACGGGACGGCGGGCGGGGCGCCTTTCCGGCCCGAAGGGGCCGGAAACAGCGCCGTACGGCGTCAGTACAATCCGCCCGAACTGAGCGTCCCGAAGTTTGCCTTGGGACCAACAACCGCCTTTTTGCCGGTTGACGTGGTCACCTGAACACCACCGCGATTGGCCTCTTCAAAAAGCGGCAGGTCCACCCCCATCGCAAAGCCACCGTCAAACATCACACCAAAGACAGGCTCTTCTCCGTCCCGGAAATATTCCGCAACCACGTTTTCGCCCGACGCGTCGTCGCTAAGACGGGCGCCGGTAAAGCGATCGATCTTGATGAAACGACCACCGGGTGGCACTTCGAAATCCCCGCCACCAAACTTGCCGACGGCCACTTCCATGAAATCGGTGAAGGCCGGACCACACATGCCACCACCTGT
Source organism: uncultured Rhodobacterales bacterium (assembly GCA_964352055.1). Classification (GTDB taxonomy): domain Bacteria; phylum Pseudomonadota; class Alphaproteobacteria; order Rhodobacterales; family Rhodobacteraceae; genus Tateyamaria. Next base: position 4,438 of record CAYGQZ010000214.1, read on the forward strand.
CGCCCCTCGGCCCATGGGCCGAGGCTGATCATAGCCGATGTAACATCCGGCCACGATATTGCTCGAAAAGCCGACGAACCACACGTCCTTTGCCTCGTTTGTGGTTCCGGTCTTACCCGCGATCGGCACCGGAAGGTTGACCGTACGCGCCGCCGTCCCGCGTTGCACCACACCTTCCATCATCGAGGTCAACTGGTACGCCGTGATCGGATCCATAACCCGCTCACGGTTGGACACAATGCGCGGGCCAAACCCTGTGTCGAGGCTGACAAGTTGCGTACAATCCTGACAACTGCGCTGATCATGGCGATAGACAGTACGCCCAAAGCGGTCCTGCACCCGGTCCACCAAAGTCGGCTGAACCCGCTCGCCGCCATTGGCGAACATCGCGTAGGCCGAAACCATCTGATAGAGGGTCGTTTCTTCTGAGCCAAGCGAGTTTGCCAGGAACCGGCCCATATCATCGTAGACGCCAAAGCGTTCCGCATAATCAGCCACAACATCCATTCCGATCTCTTGTGCAAGACGAATGGTCATCAGGTTTCGGGATTGCTCGATACCGGTCCGCAATGGCGTCGGACCATAGAACTTGTTCGAATAATTGCGGGGCCGCCACAACCCTTGCGGTGTATTGATCTCGATCGGCGCGTCCACCACAATTGTGGCCGGTGAATACCCGCTGTCGAGGGCCGCGGCATAGACAAAGGGTTTGAAAGACGATCCAGGCTGGCGCTTGGCCTGGGTGGCACGGTTGAACACCGAATGCTGGTAGCTGAACCCGCCCTGCATCGCGATCACGCGGCCGGTGTTCACGTCCATTGCAACAAACGCGCCCTGCACGCGCGGCACCTGCCGCAATGTCCAGCGGATGAATGAGCCGTCGTTATCATTGGTCATGGCGCGCACATGCACCACATCACCAACTTCAAAATTATCGGCAAAGCTGCCCTTGGCCCAACTTATGTCATCGCGCGGCACGACCGGCGCAGGCTCGGCATCTGTCCAGTTTTCGATGCCCAAACGCAGTTCGGCATTGCCGACCTCCAGCACAACGGCCGGCCGCCACAGGCCATTCAGGTCAATATCACGCGCGATCGTGACACCAGACAGCGCGTCTTGCCAGTTTTCCAATTGCTCGGCGTTGAGTTTCTTGCGCGAGCCGCGCCAAATCCCCAGCCCGCGGTCATAGGCTTCGAGCTGCCTGCGCAGAGCACGGGCTGCGACCGGCTGCATTTCCGCATCAATCGTTGCACGCACCGTGTATCCGCCGGTAAAGAACTCGCCTTCACCAAAGTCTTCGCTCAACTGACGCCTGATCTCGTCGGTAAAGTAGTCGCGCGGCGGCAATTCACCCCGAAAGCTTTCAAAATCACCGTTTTGCACCGACCGCAGCGGCATGTTGCGCTCGGTCTCGTAGGCAGCCTGATCGAGATAGCCATTTTCCATCATCTCTTTCAGCACAAAATTGCGCCGGCCCAACAAACGATCCTTGCTGCGCACGGGATGATAGTCAGACGGGGCTTTGGGCAGAGACGCCAGAAACGCGGCTTCGTGCGGTGCCAGTTCGCTCAGCGTCTTGTTGAAATAGGTCTGGCTGGCCGCAGCCACGCCATAGGAGTTCTGGCCCAGAAAAATCTCGTTCATATAAAGCTCGAGGATTTTTTCCTTGCTCAGTGCCTCTTCCACGCGGGCGGCAAGGATGATTTCCTTGATCTTGCGCTCGGCCTGACGGTCACCGGACAGCAAGAAGTTCTTCATCACCTGCTGCGTGATTGTCGATGCCCCGCGCACGTCTGCGCCGCGCGACTTCACCGCGTCAAAGCCTGCAGCCGCAATCCCGCGCAGGTCATAGCCGTCATGGGTGTAAAAATTCTTGTCCTCGGCGCTGATGAACGCCTCCTTGACCATATCCGGGATTGTGTCGGCGGGCGCAAAAAGCCGGCGTTCCTGGGCAAACTCGTCAATGATCCGCCCTTCGCCCGAATAAATCCGGCTGATCGTGGCGGGTTGATACTGCGCCAGCGACTCGTGGCTGGGCAAATCACGACCATAGACCCACAGAATTGCGCCGACCGACAATGCGATCATCGCAACGCCCATTGTAATCGTCGTGAAAATCCCGCCGAAGAAGGATAGGATGAACCGGAACATGCCTACTGGTACCTGTATAAACGCGTTTGCTTTGAGACTGACTTATACGGCACCCCGGAAGGGCCGTCAAAACCCCCGCTCGGCGTAATCTCGCAGACGTTACCGGCGCACCAGCGGTCGGGTGGCCAAATCCTCATCGCGCCAGCGCAGAATACCCGCCGCAAGCGCCTCGACCATCACCGCGCGCCAGACCGGGTCGCGCAAATTTGCCAGATCCCGGTCATCAGACAAAAACCCGATCTCGACCAGAACGGACGGGATATCAGCACTCTTGAGGACGGAAAACGCGGCTTCGCGCCGGGGGCGGCGATTCATCGGCCCGCCAGCCGCATCCATTTCCGCAATCAGCGCCGTGGCCAGCGTGTCCGACCGGGGCTGCGTTTCCATCCGCGCAAGGTCCATCAGAACGCTGGCCACTTCATCATCGGTCCCGCTCAGATCGACGCCTGCCAGAATATCCGACCGGTCGTGCTGAGCGGCAAGCTGGGCCGAGGCCGCGTCGCTTGCGTCCTCCGACAGGGTATAGACCGTCGCACCGCGCGCTTGCCCCTGACCAAGCGAATCGGCATGCAGGGATATGAACAGGTCCGCCCCGACCTGATGGGCCAGGGCCACGCGGCCGGGCAGCGACACAAACATGTCCGTGTCTCGCGTCATGACCACCTCAACGTCACCCGTGCGGCGCAAGGCATCCCGCAGGCTCAGGCCCACATCCAACATCAGCAGCTTTTCATTGGTGCTGCCGCGTTCCGCCCCCGGATCAACACCCCCATGTCCCGGATCGATCACAACCACAAAAACGTCCTCGGCGGGTACGGGTGGCGGTGCAGCGGCAGCAGCCCCCCAGTCAGGATCATCCGGCGCGACAGC
>CAYGQZ010000215.1:0-7446 GCA_964352055.1 uncultured Rhodobacterales bacterium
TGCCACGTCCAACCAGATCCCAACCCGAACGCGGCGATGCCCGCACCCGCCTTCTTGAGGCCGCGCGCGACCTGATCCGCAGGAAAGGTTTCGCTGCGACCACAGTCGACGATCTCTGCAAGGCAGCCGCCGTGACCAAGGGTGCCTTCTTTCATCACTTCAAAGGCAAGGAGGCACTGGGTGTGGCGGCAGCGGAGTTCTGGGCCGAAACCACCGGAAAATTCTTTGAAGGGGCACCTTACCACGGGCCGGACGATCCGCTCGACAGGGTGCTGGCCTACATCGCCTTTCGCCGCACGATCATCTCGGACAACATCCCCGCCTTCACCTGCCTTGTGGGCACGCTTGCGCAAGAGGTGCACGCCAGTGCGCCCGAGATCCGCGACGCGGCAGGGGCCAGCATCTTCGGCCACTCCGAAACGCTCGTAGCCGATATTGAGGCGGCCATCGAGATGCGCGCGATCACGCCGGATGGCTGGGATGCCGCGTCGCTCGCCCGCCATTTCCAGGCCGTCCTTCAGGGCGGCTTCATTCTGGCCAAGGCCGGGAATGACCCCGACCTCGCCCGGGAGGCCGTCGATCATCTCGATCGCTATGTGCGCGGTCTTTTTTCGACCCATCCCTCGCTGGAGACCAGCCATGCAGCCTAATCCGTATCTCTTCTTCCTTGGCGATTGCTTTGAAGCGATGAGCCACTATGCCGACGTGCTTGGCGGTGAGATCGTCTCGGTCACGCGCAATTCCGATGCGGCGCGCCCCGAGGACCGGATGCCGGGACCTGACGGTGCGGTCATGAACATGGGGCTCAGGACCGAAGGTGGCATGATCTTCGGGTCGGATGCGCCGAAGGAGTGGTACAAGTCGCCGCAGGGCTTTCGGTTGCAACTGGAATGCCAAACCTCCGATGCGTTCGACCGCCTCCTCGATGCGCTCGGAGGGGGTGCCAAGGCCCTCGGCATGCCCGCCGGAGAAACCTTCTGGGCGGAACGCTTCACGATGTTCACCGACCGGTTCGGTACGCCCTCGATGCTGAACTTCACCGGTGCCAAACGATAAGGGGAGAGTGCAATGACCATCGACGCGAAGGCTCCCGCGACCGTGTCACGTCAGGAATGGCTGACTGCCCTCGACGCACTGCGTACCAAGGAAAAGGCGGTGACCGCTCAACTCGACGCCCTGGCCGCCGAACGCCGCCGCCTTCCGCGCGAGCGTGTGGACGGCGATTACGTGTTCGACACGAGAAAGGGCCGCGCAGGATTGCGTGACCTGTTTGAGGGACGAAGCCAGCTCATCGTCTATCACCACATGCTGAAACCCGGTGACCGCACCCCTTGTTCGGGATGCTGCATGGTCGCAGATCAAATTCCACACCTTGCCCACCTGCACGCCCGTGACACGTCGCTTGTCTTCGTGGCACACGCACCGCTCGACGAGATTGAGGCGCTCAAGGTGCGTCTGGGCTGGCATTTTCCGTTTGTCTCGACCGGCGCGGCATTCAATCGCGATTTCGGTGTCACGACCGGCTTCGGCTTGAACGTGTTCCTTCAGGAAGGCGGCACGATCTACCGGACGTATTTCACGACCGGGCGCGGCGTGGAAACGCTAGGAACCCCCTGGACGCTGCTCGACCTCACGGCGCGCGGACGTCAGGAGACCTGGGAAGACGCACCGCCTGGAACCCCACAGGGCCCACCTTACGCGTGGTGGCAGTTGAACGATGAATATGAAGCCGCCCCCTGACATCACCCTTGACCACTTGAGGATGCACCCATGACCGATCAAATCACTGTCGAAACACATGCCGCCGTTCCGCCCGAGCAGGCCTGGGCCGCGTACACGGATCCCGACGCCATCACTCGGTGGAATTTCGCCTCGTCTGACTGGTGCTGCCCGTCCGCGCAGGTCGATCTGCGCGAGGGCGGCCGTCATGTGGCACGGATGGAGGCGAAGGACGGTTCCATGGGGTTCGATTTCGAAGGCACGTATGAAGAGGTCGCTCCGCATGCATCTCTGGCTCTTCGCCTCGATGATGGCCGATTGTCGCGGACCACATTCGACGCAGACGCCGGAGGTTGCCGCGTTCGAACGGTTTTCGATGCGGATGGGGCGCATTCTGCCGAATTGCAGAGGGATGGCTGGCAGGCGATCCTCGACAATTACGCGACCTACGTCGCTCAACAGGCGGCAAACTGATGGAATTAAAAAGCAAAGTCCGTGCCTGCTTCTGGTTCGAGACCGGCGGGCTCACTGCGGCAAAACACTATGTTGGCCTCATCCCCGACAGCCGCATCGATACCGTGCTGGCCCATGGACGCCCGGAGGTTGACCCCATGGTCGTGGAGTTCACGCTGGCCGGAGCGCCGATGATGATCCTGACCGCGGGCGATCATTACAAGCTGACGCCTGCGGCCTCGATCAGCGTGCTGACTGACGATCAGGCTGAAACCGACCGGCTGTGGGATGCTCTCACCGAAGGAGGGGAAGAGATGCAATGCGCCTGGTTGACCGACCGTTTCGGCGTCAGTTGGCAAATTGTCCCGCGGCGCTTGCCTGAGCTGCTGGCCGATCCCGACCCGGAGCGTGCAGGTCGGGCGATGCAGGCGATGATGCAGATGAAGAAGATCGACATCGCAGCACTCGAACGGGCAGTTGAGGCGGACCCGGCTGCATGACCGGTCTTGTCCTCACCACGCTTGACTGGGTGCCGCAGTTCCCGCGCGGCTTTGTGGGGGCCTTGCGCATCTGACGGGCGCTGAAGGCGGCGCTGGCGGAACGGGAATGGCTGGCAGGGGCCTTTTCCATCGCGGATATCGCGTTGTCGGACGTCCTGCGGCAGCTGGAAACCTACGGGCCTTACGATGACCGCCCGGCCCCGGCCTGCCGCGACTAACTCGCCCGCACAACTGCCCACCCGGCCTTCGCAAAGGCCCATGCCGATCAGATCGCACATTTCAAGGCGGCAGACCGGGAGCGGGCCGAGCGAGGGGAGGGCCTGGCGTGACCGATCTTGATTGCGACCTTTGGTGCTTTGATACGGCGCTTTTATGGCCCACCAGTCCTTTGTGCGTCCGGTACCTTCGACCTGTTCCGCCACCAACGCCGAAGCATCGCACCCCGTGGCGCTGAAGCGAGGGCAACCGCCGATCATTCCGGGTCTTGTTGCAAGGGTCCTTACTGCCGCGGATCAGGTGCATGCAAACGTCGACAGCCGGGTGGGTCAATGCGACGCCACAAGCCCCGTGAAGTCGCAACCCCGCTTTGGCAAGACCAATGCGCGTCGTCGCGGCATGGGGTCGTCGCGCGCGTTGCCCTTTCACCTGATCTGGACGCCAGTCTTGCCGCCGGAGGGTAGATTGAGGATGCAAGCCAATAGTGTCAGCACGCATGTGTGCAACGTGTCGCCCTAGTGAGGCATAGTCGTCGATATTGGGGCGATTTCAGCGTGGCTCTGTCCGCCCTCAAAAGTTTGAAAAAATGCAGACAGTGTCTATCGTTCAGAATGCTGGGGTGTCTGAGATGACGTGAGGCGCCGTATATGTGCTTGAAACTGATCATTGCTCCGGCCTCGTTCACCGGGTGCGTTGCGCGATGACGCACCATCGGGCACGTCCTGGTGGCACTGGTCACAGGCGAGAATGTAGGTCATGATCTGCATACGGTTCCTTTGAACCGATTTTTCGAGGCGACACGCCTTCTCGTCGCGCCCTCAGTTTTATCTGTCGAAAGGACCGCGCCATGCCGATCAGGAACCGTTTGGCTGAGACCCACGCAGAAGTCACGCAGTGGCGGAGGCATCTGCATGCGCATCCCGAGTTGGATTTCGACGTACATGAGACGGCCGCCTTTGTCACCGACAGGCTGCGCGACATGGGGATCAGCGACATAACCACCGGGATTGGCAAAACCGGGGTTGTGGCGGTGATCAAGGGCCGCACGGACACCAAGGGGCGCGTTGTCGGATTGCGTGCAGATATGGACGCCTTGCCCATCCACGAAGCGACGGGGCTGGCTTATGCATCGACCGTTCCGGGCAAGATGCACGCCTGCGGCCATGACGGGCATACGTCGATGTTGCTGGGTGCAGCGCACTACCTGGCTGAGACGCGCAACTTTGACGGCACTGTGGTCCTGATCTTTCAGCCCGCCGAAGAGGGCGGCGGCGGTGGCCGGGAAATGGTGAATGACGGGATGCTGGACCGTTGGAACATTCAGGAAGTCTATGGGTTGCACAACATGCCTGGCCTGCCAACGGGACAGTTTGCCATTTGCTCGGGATCGATCATGGCCGCTGCGGATGAGTTTGACATCACCGTCACCGGCAAGGGCGGACACGCGGCCGCGCCCCACGAATCCATTGACCCAAACGTGACTGCGGCCCATATCATTCTGGCGTTGCAGAGTATCGCGAGCCGGAATGTCGATCCCCTGGAGGCCGCCGTTGTTTCGGTATGTGCGCTGCACTCCGATGTCGATACCCATAACATCATCCCGCAGGTGACCCGGATGACGGGCACCGTGCGCGCGTTGAAGTCTTCCGTTCGCGAACAGGTTGAGGCGCGGGTCAAGAAAATCGCCACCATCACCGCCGAGGCTTATGAGTGCGTGGCCAGGGTCGACTATCGCATAGGCTATCCTGTTACCGTGAACCACGAAGCGCAGACCTACTATGCCGCCGCCGCGGCGCGCGCTGTTGCCGGGGATGTGATCACCGACATGGCACCGATCATGGCCGCCGAGGATTTTTCATTCATGCTGAATGAACGGCCCGGTGCCTATATCATGCTGGGCAACGGCGACGGCGCGATGCTGCACCACCCTGAATATCAATTTGACGATGAGGCCATACCCGCAGGATGCAGCTGGTTCGTGGAAATCGTTGAACAAAGAATGCCCGCGCAATAAGGCAAAGCCGCCAAGGACAAGGAAAACGACATGCCAATCAAAAACCGATTTGCCGAATTGCAGGCCGACATCACCGCGTGGCGGCGCGACATTCATGCGCATCCTGAAATCCTGTTCGAGACCCATCGCACAAGCGCTCTGGTTGCTGAAAAACTGCGTGAATTTGGCTGTGACGAGGTTGTCGAAGGCATCGGGCGGACGGGTGTTGTTGGTGTCATCAAGGGCCGCGCGGCCAAGTCCGGCAAGGTCATCGGGCTGCGCGCAGATATGGACGCGCTCCCGATCCACGAGCAGACGGGCCTCGACTATGCGTCACAAACAGATGGCGCGATGCATGCCTGCGGTCATGATGGCCACACGGCGATGCTTTTGGGGGCTGCCCGCTATCTGGCCGAGACGCGCAATTTCGATGGGACGGCGGTCGTGATCTTTCAACCTGCCGAAGAAGGCGGCGGCGGCGGTCGTGAAATGTGCAATGACGGGATGATGGAGCGCTGGGGCATCCAGGAGGTCTATGGTATGCACAACTGGCCGGGCATGCCTGTGGGATCGTTTTCAATCCGCGCGGGTACTTTTTTTGCAGCGACCGATCTACTGACCATAGAATTCGAGGGTCTTGGAGGCCATGCCGCCAAGCCGCATGAAACCGTTGATACGACCCTGATGGCGTCACATGCGGTTACCGCGCTGCAAAGCATCGTGAGCCGCAATGCCGATCCGATTGACAGGGCCGTGGTTTCGATCACGTCATTCGAGACATCGTCCAAGGCCTTCAATGTGATCCCGCAGAGGGTGCAGATCATGGGAACCGTGCGCACCATGACGCCGGGCATGCGCAATCTGACGGAAAAGCGCGTGACCGAGATTTGCCATGGCATCGCCGACACGTTCGGGGGGGTGGCGCGGGTCGACTACAACCGGAATTATCCTGCGATGGTGAACAGTCCTGAACAGACGGAATTTGCCGCGGATGTGGCCCGGTCGATCACGGGCCAATGCGATGAAGCGCCTCTGGTCATGGGCGGGGAAGATTTTTCCTTCATGTTGGAAGAACGCCCCGGTGCGTATATTCTGGTCGGCAATGGCGAAACCGCAATGGTCCATCATCCGGAATACAACTTCAACGATGAAGCCATTCCTGCGGGGTGTTCTTGGTGGGCCGGAATTGTCGAGCAACGGATGCCGGTCGGGGCCTGACGCCGGCTGACGCTCCTGCCCCTTTGGGGCAGGTCGCCCCACCCACCGTCCCTTGACCCCGTTGCCCGTGCCGGATCGCAGGTGTTTGTGTTCTGTCTTTTTAGCTGGCATGTCCGGCCCTCCGGATCAGAGCATGCGGTGCATCTGGGTCAGGTTAATTTGAAAACGGCTTCAAGCTGTGTGCGTTTCGATCTGCGTCAGCGCCATGAGCTGTGTCGCGAGAGCATGCAAGGTAGCATTGCCAGACTCGACAAGGGGATATGCATTGGCCGCCAATTGCGCAGCACGGCTGGGGTCTGACAGAAGGTGGTCGATCATTTGAAACAGGGCATCGCTGTCGGCGACCTCAACGCTCGCATCTTGTTGACGGAACGTTTCATAGGCCTCTGCGAAGGCGTCATGCTTGGGCCCATGAAGGATCGCCGTATATCTTGCGGCGGCTTCGAACGGGTTGTGCCCGCCTGCATTGGTCCATGATCCACCCAGGAACACGATCGGGCTGAGTGTGTACCAAAGGCTGGTTTCGCCGATTGTATCCGCCAGATAGACATGCGCCCCATTGGTCAGCTTGTCGCCCCGGCTGCGCCGGGCGGTGGTCAGACCTTGGGCCGTGATCAGCCGGGTCAGTCTTCGAGCCCGCTCCGGATGGCGTGGGACGAGGATCAGGCACAGGGCGGGATGGGCGTCCAACAGCCGTTTATGTGCTGCCAATATGCCTTCTTCCTCGCCCTCATGTGTGGACGCCGCGACCCAAACCGGCCTGTTTGCGAGGTCGTTGCGGGCTGCTGCCAATTGTTTTTGGTCGACTGCCTCCGGTGGAGTTACGGCCTTCAGATTTTTTCCTGGCTGCACCCATTCCAAACCCATTGCGCGCAAGTGATCACAGGTGCTTTGGCTTTGGCAATGCGCCATTTGGATGGCCCGCAGCACGTAACGTGTTGTTGCCGGAAACTGTTGCCACCGCTGCGCACTGGCCTCGGAAAGCCGCGCGTTTACAAGAGCGACAGGAATGTCGCGCCGGGCGCAGGCGTCAAGCTGGTTGGGCCAGAGCTCGGAGTCAACGAGAACACACAGATCAGGCCGCCAGTGATTGAGAAAGCGCCGGACCGGGCCAGATCCGTCAAGCGGCGCGAACTGATGAACCACGCCCGGTGGCAAATGAGGTATCACTGCGGTTGCAGATGTCGCCGTTCCGGTGGTCAGGATCAGGTGCAGATCGGGCTGGCGCTTTGCCAGATGGTCCATCAGCGGCAGAACAGACTTCGCCTCTCCGACGCTTGCGGCATGAAACCAGATCAGGGGGCCAAGGCGCCTGGGGCGCGTTGCATGTCCCAAACGCTCATGGGC
>CAYGQZ010000216.1:0-7378 GCA_964352055.1 uncultured Rhodobacterales bacterium
AGATGCTGCGCACGCCGAACTTTGGCCGCAAGTCGCTGAACGAGATCAAGGAAGTGCTGTCGGGCATGGGTCTGCACCTTGGCATGGACGTCGAGGACTGGCCGCCAGACAATATCGAAGACCTCGCCAAGAAGTTCGAAGACAACTTTTAAGACCGCGTCCCCAAGATTTTTCGTACGAAAAATCTTGGGGAGCACCCGGGCACATGCCCCAAGGAGAGCCCAAGACACGCATCGCGGGCCAGACAAAGCAAAACAGCCCGTAGAGGGCAACATTAGGAGATAGAAATATGCGTCACGCACGTGGTTACCGCCGCCTGAACCGGACTCATGAACACCGCAAGGCGTTGTTCTCGAACATGGCAGGCTCGCTCATCGAACATGAGCAAATCAAGACAACCCTGCCAAAGGCCAAAGAACTGCGCCCGATCATTGAAAAGATGATCACGCTCGCCAAGCGCGGCGATTTGCATGCCCGCCGTCAGGCTGCGTCCAAGCTGAAAGAAGATCAATATGTCGCCAAACTCTTTGACGTCCTCGGCCCGCGTTATGCCGACCGTCAAGGTGGCTATGTGCGTGTTCTGAAAGCGGGTTTCCGTTATGGTGACATGGCGCCCATGGCGATCATTGAATTCGTCGACCGCGACCGCGACGCCAAAGGTGCCGCGGACAAGGCCCGCGTTGCGGCCGAAGAGGCCACAGAAGAATAAGACGACCACTGTTGTGGACGTGCTGAGCCCTCGCCTGTGCGGGGGCTTTTGCGTTTGCGGTGTATTGTTTGTAAACCTTGGGTCTTGTCTTTGCTGGGTGGTTTTTGAGTATTTCTGGAACAATGAAATGAACGGCGTCATCTTGATGTTCGACCTTGTGTCATGGGGGCTTTGTGGCTGATCTCTTTTCAACGGATGCACCTGTGGATGCAGGTCATCGCCCCTTGGCGGACCGGCTGCGTCCGCAAAAGCTGAGCGAGGTTATCGGGCAGGCGCAGGTGCTTGGGCCCGAGGGGCCGTTGACCGTGATGCTGCAAGCGGGTGCCTTGGGATCCTTGATATTCTGGGGCCCGCCGGGCGTGGGCAAGACCACCATTGCCCGCTTGCTTGCCCATGAGACCGACCTGCATTTTGTTCAGATCAGCGCCATTTTCTCGGGCGTTCCCGATCTGAAAAAGGTCTTTGAGGCGGCGAAGTTCCGGCGGCAGAACGGGCAGGGAACCTTGCTGTTTGTTGATGAAATTCACCGGTTCAACAAGGCCCAGCAGGACGGGTTCCTGCCGTATATGGAGGATGGCACCATCCTTTTGGTGGGGGCCACGACGGAAAATCCCAGCTTTGAGCTGAACGCCGCTGTGCTCAGCCGGGCGCAGGTGCTTGTGCTGGAGCGCCTTGATCTCAAAGACCTGGAACTGCTGGCGCAGCGCGCCGAGCAGGAACTGGCCCGCCCCTTGCCGCTGGAGGCTGCGGCCCGCGAGAGCCTGCTTGAGATGGCCGACGGCGATGGTCGTGCGCTTTTGAACCTGATCGAGCAGGTGATGGCCTGGAGCGTGACCGGCCCTTTGGATCAAAACGCCCTTGCCACCCGTCTGATGCGCCGCGCAGCGCAATATGACAAGTCTGGCGATGCCCATTACAATCTGATCTCGGCGCTGCACAAATCGGTGCGCGGCTCTGATCCGGATGCGGCGCTTTACTGGTTTGCGCGGATGCTGGAAGGGGGCGAGGATCCGCGATTTCTGGCCCGTCGTATCACCCGCATGGCGGTCGAGGATATCGGTCTGGCCGACCCGCAGGCGCAGGCGGTGTGCCTGCAAAGGTGGCAAACCTATGAGCGGCTGGGCAGCCCCGAAGGCGAGTTGGCCCTGGCGCAAGCGCTGGTCTATCTTGCGCTCGCCCCGAAATCCAACGCGACCTACGTGGCCTACAAGGGCGCGCGCCGGGCTGCCAAACAGACGGGATCAGAACCGCCGCCGAAACATATCCTCAATGCGCCGACGTCGTTGATGAAGGACCAGGGATATGGCAGTGGCTATGCCTATGACCATGACGCCAAAGACGGCTTTTCCGGTCAGAACTATTTCCCGGACGGGATGGAGCGGCCGGAGCTTTATCAACCTGTCGAACGCGGGTTCGAGCGGGATCTGAAAAAGCGCCTTGATTACTTTGCGCGGCTCAGAGCCAAGCGCGAAACTTGACTCTTGCCCGCGTTCGGACGACAGACCGCACATGATTTCGACCTTATCCCTTGTGGCCCTTGGCGGGGCAATCGGTGCGTCCCTGCGCTGGCTCACCGGCGTGGCCATCCTGCGCGCGTTTGGAGAGACTGAATTTCCGTTGGCGATTATCGCTGTCAACGTGATCGGTTCGTTTCTGATGGGCGCATTCGTTGTGTTCGCGGCGCATCGTGGCCTGACCCATTACAGCCCCTTTGTGATGACCGGGATTTTGGGCGGGTTCACCACTTTTTCGGCCTTTTCGCTTGAGACCGTGAACTTGATCGAACGCGGCGAACTGACGTCGGCGGCCCTTTATATATTGTTGTCGGTGGGCCTGTCGGTCGGCGCACTGGCGTTGGGGCTGTTTGCGGCCCGGGGAGTGTTGTTATGAGCCGGGTTCAAACGGTGACCGTGGCCGAAGGGGAAGGCGATCAGCGTCTGGATCGCTGGATCAAGCGCCGTTTTCCGCAGGTCAGCCAAGGCATGATCGAAAAGATGTGCCGCAAGGGCGAATGCCGCGTGGATGGCGGGCGGGTCAAGTCCTCGACCCGGGTGGAAGAGGGCCAGCAGGTGCGTATGCCGCCATTGCCGGACACGGCGGCACCGGTTGTCGTGCGCACGACCGTGTCGGACGCCGATACCAGGATGATCCAGTCCTGCGTGATTTATCGCGACGATCACATCATCGCCCTGAACAAACCGCCGGGCCTTGCCACGCAAGGGGGCTCAGGGCAGAGCCGCCACGTGGACGGTCTGGCCGAAGCCCTGAAATTCGGGTTCGAGGAGAAGCCGCGTCTGGTCCACCGGCTGGACAGGGACACATCGGGCGTTCTGTTGCTGGCCCGCACCCGGTTGGCGGCCAAGGCCCTGACTGCCGCGATGCGCCATCGTGAGACGCGCAAGATCTATTGGGCCCTGGTCGCGGGCGTGCCCACGCCCTACCTTGCGGAAATCAAATACGGGCTGGTCAAGGCCGCGGGCCACGGCAGGGGCGGCGAGGGCGAGAAGATGATCGCCGTGCATCCGCGCGATATCGAAAGCACCTATGGCGCCAAGCGCGCCCATACGCTTTATGCCACGCTCTACCGCGTGGCCTCCCGCGCGGCCTGGGTCGCGCTGGAGCCTTTGACGGGCCGGACGCACCAGTTGCGCGCGCATATGGCCGAGATTGGCCATCCGATCATCGGTGACGGCAAATACGGTGGATCAGGGCAGGAAAACATGGGTGACGGATGGGGTGCGCAACTGGGCGGCATCATCTCGAAAAAGCTGCATCTGCACGCGCGGATGCTGCGGTTTGAACATCCCGAAACCCGAAAGTCGATCACCATTACAGCGGCCATGCCCGAGCATATGAAACACAGCTGGGACACCTTTGGCTGGACAGAGGATCTGGCTGCCGAAGACCCGTTCGAGAGCTTGCATGACGGTTAAGCTTCGTCTGGTCGTGTTCGATGTCGATGGCACGCTTGTCGACAGTCAGGGCCATATCGTGGCCAGCATGGCGGATGCGTTTGCGGCGGTGGGGCTGGTGCCGCCCGCGCGCAGCGAGATCCTGAGCATTGTCGGCCTGTCCCTGCCTGTTGCCATGGCCCGGCTTGCCCCGGATGCAGACACGGACCGGATGGTGCAGGCCTACAAGGACAGCTATGTGGCGCATCGGGCGGCCCATGGGTCGGCACAGTCGTCGCCTCTGTATCCGGGCGCGCGGGCGGCGTTGGATCGGTTGCGCGCTGCGCCGGATATTGCGCTGGGCGTTGCGACGGGGAAGTCGCGGCGCGGCCTTGATATCTTGCTTGAGGCGCATGACCTGCAGGACATGTTTGTCACCGAGCAGGTCGCCGATTTTCACCCCTCCAAGCCACATCCGGCCATGCTGCACTGTGCGCTGGACGAGGCCGGGGTCATGGCAGATCAGGCGGTCATGATTGGCGATACGACGTTTGATATGGACATGGCGCGCGCTGCGGGCATGCCGTTCATCGGGGTGTCCTGGGGCTATCACCCGGCCGCTCACCTGACCCATGCGCAGGCTGTCTTGGACGGTTTTGACGGGCTTGATGCCGCGCTGAGCAATCTATGGGGTCGCTGATATGAGTGAATGGAAAGCCAGACGTTTCTGGACACAGGCAACGACAGAAGAGCTGAGCGACGGATGGACCGTCCGCCTGGATGGACGTGCTGTGAAAACGCCTGCCAAGGCGCCGCTGATTGTGCCCACACGGGCCATTGCCGAGGCCATCGCGCTGGAATGGGACGCGCAAGAGGCCGTGATCGACCCGATGACGATGCCCTATACCCGTACGGCCAACGCGGCCATCGACAAGGTTGCCGTGCAGCCCGCCGAGGTTGCGGATATGCTGGCGGCCTATGGTGACGCGGATTTGCTGTGCTATCGTGCCGAAGGTCCGGCGGAGCTGGTGGCGCGTCAGTCCGCCGTCTGGGATCCCTATCTGGAGTGGGCGGCCGAAACACTGGGCGCACGGCTGCACCCGCGCGTCGGCGTGATGCACGAATCACAAGACCCCGCGGCCCTCGCCACGCTGTCAGAACGCACGCACCGGTTGACGGATCATGAACTTGCGTGTTTTCACGATCTTGTCAGCCTGACCGGATCGCTGGTTCTTGGTTTTGCAACCGCACAAGACGACGCCGCGCCGGATGATATCTGGGCAGCGTCCCGCCTGGACGAAATATGGCAGGAAGAGCAGTGGGGCGTCGATGAACAGGCGCAGGAGACGGCTGAAGTGAAGAAATCAAGCTATTTGCATGCTAAAAACTATCTGGACCGTCTGCGCAGGTCTTAGTTTCCCTGTCGTAAGGTAACGTATCGCTGCGCCTAATAATGCATCAATAGGCTGCGCCTTACCCTTGACGCCAAGTCGCAATTCCTACCAACATGTTGCCCAATGGCCGGTGGATAAATACCATACGGACATCCTTCGGTATGGCTAACACTCAGTTCGTGCCGTTGTATCCGCTGAAATGCGGTTCGCAATCAGGAAGAGGTAAAAAATGAAAAAAACAGTATTTTTGGGAGCGCTGACCGTCGCTGGCCTTTCGGCCGGAGTTGCGGCTGCGGGCACCCTCGATGACGTCAAGGCGCGTGGCAAACTGAACTGCGGCGTGAATACCGGCCTGGCAGGCTTTGCTGCACCGGACGCAAACGGGGAATGGAAAGGCTTTGATGTTGCGGTGTGCCGCGCTGTCGCAGCGGCCGTTCTGGGCGACGGCACTGCCGTGGAATTCATTCCGGTAACGTCCAAGACACGCTTTACCGCGCTTGCGTCGGGCGAGCTTGACATGCTGGCGCGCAACACGACCTGGACCTTCAGCCGTGACGTCGATCTGAAATTCGAATTTGTCGGCGTGAACTACTATGACGGCCAGGGGTTCATGGTTCCCAAGGCGTTGAACGTGGCCTCGGCCAAGGAACTGGACGGTGCGACGATCTGTATCCAGACCGGTACAACAACCGAGCTCAACCTGGCGGATTTCTTCCGCAGCAACAACCTCAGCTACGAGCCGGTTCCGATCGAAACCGACGCTGAAGCGCAACAGCAGTATATCGCTGGTGCCTGTGACGTCTATACCACAGATGCGTCGGGCCTGGCCTCGGTCCGCGCCACGTTTGAGGCACCGGGCGATCACGTCCTGCTGCCTGAAATCATCTCGAAAGAGCCACTTGGCCCGCTTGTCCGCCACGGCGACAATGAGTGGGGCGACGTGGTGCGCTGGACGCTGAACGCCTTGATCACAGCCGAAGAACTGGGCGTGACATCTGCCAATCTCGCCGAGATGAGCGCCGGCACGAACAACCCTGAGATCAACCGTCTGCTGGGCACCGAAGATACGCTGGGCAACATGCTTGGCCTTGACGCGGACTGGGCCATGAAAGTCTTGTCGGTTTCGGGCAACTACGGCGAAATCTTTGAGCAAAACATCGGCGAAGCCACACCGATCGGTTTGGCCCGTGGCCTGAACGCTCAGTGGACCGATGGCGGCCTGCTTTACAGCCCGCCATTCCGCTAAACCACAAGACAAGGGGCGCGGGTAAGACCTGCGCCCCTTGCGCATGCGACGACAAGATCGCTGAAAAGAGGGATATTGCACCGCAAGGGTCTCTCTGAAACAGCGCCAAGGTTGCGACCATAAAAACAACAAAAAGCCGACCCGGCGCGGTCACGCGCAAAAGACAAGGGGCGGAAGACGGGGAACTTGCAATGACGACCATGACCGACCCTCCACAGGCGTCGTTCCGCCTGTCGATGCTGATCAACGACACGCGTTACCGATCGTATACTTTTCAGTTCATAGCACTGATCGTTCTGATTTTTTCGATTGCCTTCTTGATGAGCAATTTGTTCAGCAACCTGGCTGCTGCCGGGCTGAACATCTCTTTTGGTTTTCTGGGATCGCCGGCAGGCTACGACATCAACCAGACGCTCATCTCCTATGACAGCCAGGCCAGCAATGGACGCGCAGCGGTTGTCGGAATACTGAACACGCTGCTTGTGGCCTTTCTGGCCTGTGTCACCGCAACCGTTTTTGGCGTGATCGCAGGTGTGCTGCGGCTGTCGAACAACTGGCTCGTGTCGAAATTGATGGCGTTCTACGTCGAGATTTTCCGCAACATCCCCGTCCTGATCTGGATCATCATCATCTTCACGATCATGATCGTGGTGCTGCCGGGGCCCAGCGCATTTCGTGGCGAAGACGCCACCGCCAGCATGTTCCTGAATTCTGTCGCGTTCACCAATCGGGGTGTCTATATCCCGGGGCCGGTCTGGGGACCTGGATCGCTGGTTGTTGTGGGCATGTTCGTGCTGTCGATTGTGGGCGTCCTGGCCTACCGCCGCTACGCAACCAACCTGCTCTACGAGACGGGCCGCCTGCTGCCCATGGGTTGGCCCAGCCTCGCAATTCTCTTTGTCCCGACCATTGTCACCTATTTCGTCATGGGGATGCCGATCGGGCTTGATTATCCGGAACTCAAGGGCTTCAATTTTGCCGGCGGGATCAAGGTTGGCGGTCCGTTGATTGCGCTTTGGTTCGCCTTGTCGATCTACACGGCGGCTTTTATCGCGGAAAACGTCCGTGCTGGTATCCTTGCCGTCAGCAAGGGTCACACCGAAGCCGCCGCGTCACTCGCGCTGCGTCCGGGCCCGAT
>CAYGQZ010000217.1:0-2004 GCA_964352055.1 uncultured Rhodobacterales bacterium
GCGGTCAGGCCCGTTTCAACCGCCCCTTCGATCAGGCCGCCATGCGTCTGCGACACCTCGGCTCCGGCAAAGAGCAGACGGTCTTGCACAAGCTGTGAAAGTTCCGGTGCGCCATAAGGGGGATGACCCATTGGCAGCGTTTGATCGGCCGTTGTGGCGGTGAACGGCTCTGCTGCCCAATCCATGACGCGCAGATCCTTAGGGTGCGCGGCCTGAGATCCGAACAAGCGTGACAATTGCGCAAGGGCTGCGTCGCGAAGCGCGGTGTGATCCTGCCGGTTTTCGAATGGCCAACCGACAAATCCAAACAAGGCGAATTGATCCAGTTCCGGGTCACTTTGATCTGCAATCTCGACCAAGGGACCGACCTGGCTGACAGAACTACCGGATAGACCCGCCTCACGCCAGAATGGACGGTCGTAGATGGCCACAACTTTGGCATGCGCTGCCATCCATGTGGGCCAACGGGTCATGGCGTTCTGAAGGGGTTCGGGCCATGCAGGGGTCACGTTCCATCTGGCGGCGATGGGCAAGGGGGCGGTGCTGATAATGACATCCCCGCTCCAGATTTTGCCGTCCTTGGTCTGGACCTTCGGCGTGGTCGTCAGATCAAGGGTCGAAACCGGCCGGTCCAGGTGAAGTGTGCCGGGTGGGAGTGCCGCCGCCAACGCATCGACAAACGCGCCAACGCCGCCCCTGATCCGCGCCGCATCGCCGTATCGTTTCGGGACATTGCCTTTCTGGATGCCCTGTGCCGTTTCATAGACAAAGGCGCCGTCTTCAAACTGGGGAATATGCTCCAATCCAAGGCGTTCGAGCAGGGCACAAACATTGGGCTGCGCATCGGGCCAGATCCAGGCGGGGCCAAGATCGACGGCACCGCGTCCTGCGGGGATGCCGAGCGCGCGGCCCCCGAACCGGTTTCGGGCTTCGAGCAGTGCGACCCTGTGACCACGAGCAATCAGGTCTTGAGCCGCAGTCAGGCCCGCAAGACCTGCGCCGATAACGACGACGTTTGGCCCGTTCACGCCTTGATCATGTCCAGCAAGTGTCCGGTCTTGACCCAGATGCGCGTACCCTCGGGGCCAGCGGTCAGGGTTGTCGACGTACCGGGCGGAAGGCGTAACCAATCTCTCGCACTCAAAGATTTTCCGTCTTCGATCAAACTGCCTTCCAGGACCAGGATTTCAGCACCTTTCGGCGCGTGAAACGGATGTGCGGCATCCTTGTGCCAGGCTTCAACGGATACGTGTTCACGGGCATCTTCGAACAACACAAATGTACCAACGTCTTTTCGGCGCGGGTCAGGGACCAGATCAACCGTGTTCATATCGATCCGGACATGCGCCCGGTCTTCGGGATCAAATTGCCAGAGCTTCACAAAGATTGTGGCACCGGGTGCGGAACTTGGCGTATGCCGCGACGTAGGAGGGTTGCGCACGTATGTTCCAACCGGGAAATCGCCGGCCTCGTCCTGGAAGACGCCCTCGAGCACGATGTATTCTTCACCCCCCTCATGGGTATGAGGTGCGAAAGCACTGCCCGGTGCAAAGCGCACGATTGTCGTCGCACGGGCAACTTCGTCCCCCACCCTATCCAGCATTTTTCGTTCTACACCTGCGCTGGGCGACGCGCGCCACTGGTTGTCGCTGTCGTGGATGCATACTTTTTGCGAAAAGTCGGAATTCAGGTGCATGGGGTCTTCCTTACTGTATTGCCTACCTTTAGGTAGGTAAGCCGTAGGAATACACAAGCCGAAATCTTGAAATTTGCGCCGACCAATATTTTTAGTCTAAAAATATTGGTCCTCCAGGTCATAGGTACAGACATGTCAGATACACGTAATGCGCTGCTCGACAGTGCGGAACATCGCGTGAAACGGTATGGCTTTGACGCTGTCAGTTTCGCGGATCTCGGCAACGACGTGGGGATCAGAAAGCCGTCGATCCACTACCATTTCGCTACCAAAGGTGATCTGTCGCTGGCGCTGGTTGAGCGGTATCA
>CAYGQZ010000217.1:2104-7331 GCA_964352055.1 uncultured Rhodobacterales bacterium
ATGACAGATCCACATGCCGAGGCATGTGCCGCACTGGCACAGGTCGAAGGCGCGCAGATCATGGCCCGATCTGCAGGCGATCCTGACCGCTTCGAAGCGGCGACAGACTTGCTCCGACGCAGGTTTCGAAGGTTGTAGGTCGCAGAACGGACGGGTCCGGTTCTTCACATGAACCCGGAGCGCTCGCATTGCCTACAAGTGAAGGTCAGGCGCTCCTGCCTTCAAAGGTCTTTACGACAATGCCTTCGCCTTCCAGTGTCCGCCGGACAGAGGCCGCGATTTCAACAGCTTCCGGGGTGTCGCCATGGCAGCAGATGCTGTCAATCGGGGTTTCTATCCGTTTGCCGGACGCAGTAATGATGGCCTGCGCCTTGACCATCTCGACCATGCGCTTGCCCGCAAGAACCGCGTCATGAATGACAGCGCCGGGCAGGCTGCGATCGACCAGTGTCGCGTCATCATTATAGGCGCGGTCAGCAAATATTTCGCAGGCAAATCGGGCACCAAGGCTGCGCGCCGCATGTTCCTGCGCGGTTGCGGCCAGCACCATCAATATGGCGTCCGGATGCGCCGAGAGCGCCGCCTCGTAGCAACCACGCGCCATCTCTTCATCTTCCGATGTCATGTTGCCCAACGCGCCGTGCAACTTGACGTGGCGAACTGTGGCACCAAGGGCATTGGCCATACCAAGCGTCGCCCCGACCTGAACCCGGATCGAGTTCTGCAGCGAGGCCAGTGGCATTTTGATCCGCCGCCTGCCGAACCCCTGAATGTCTGCGAAACCGGGATGCGATCCGATGCCAACGCCTTGTTCCAACGCAATCTGCATCGTCTTCGCCATGACATCCGGGTCGCCTGCATGGGCACCGCAGGCGATATTGGCCGATGTGACGGTCTGCAGCAGCGCCGCATCATCGCCCATGGTCCAGGGGCCAAAGCTTTCGCCCATATCTGCGTTCAGATCGACCTGCATTGGCATTATCCTTCTTCAAAAGGGGAGGCGGTGGCCGAGACGACGCCACCAACCAATTGATAACTCAAGAGGTCCTGCATCGTATACGGATCACGGATCAAAGGCTTGACCACACGGGAAAGACCAGCCTGTTCGCTATTGGCGCGGGCCTGAATGGCTGCCCCGTCCTCGAGGCTGACAAATTTAAAGCGCAGCACAGCCCCCGCCGCAGCCTGCGCCACACGGGGCAGATCGCAGGGCAACACAGTTCCGATCCGCGGATAGCCGCCTGTTGTCTGGCATTCCGCCATCAGCACAAAGGGCGTGCCGTCGCCTGTGATCTGAATGTCGCCGGGCACGATGACCTCGCTGACGACACTCAGTTGTTTCGGGTTTGAGAATCCGTCGCCGTCGCTGTCCAGCCGAACGCCCTGCCGGTTGGCACGCGGATCCCTGCGGAACGCGGTTTCTTCGAACCGCGCGCGAATGTCGGCATCGAAATCCTCGGTCTGCATGCTTGGCACAATCCGAACATCGCCACCGGAAAACCGGGGGTCACGGGGCAATGTCATGCCCACATCGCGGCCTGTGTCCTTGCCGACCGGCAGGGATTGGCCCTTGGTCACAAGTGCGCCAAGGCCCACCGATTGATGGGTCGCGCGCGCGTCCAGCAGGACCTCGGTCTCGAACCCGCCACCAACATGCAGGTATCCAAACGTACCTTCCTTGCAGGGGCCAATGACCAGTTTGGCGCCTGCGGGCAGAAAATGGCTGGCGTTCCAGACTGCGTTGGCGCCGTCTATCGTGGCCGCCATGGTGGCGCCCGTGAGGGCGATGCGCATGGGTGCCGAGGCCTCAAAGGTGCCACCAATGCCCGCCATCTCAAGCACGGCCAGTTTTGGACTTTGCCTGAGCAAGGCTGCGCCTTCGTGAACCGCGCGCAGGTCGGATGCGCCGCCGCGCGTCAAGCCTTTTGCCAGAAAACCGGGGCGTCCCAGGTCCTGAACGGCCACACCGGGGCCCACCTGATGCACAATGAGGCTGCTCATGTCAGGACCTCGCGCAGTGCGCCGCCGGATCCATCGGCGTTGTGCACCTCGATGCGGGCAAGCTCTTGGGCCGAGATGGCGCTGAACTGGACTTCGTCACCGGGTGAGAGCGGGAAAGGCGTGGCGCCATCAGGTCGAAAGCACTGGAAGGCGCTTTGCCCGACATGACGCCATCCCGTAGGCGTGTCTTTGGTAAAAAGGCAAATCTGCCGCACAGCCGCGACAAGCGCGCCCGCAGGCACATTCGGGCTCAGCCCAACCTGGCGCGGTATGTTCCATGCCTCGCCCAATGTGCCCAAATAGGGCTGACCGGGGGCAAAGCCTATGGTCAAAACACGCAAACGGGCGGCGGTCAGTTCGGCCACCGCCTCGGCCACGGTCAGTCCTGCGGCCTCTGCGGCTTCGGCCAATTGCGGGGCGCGGTCAGTGCCGAACACAGCCGGAATGGTCCAAAGTGTGCGCCCTGCGGGCAGGGCCACATCCGACCAGTCCTGCGTCGCAAGGATCTCCTGTAAAGCATCCTGCATCCTGGCAAAGCTGTGCTGCGACAGATCCATCCGAAAGAAAGCGGACACAAGGGTGCTGCTGCTTTCGTCGATCTCTGGCCAATTCTGTGCGTCAACGGCTGTGCGAAATGCGATGGCAGCGCGGTTGGCTGCATCTGTCGCCCTGTCACCAAATGTCACCAACACGCCGTTCAGGCCTACAGACCGGACTTTGGGATAAAGGAAATTCTGATCTGTCATACAGCGGACCCTAGCGGTTCTGCGGCCAAGTGCAATTGCGACCGTGTCATTTCGGTGCGCGCAGCCAATCATCCGCAAAGACGACGTCATTCACATCCGCGACGCGGCGCACCCTGTCGATTTCGCGTTCAAAGGCCGCACAGCGCCCTTTTCCCCAGCGCACGCCCGGTTCGGGCCAGAGTGCGCGAATGCGCAACTGATCCTCGCTCCGAAACGCCTTCATATCCACACGGCCGACCAGCCGGTCGCCCTCCAGAATGGGAAACACGTAGTAGCCGTATTTGCGCTTGGGTTCAGGAACAAAGACTTCGATCCGGTAGTCAAAGCCAAACAACCGCTCAGCACGCTTTCGGTCACGCAAGGCAGGATCGAACGGGCTGAGAACCCTGAGCCGGTTGGTTGGTTCGACACGCAGGGAAAGGTCGTCAGCAATATCGGGCCATGCATAGGCGGATCGCGCGGATCCGTCGATACATGTTACCAGAACCTCAACGATTTCACCGCGCCTCAATGCTGATGTGCACCAGGTTTTGGCCTCTGCGGGTGTGATATGCGCCCAGAATGCCGCCAACTCGCCATGCGTGGCAAAGCCCAGGCGGTTCAATGCTTCCCGGCAACACCAGTCGATTGTTTCCTGCGTGTCGGGTGCATTTGCAGGGTCCGCAATACTGGCCTCCAACACCCGTTCGGTCAGATCATAGTGCTTTTGAAACCCTTGGCGTTTGACAACGGTCAGCGCGCCGCTGCGCCACAGGTATTCCAGCGCCGTCTTGGATGGATGCCAATCCCACCATCCCCCACTGCCGCGTTCTTCGCCTTCACCCACTTGCGCGGAACAAAGCGGCCCGCGTTCGCGGATCATATCAAGAACGATCTGGAACTGCGCCTCGAACCCTGCGCGCCTGCCATCCCGCCAGCGTGACCGCAAAAGTGCGGCATCCCGTTGCCGCCGCAGATGCCACTGCGGATAGAATTCCATTGGCACAACTGCGGCATCATGGGTCCAGTGTTCAAACAATGCCTGATCCCGCTCGTACAGCCGTTGCAGCGCCTTGGGGCGATACTGGGGCCTGCGCGAAAACAGGATCAGATCATGGGCGCGCGCGACCGTGTTGATACTGTCCAATTGCACAAAGCCAAGTCGGTGGATCAAGGCCAGAAGGTCAGCGCCCGACGCAGACCCTTTTGGGGTCTCGGACAATGCATGTCTGTCCAGAAATATGCGTCGCGCGGCACCGTTGCTTAACGTGAAGGGTGTCACGACCGCATGTTGCGCCGCAACGTATCACCGTAGGAAATCTTCGGCGTCAGAGTGATATGTCTGGGGGACTGGTCGCTGCCGGGTTTGGAACGTTCGAGGATGATTTCCGCTGCCGCACGCCCAATCTCAAGCCGACAGGCGTCTGTCGTTGCCAGCTGGCGCGGCAAACCTTGCAACAACTCGACCCCGTTGAACCCGGCCAGACCGATCTGACCTGGCACATCGATGCCCTCATCCAGCAGATACAACAATCCACCCGCACCGATCATGTCGTTGGAATAATACAGGAAATCCAGGTCCGGGTTCTCTTTGAGCATTTTGGCCGTCATTTCCCGGCCTTTTGCCAGCGCGGACCCGCCGGAATAGAAATCACGTGCTTCAATCTCGATGCCGGCCTTGGCAAGCCCCTCGGTCAGCCCTTCGAACCGTTTGCGCGCGCGGTGGTCGCGCGGCATGGATGTGCCCATGAACCCGATACGCGAATAGCCCTGTTTCAGGATGGCCCGCGCCATGTCGAGGCCCGCCTTGCGGTGCGAGATCCCGACGACGTTGTCCACGGGATTGCCGTCCGTATCCATGATTTCAACCACGGGAATGCCCGCGTTTTGCAACATGGCCGATGCCGCGTCAGAATGTTCGAGCCCCGCAATGATGACGCCGGATGGCCGCCAGGACAGCATTTCATACAAGACCCGCTCTTCCTTGTCCCGCATGTAGTCGGTGACGCCAAAAACAGGCTGAAGCGGTGTATCTTCGAGGACCTGATTGATGCCGGTCAGCACTTCGGGAAACACCATATTGCTGAGCGATGGCACAACAACCGCAACCAGGTTGACCTGTTGCGATGCAAGCGATCCGGCGATCTGGTTGGGCACGTACCCAAGTTCCTTGGCGGCCTCCAACACCTTTTCCCGCGTCGCTTCCGACACGTCACCCCTGTTGCGCAGGACCCGGCTCACGGTCATTTCGGAAACTCCAGATGCCGCAGAGACATCACGCAGGGTCAGCGGGCGTTGGGCGCGATCAGTCAATTGCAATCCTCTGTTTAATGGTTGGAGGGAGTTAGCGCCAACTCCACAAGAATTTCAAGCACCCGCGTCCAGTATTGAGTGCAAAGAGGGTGACAAGACGGCGTCAAGACAGTAACTGAGACAGCCATGACCTCGTGGCTCAACTGGATAGAGCAGCCCCCTCCTAAGGGGCAGGTTGCAGGTTCGAA
>CAYGQZ010000218.1:0-7327 GCA_964352055.1 uncultured Rhodobacterales bacterium
GTGCCTTGCAGCGGAGGAAAAACCTTACCGTAAGGCGCACCCTTGGTGCGCCACCCGGGCCGCAAGGGGTGATAGCCGTCCCCAATTTTGCTCACCCTTGGGACCTCGCCGCGCGCAATTGCCCGATGCACCGAAGACCACGGCCATTCTGTCATTCGATTGACCAGGCCCGCCTGAACCGGTGCGCTATGGATCATGTGCCTGTGGGCGGCAAAATCATCCCCGTCGCGGATCATGTGTTCCCAGAAACGACGCTGCCAGACCCCCTTTTCACCGGGTCGCAGCCGCTGACGGGCCGACACTTGCGGTTGAGGGACATTCCGCGAAAACAGCGACTTCAGCATCCGCCACCGCGCCGAAAAATCGGCGTCGCCTTCAGGCAATGTCCAGATCGTATGAATGACACTGGGCAACACGACGATCGCGTTTATCTCGAATGGCAATCGATCACGGGTTTGACGCGTCACACGGCGCAGAACATCAACCTCGCGCACCAACAGATCTGAACGATGATCTGCAAGACGCACCGTGAAAAAGAATGTCCCGCCCGCGCGGGAGGATCGGGTATAGCTTGGCATAACCAAAGCTAGCCGGATCTAGGTTAATCTCTGATTAAAAACCGACCAAGCCGAAACCTTGGATCACAAAATCATCATCGCAAAATCATCGCCTACGCAGTGCGCAGGACAGGCCGTGCATGCTCACCATCTGCCCACGCGCGACAGGCGGCCCCGAACGCTTCAAACAAGGGCCGCGAGACTGGGTCGCATTTGGCGTTCCACTCCGGGTGCCACTGAACCGACAGGGTAAAGCCCGGTGCACCCTCGACATAGATTGCCTCGGGTGTGCCATCCGGCGCATGGCCGTCCACAATGATGCGCGGACCCGCCGTCTTGATCCCCTGCCCATGCAACGTGTTGGTCGGAACCGATTGGCGCCCCATCAGTTGATGAAACACACCGCCCTCGGAAAATGTCACATCATGGCGCAGCGCAAACTTTTCTTCCAATGTTCCATCCGGCGGCATCCGGTGATTGTCTCGGCCCGGCAATTCGCGAATCTCAGGGTAAAGTGACCCACCCATCGCAACGTTGACCTCCTGAAACCCACGGCAGATCCCCAGAAACGGTTGCCCCCGCTCCACCAGGGCGCGGATCAGCGGCAGGGTGATCCGATCGCGGTTGCGATCAAACTCGCCATGGGCCTCGGTCGGTTCTTCACCATATTCTTCGGGATGCACATTGGCGCGACCACCGGTAAAGACAAAGCCGGCACACTGATCCAGCAAGTCCGAAATGCGGACCATTTCCGGCTCTGCAGGGATCAGCATGGGCAAGCCCTCGGCCACATCAGCGACGGCCGAGATGTTAATCAATCCGGCGGCTTGCACGGCGTAGGTGTCACTGATCATGTGATGGTTCGAAATGATACCAATAATCGGGCGGGGCATGCGTCACCTTGGTCTGTGGTCGTCATGAAGATATATCCGCGCAAAAGCGCCGTGGAAAGCCTGTAGAGCGCGCAGATGACTGTGCGCAAAGCCGCAACAGCCACCCCGCCTAAATTTCAGCCGTCAGACCTGCTGCGTCGATCCCTGCCACTGCGGCAATCGCGTCATTATCCGATGTATCCCCTGTCACGCCAACGGAACCGATGATCTCACCAGTCGCATTGCGGACCAAAACACCGCCCGGCACGGGAACAACCTGCCCCCCAAAAACTCCGTTGACCGCCGCCATGAAATAAGCCTGCTGCTCGGCGCGCGCCAGCTGCGCCGTTCCGGCCATGCCTAGCATGACGGACCCGTAGGCTTTGCCCTGCGCAATCCCGAAACGACCCGGCGATGCACCATCTTCACGTTCGAATGCCTTGGGGTGACCGCCCGCATCCAGCACGATCACGGACAAGGGTTTCAAACCCATCTCTCGACCTTTTGCCAAGGCTCGCGCCACGATGGTCTGCGCCTGTTCCAGTGTGATTGACATCACCAACCTCCTTACTTGCAAGAGGTCAAGCGCCTCTTCTCTGTTCCAAAAAATCCCGGGGAGCGCGAGGGGCTGGCCCCTCGTTCCCGAACGATCAACTTGCCTTTACAGCCGCCTTGAACTCCAAACGGCGCGCATGCAAGACGGGCTCGGTATAGCCCGACGGTTGCGTGCGGCCCTTGAACACAAGATCACACGCCGCCTGAAACGCAATCCCGTCAAAACCGGGCGCCATGGCCCGATAGGACTGATCAAATGCGTTTTGTGCGTCAACAACCTCGGCCATCTTGCGCATGATGGCCATCACGTCCTGCGCATCCACAACACCGTGGTGCAGCCAATTGGCAATATGCTGGGCGGAAATCCTGCACGTGGCGCGATCTTCCATCAGCCCCACATCGTTCAGGTCAGGGACTTTCGAACAGCCGACACCCTGATCAATCCAGCGCACGACATATCCCAGAATTCCCTGCGCATTGTTTTCGACTTCGCGGATTTTCTGCGCCTCCGTCCATTTCTGGTATTCGGCCAGCGGAATGTTCAGCACCGTGTCGACATAGGCACGGCGGCCCCCTTTTTTCAGCCTGTCCTGCACCGCAAAGACATCCACGCGGTGATAGTGCAGCGCATGCAGCGTCGCTGCTGTCGGGCTTGGCACCCAGGCGCAATTGGCCCCGGCCTTGGGGTGTTCGATCTTCTGTTCAATCATGGCGGCCATCAGATCGGGCATGGCCCACATGCCTTTGCCGATTTGCGCACGGCCCGACAATCCGCACTCGAGACCAATGTCGACATTCTGGTTCTCATAGGCTGTAATCCACGTCTTGCGCTTGATAAAGTCCTTGCGGCTGAACGGGCCCGCCTCCATCGAGGTGTGAATTTCATCCCCGGTCCGGTCCAGAAACCCGGTATTGATAAAGGCGACACGGCTTTTCGCAGCCCGGATGCATTCCTTGAGGTTGACGGTCGTGCGCCGTTCCTCGTCCATGATCCCGATCTTGACCGTGTGCTTTGGCAAGCCAAGCACCTGCTCGACGCGGTCAAATGTCTCGTCGGCAAAGGCGACCTCTTTGGGGCCGTGCATTTTGGGTTTGACCACATAGACCGACCCGGTCACCGAATTTCCGCCATCCGCTTTCAGGTCATGCATCGCAATCAAGGTGGTGATCATCGCATCCATAAGACCCTCGAACGCCTCATTGCCGTTGCGATCCAGAATTGCGGGATTGGTCATCAGGTGGCCGACATTGCGCACCAGCATCAAGGCGCGGCCTTTTTGGGTGATCTCTTTTTGTCCGTCCGGGCCGGTGATCCTGCGATCGTCATGCAGACGGCGCGTCAGTGCCCGCCCGTCTTTCTCAAAGCTTTCCTCAAGATCGCGTTTCATCAGGCCGAGCCAGTTGGAATAGGCCACAACCTTGTCTTCGGCATCAACGCAGGCAACCGAGTCCTCGCAATCCATGATCACCGAAACAGCACTTTCGATCTGAACATCCGCCAGCCCCGCCTGGTCCCGACTCCCGATCACATGGGTCCGGTCAAAGACCAGTTCGACATGCAATCCGTTGTTGCGCAGCATGACGCTTGCGGGGGCCTTGGGATGACCCGTGTAACCAATGAATTTCTCAGGTTGCAGCAGCGGTTGGTCATCGACCAGCAACGCGCCCCGGTGGACATGATAGCGCCGCGCATCCGCATGGCTGAGGTCGGACAGGGGGAACGCCTCATCAAGGAACACGCGCGCGCGCGCCACGACGCGCGCACCCCGGCCCTTGTCGTATCCACCCTTCGGCGGCGCGCTGCCCATGGCGTCCGTGCCATAGAGCGCGTCATAAAGGCTGCCCCACCGCGCATTCGCGGCATTCAGGGCAAAGCGCGCATTGGTGATCGGAACCACAAGCTGCGGACCGGGGATCGCGGCGATTTCAGGGTCCACGTTCGCGGTATCGATTTCAAAGTCAGGACCTTCGGGCAGCAGATACCCGATCTCTCTGAGAAAAGCGGTATAGGCTGTCCCATCATGCGAAGCCCCGCGACGGGCCACATGCCAGGCGTCGATCTTGGCCTGAATATCCTCACGCTCCACCAGCAAGGCGCGGTTGACGGGGCCCAGATCATGCACAATCGTCGACAGACCAGACCAGAAATCAGCGCTTGAAACCCCCGTCCCGGGCAATGCTTGCGTTTCCACGAAATTGGCCAGTATGGCTGCCACCTGCAGCCCACCCCGTTCGACATAATCGGTCATCTTCAATCTCTGCGTATTGTTTGTATGCAGCGGAATACGTAGAGCGCGCGTTTCCTATCGTAAACAGCATTGGTCCAAAAACATGACCAAATCAGACAGATTCTTTGGTGGTTGCGCAAACAAATGCCAGATCGAAAGCTGGCGCCCGTAAGGCGCACCCTGGTGCGCCATCCCTACCGCGCCGATCGCGCCAAGCGCCTGCATCGCTCGGAACAGTATTTGACCTCGTCCCAGACCTTCTCCCATTTCTTGCGCCAGACAAAGGGACGGTTGCAGACCGGGCACATCTTTGCCGGCAAATCTGCTTTCTTGCGTGCCCGCGCCATCAGAACTCAAAGCCAAGCTGGCGCTGGTCGCGGGCGGGCGACACGCCCGCCTTACGGGGCTTGCTCATGCGGTCGTTCACAAAATGGCCTTGTCGGTCTTTGCGACTGGCATGTTTTTCGATGACGTGGGCCGCCTCTGCCTTGAACGCAGTGCCGCGGCGTACCGCCCAAACCTTTTCGCGGGCGACGCGCGCGGCTGTCAACGCATCGATGATCGGCGCAGGATAGCTCCGGTCCAGCACCTGCCCTGCCCCGGCCCAGCGCCAAGGCTCTTGCAGGTGTTCGTCCGGCACCGAAGACAGTTCCGGCACCCAGCGCCGCGTAAATACCCCGCGCGGATCCTGGTCCCGTCCCTGCTTGACCGGATTGTAAATCCGCACGGTGTTCATGCCCGTCGTGCCCGATTGCATCTGCACCTGCGGCCAATGAATCCCCGGCTCGAAATCGGTGAACTGGCGCGCCAGGTGCAACCCCGTAACGCGCCAATCAAGCCAAAGGTGATATGAGGCCAAAGCCATCACCATCGACCGCATCCGAAAATTCAGCCAACCGGTCGCATTCAGATAGCGCATGCATGCATCTACAAAAGGCAAGCCTGTCTCGCCCGCTTGCCAGGCCGCAAGGCGCGCCTTGTCAGGTTCGCGCGGGCGCATCCCCTCGTAGGCCGAGTGCAGGCACGCATGCTCCAGCGCGGGTTGGTCCTCCAGCTTTTGCATGAAGTGATCCCGCCACGCGAGCCGTGCCTGAAACGACTTCAGCGATCCCCCCCAACCAACCTGCGATCCCTTGACGGCGCGCTGGCGCTCCGCCGCCGCCTGCGCCACTTCGCGTCCGCTGAGGCAACCAAAAGCGAGATAGGGCGACAGTCGGGAACACGCACGCTCCCCCGTGACGGGCGAGGACATGTCTTTGCGATACGTGCGTCCGCGTTCGGTCAGAAACCCATCCAAGAGGGACAAACCAACCGACCGACCGCCGATTTGGCGTTCGGGACACGGGTCCGGCGACGTCAACTGTGGCACATGATCCGAAAGCAATTTGGGCCCGTTTAGCGCCAATGGTGTCTTGCCAAGTGCTGCACGCAAAAACGCATTGCGCCGTTTCGCCCAACCATCGCGGCCATTCAGCCTGCGCACGACGCCGGACTGCGCCATCTCTTCCCAACGCACTGCGTTCGCAGCGCACCATGCGGCCACGTCCCGATCACGGGCAAATGTCCAGCCGCTGCCCGTCTCTTCGTGACTGATCAACGCATCAAAAGGCGCATTCGTCTGGATGTCGCGCAATACATCAACGACCCGTCCGACCCGGATCACCAACTGTGCACCAAGCCGGGCACATTCGGCTTCAAGATCGGCGACGGCCTCAGTGATGAATGCAAGCTGGCGACCCGATACATCGGGTTGGCACCAATAGTCCGGTTCGTAGACATAAAGCGGAATGACCTCGCCCAAAGCCGCCGCACGCGTCAACGCCGCATGATCGTGCACACGTAAATCGCGTTTGAACCACAAAACGCAAGTCATCTGGCGTAAGCCCAACATGCGATGGTCAAAGGACACCCCCTAAAAGTTGCAATACCCCGAGGACCCCGGAGGCAAAGCATCATCCCGCTGCGTCTCGTTTTTGTTTCAGGACCAGTGTCTGCGCCGGATATTCGAACCACTGTTGTCCCGCCAAGCTTCGCGGGGAAACTTTACGAATTGTCCTACCCAAACTGTATCAGTCACAAACGTTTTCAAGTTGAGAAACTTGGTTTCAATGACCTGAACTGGCGAGCCCGCCCATCTTGAAGCTGGGGCTGCCACGCACTACCGTTGACGCATATTCCGGCCCACCCCAAACACAAGTAGAGATCGAACCATGCGCGATGCGGCCCCCCAGACGATCCACCTCAAGGACTATACACCTTTCGGCTTTACCGTTGAGGAGGTGCATCTGACATTTGATCTGGCGCCCCATGCGACGCGGGTCACATCGCGGATCCGATTTGTGCCCGTGCCGGGTGCCACAGACCCAGGCTTTTTCCTGCACGGTAAAAACCTGTCACTGATATCGGCCCGGATTGATGGTGAAACCGTCAACCCGGCTGTAACCGATCAAGGGCTGACCTGTGATGTGCCCTCAACCCCGTTTACTTGGGAATGTGAGGTCCAGATCGATCCGGCGGCCAATACAGCGCTTGAAGGGCTCTATCTTTCAAACGGCATGTACTGCACGCAATGCGAGGCGGAAGGGTTCCGCAAGATCACGTATTACCCGGACAGACCGGACGTGATGAGCATATTCACCGTGCGTATCAACGGCCCTCACGGCACGCTTTTGTCCAACGGCAACCCGGTGGCGTCCGGCGATGGATGGGCCGAATGGCACGACCCCTGGCCCAAGCCCGCCTATCTCTTTGCTCTGGTGGCGGGCGAATTGATTGCCCACCGCGACACGTTCACAACCAATGAAGGGCGCAGGGTGGATCTCGCCCTCTACGTACGTCCGGGCGACGAACATAAATGCAGTTTCGGGATGCAGGCCCTCAAGGACAGCATGACATGGGACGAGGACGTCTATGGACGAGCCTATGATCTGGACGTGTTCAACATCGTGGCGGTGGACGACTTCAACATGGGGGCGATGGAAAACAAGGGGCTCAACATCTTCAACGCGTCCGCTGTGCTCGCCAGCCCCGAAACCTCGACCGACATGAATTTCGAGCGGATCGAGGCGATCATCGCGCACGAGTATTTTCACAACTGGACCGGCAACCGGATCAC
>CAYGQZ010000219.1:0-4963 GCA_964352055.1 uncultured Rhodobacterales bacterium
TTACCAAGGGTGTGCTCTACCACTGAGCTACCACAGCGCCGTGGCGGGTGATTAGACTCAATCGCCACAGCACGCAAGCCCATTCTGGACGCCCCTTGTCCCCTGCGCTACAGAGGCCGCATGGCAGAGAAAAAAGCGCCCAAAGCAAAAATGTCCAGTGACCGGGATGCGCGCCTCAAGGCGGCGCTCAAGGCAAATCTGGCGCGGCGCAAGGCGCAGGCAAAGGCACGCGACGGTGCCGCCAAATCCAAGGAGCAGGACGATGGATAGTATTCTGGTGCGTGGCGGTTCACCCCTGAATGGTGAAATCCCGATTGCAGGGGCCAAGAACGCGTGCCTGACGCTGATGCCAGCGACGCTTCTGAGCGACGAGCCGCTCACGTTGACCAACGCGCCGCGTTTGTCGGATATCCGCACGATGACCCAACTGTTGCAATCGCTTGGGGCTGAAGTGACGTCCATGCAGGATGGTCAGGTGATTGCCATGTCGACCCATGGTGTGGTGAACACCCGCGCCGAATATGACATTGTGCGCAAGATGCGGGCCTCGAACCTTGTGTTGGGCCCGCTTTTGGCGCGTGAAGGACATGCGCAGGTCTCGCTGCCCGGAGGTTGTGCCATTGGCGCGCGCCCGATGGATATTCATACCGACGGGCTGGCCAAGATGGGCGCAGAGATTGATCTGCGTGACGGGTACCTGCACGCCAAGGCGGAGGGCGGCAAGCTCAGGGGTGCTGTCATCGAATTCCCCTTTGCCAGTGTCGGTGCGACCGAAAACATCTTGATGGCCGCGACCCTCGCCAAGGGCACGACCGTGATCAAGAACGCGGCGCGCGAACCGGAAATCGTCGATCTTGCCACATGCTTGCGGGCCATGGGGGCGCAGATAGACGGCGACGGCACCTCGACCATCACGATTCAGGGGGTGGACCGCCTGAGCGGTGCGACCCACCGCGTGGTCACCGACCGGATTGAGCTTGGCACCTACATGCTGGCGCCTGCGATCTGCGGCGGCGAGGTCGAGCTTTTGGGGGGACGGGTTGATCTGGTTGGTGCCTTTTGCGAGAAACTTGACGCGGCAGGCATCAACGTGACCGAGACCGAAAAGGGCCTCAAGGTGGCTCGCAAGAACGGACGGATCCGCGCCGTTGACGTGACGACCGAACCTTTTCCGGGGTTCCCAACCGATTTGCAGGCCCAGATGATGGCCCTATTGTGTACAGCCGAAGGCACTTCGGTCCTGCAAGAGAGGATTTTCGAGAACCGCTTCATGCATGCGCCCGAACTGATCCGCATGGGGGCCAAGATCGACGTGCACGGTGGAACGGCGACGGTGACAGGCGTCGACAGGCTCAAGGGTGCGCCGGTGATGGCAACGGACTTGCGCGCAAGCGTGAGCCTGATCCTCGCGGGCCTGGCCGCCGAGGGTGAGACCCGCGTGGCGCGTGTCTATCACCTGGATCGCGGCTATGAACATGTGGTCCGGAAGCTTTCGGGCGTTGGTGCGGATATTGAGCGGGTGCAGGGCGAATGAGTGAAGATGCAAAATTCGAGGACGGACGCGAAAAACCGTTGAACATCGGTGCTTTGGACGCGGACGATCTGAACGTTATATCGTCTCTGACACAAGACGCAGTGTTTCCGATCACCGAGATGCAGTGGGATGCAAAGGCGCGCCGCTTTGGACTGCTCTTGAACCGGTTCCGCTGGGAAGATGCGCGCCGGGACCACCATGATCCGGAGCGGGTGCAATCGGTTCTTGCCTTTGACTACGTTCAATCCGTGGCCAGCCAGGGCATTGATCGGTCGGACAAGGACATGATCCTGTCGCTGTTGTCGGTGACATTCGAGCCGGGCGAGGATTGTGCGGGTGATGTCATTCTGACCCTGGCGGGCGATGGCGGTATCCGTCTGCGCGTCGAGGCGATTGAGGCGACGCTCAAGGATGTGACCCGACCCTATGTTGCGCCATCCAAGGCCGTACCCAAACACGATGACTGACCTGCATGTTCGCGCGGCAATGCCCGAGGACGTAAATGTCTGGCGGGCGTTACGGCGTGATGGAATTGCGCGATACCCGCAGGCCTTTATCGCCACGCTGGCTGAAGCCGACGCGCTCCCTCTGGAGAAGGATGCGCGGATGCTGGGGCAGGGTGGCCGCTTTTTGGCATTCGCGGATGGTCAGGCCATTGGGCTGGCGGGGGTAAACCGCAATGGCATTCCCCGCGCTCGGCACCGGGCAGAGATTGGCCCGTTCTATGTCGTGCCGGAAGCGCAGGGACGCCTGGTTGCAAAGGCGCTGATGGAGGCCGTGCTGGCCTATGCGGAGCGCAACGATATCTGGCAACTTGAGCTCTATGTGAACCAGGACAATGCCCGCGCGATTGCATTCTATCAGCGGTATGGGTTCTCTGTGGCGGGTCGCATTCCAAATGCCATTTTGGGCGCGGAAGGCCCTGAAACCGATCTGATCATGATCCGGACACGGGCCTGAGGTCTACTGATCCACGGGCAGGCCGCTTGGCACCGTTGTGGGCACACCCAGCGCGCCGCGCAGGCTTTGGGGATCCGTAAGCGCCTCGAGAAACGCGATGATATCGGCAACCTCGGCGTCCGTCAGATCAACCGGCGCGAGGCTGTTTGCGGTGGCGATGGCATCCACCTCTAAGGGGTCGGACATGATCCGCAGATCGTCAGCCTTGAACCCGGGCATGACCGCTTGGGCCGGGTCGTAGCCGCGCAAGCTCGTCACCGGGTCAAGGTGATGGCGCACAACGCTTTCCAGCGTCGCATAGGCGCCTGCGTGCCCGTAAGGAGCCGTTTGTGCGATGTTGCGCAGCGGTGGCGTGCGGAACGCATAGGCATCCTCGGCCCGCCCGGTCACGCGCATCCGGCCGGTGTCACGGGCATGGCTTTCAAAGCGCGCTGCCTTGCCGGGGCCAATCTGGGGCATGGCGATGGCGTGAAACCCATGGTCGGTCTGGAACCGGCCCGCATGGCAGGTGCTGCACCCGGCATCGCCATAAAACAGCGCCATGCCGCGCATCGCGGCGTCGTTCATCGGGGTGCCATTGCGCAGGTACAGGTCAAACGGACTGGCCACCCCGCGCCACTCAAAATCCAAAAAGGCGGCGATCGCGTCGGAAATATCGGTAAAGCTGATGGGTTCCGGCCCGATAACCGCGTCAAAGCGGGCGCGGTATTCGGGGGTATTTTCGATCCGTTTCGACAGGATATCCCATGCGCCGCCCGGCCCGGTCAGTACGCCCTGGCGCACGGCCTGTGCCACATCGTTTTCCGCGTAGTGGCCCGCCATCTCGTCCGCAGACAGGACCGGGAACATGGATTGAGCTGAAAGGGCCGAGGCAAAGCCCATCTCCATTTCAGTGCCCAGCGGTGTGCGAATGCCTGAGGGACGCGTCGCGTCCTCCTCTAGCCGTCCATCGTGGAAGAAAACGGTGAACTCTTTTGCCCCGAGGTTGAAAAGCGGAGGCGCATTGCGCGGGATGCGCTGTTCAGGCGCGTTGGCCGTATCTACGAAACGGTCCGGCCCGAGGCCTTTGGCACCGTCTCCCAGCCCAAGCGACACCCCATCGCCTGTGCCAAAGCGCGGATGGTGGCAGGTCGCGCAAGAGACGGTTTTTGAACCCGACAGGATCGGATCATAGAACAGCAACTGACCCAGTTCGACCTGCGCACTGTCGACGTCCGGGAAAACGGGCTCATCATAGGGCAACGGCCCCGCCAGGGCAGGGACCGACAAAAGGGAAATGCACCAGGCTTTATACAAAGCGCGAAACATAGTTCTCCAATATCTCCTGCCGCCCGGATTGGGGTTTGGGATCAAGACCGCGCGCCAGAACGTCCTCAGCAATCGTCGCAAGATCACTGTCCAGCATGGCCTTGGCTTCGGCTGTGTCCCATCCGGCATATCGCTTGGTCAAGGCATCCTCCAGTCCGCCATCTTCAATCATGGCTGCGGCAGCTTTGAGGCCCCGGGCGCAAATGTCCATGCCCCCGATATGGGCCGCGATCAGGTCCTGCGGATCCAGCGACTGGCGGCGCAGCTTGGCATCAAAGTTGGTGCCGCCCTGGCCCAGGCCGCCGGCCTTGAGGATGTGGTAGTAGCACAGCGCAACTTCCGGCACGTTGTTGGGGAACTGATCGGTGTCCCAACCGGACTGGTAGTCATTGCGATTCATATCGATCGAGCCCAGCATCCCGTCCGCGGCGGCGACTGCAATCTCGTGCTCAAACGAATGCCCGGCCAAGATCGCGTGCCCCTGTTCCAGGTTCAGCTTGACCTCACTCTCCAGCCCGTATTTGCGCAGGAAACCGATGCATGTGGCGGCATCAAAATCGTATTGGTGCTTTGACGGTTCCTGCGGTTTGGGCTCCACAAGGATCTGGCCGTTGAAGCCGATCTTGTGTTTGTACTCCACCACCATGTTCAGAAAACGTCCCATATGGTCCAATTCGCGGCCCATATTTGTGTTCAGCAGAGTCTCATACCCCTCGCGCCCGCCCCAAAGCACATAGTTCTGACCGCCCATCTTGTGGGTCGCATCCATGCAGGATTTTACGGTTGCTGCTGCATAGGCAAACATGTCCGGGTCAGGATTGGTGGACGCGCCTGCCATCCAGCGACTGTGGCTGAACATGTTGGCGGTGCCCCACAAAAGGCCGATGTCCCGCCCTTCCATTTTGGCCATGAAATAGTCGGTGATTTCGTCCAGCCGGGACATGCTTTCGGCCAACGTGGCACCTTCCGGCCGCACATCCGCATCGTGCCAGCAAAAGAATGGCGCTTGCAGCAAGTCAAACATTTCGAACGCCACATCGGCCTTCATCTTGGCCCGGCCCATGTCGTCTTGCGGGTGCCAGGGCCGTTCAAAGGTCGGCCCGCCAAAGGGGTCTTGGCCTTCCCACGCGAAGGAATGCCAGTAGGCGACGGCAAAGCGCA
>CAYGQZ010000219.1:5063-7285 GCA_964352055.1 uncultured Rhodobacterales bacterium
GTCCAGTGATCGGACTGGCTGCCGCCACCGATGGCAAGCGCGGTATCCAGAGTGGCCCCGGTTGCACGCAGTGCTTCGAAACTGTCGCGCAGGGCAAAGCTGACGCCTTCCATGACGGCACGGGTCAACTCCTGCGGGCCGGTGGCCACGTCGAGTCCAGTCAACCCTCCGCGCAGTTTCGCGTCGTTGTGCGGGGTCCGTTCGCCGGAGAGATAGGGGTAAAACTTGGTCGGGCAGGGGGGACCAAGCGTATCACCCAAAGCCTGTGACAGTGCACCCGGAGATTGCCCTGTCACGCGTGACAGCCAGTTGAGGCTGTCGGTGGCTGCGAGAACCACACCCATCTGATACCAGCGCCCGGGGACAGCATGGCAAAAGGTGTGCACAGCACTTTCGGCACGCGGGGCATAGCGGTCGCGCCCTGCCAGAACAACGCCTGAGGTGCCCAAAGAGACAAAACCGTCGCCTTCGCCCAAAGCACCCACACCACAGGCGGCCACCGCATTGTCTGCGCCGCCCGCCACAACCAGCGCGCCTGAGGGCAAACCCAGATCCGCGCGGCTCGTTCGGAGTGGCCCGACAACATCGGTGCCTTCCAGCAGATCAGGCATCTGGTCGGTCCTCATTCCACTTCCCGACAACAGGGTGTCGGACCATGCCCGCTTGCCCACATCCAGCCAGGCAGTGCCTGCCGCATCTGACATCTCCGTCACAAAGCGGCCCGTCAACCACCACACGACATAGTCTTTGGGCAGCAACACCTTGGTCACCCGGGCGAAAATCTCAGGCTCATGGGCTGCAACCCATGCCAGTTTTGGCGCGGTGAAGCCAGGAAAGACGATATTGCCACTCAGATCGCGCACGCCAGGTGCTGCATCCAATTGCGCGGCCTCGGCATGGCTGCGTGTGTCGTTCCACAGAATGCAGGGCCGCAAGACAGCGCCGTCTGCATCGACCATGACGGCCCCATGCATATGGCCGGACAGGGACAGACCCTTGATGGACTGATAGGCCCCGGGATGCGCGTTCTTCAAAACGGCAAGCGCCTGTGAAATCCCTGTGAGCCAGGCGGCGGGATCCTGTTCGCTCCAACCGGGGGCAGGATTGGATACCGCATAGGATGCGTCGGCAGTGCCGACGGGACGACCGTCGGAATCCACCAACACCGCTTTGACACCTGACGTGCCCAGATCAAGCCCAACAAACATGCAAGTCCTCCGGGCGCCACCGTCGCGTCTTTTAATTCGATTGTCAAATTAAACTGTGGAGTACGACCCGTTTTGCAGTTTCCCCGGCACGGGCAGGCGGTCCAATCGGAAGGACATGTGAAGCATGAAGCATGGTCAATCCAGGCTGCTGGATGCATCGACCAAGCCCTTCCCATTCACCAAGTCCTTTTTGAATAGGTACGTTCGGCATCCAGAACTATTGCTCCAGGCAAACGGACGTCTCCGGTTAAGGTGACCAAAACCTCAGTGGTTTTAAAGCTCATCCACGTCCAATCCGGAATGGCTCTGTCGCAGGAGACAGCGGCTTGCCGCGTCCCTCGATACATTTCATTGCGGCCATCGAACCGAGCTGGGGTGGCTGAACTGACATGAGATGCAGCCTAGCGATATGGCCGCGATTCACCCGAGACGTGCTCGGATGCAGAGTCAGCGCACAGGCTGACCGGACAGACACCTGACCCTCCAATCCATGACGCGATGAATGTACTTGTCCTCTGATATCGAAGTACGAACAGGTCTGATTTCTCTGTTCCCAAAAATCCTCCCCGAAGGGCCCCTTTCCACCGGGTGCGCCGTTGGATATATGGCCAAATACGCCGAAGAGGAATCCCGCATGTCATTCGACCGCTCGATCAAGATTGCCCCGTCCATTCTCGCCGCTGATTTCGCAAATTTTGGTGCGGAATGCGCAGCTGTGGAACGGGAAGGTGCGGACTGGGTCCACGTGGATGTGATGGATGGACATTTCGTGCCAAACATCTCCTTTGGTCCGGCGACCTGCGCCGCCATTCGGCCTCATATAAAAGGTGTCATGGATGTACATCTGATGATTGCACCGGTTGACCCTTATATCGATGCCTTTGCAGCAGCAGGAGCAGACGTTCTTACAGCCCATGTCGAAGCAGGCCCGCACGTTCATCGAACCTTGCAGGCCATTCGCGCAAGCGACATGAAGGCGGGTGTCGCGCTCAACCCGGGTACACCAGCCGAAGC
>CAYGQZ010000220.1:0-7278 GCA_964352055.1 uncultured Rhodobacterales bacterium
ATCAGATGCGAGCGGTTGGATTGCACCTCGTCCAGTTCCATCTTGCCGATCTCGGCGCGCACGATCCCGGCGATTGTGGTCTGCACCGCCGCATCCACGTCGCGGATCCTGTACACCGTGCGTTCCGGTTCGGTCACGCGGTAAAACACGCTGGTTTCGACCTCAACCAGTACGTTGTCAGAAGTAATCGCGTCCTGGCTTGCATTGGGCAATTGGCGCTCAAGGACCGACACCTTGTGGCGCACAACATCAAGGAACGGCACGATAAAGTTGATACCGGGGCCCAGAACCGAATGCAGGCGGCCCAAACGCTCAACCACATATTTCTCGCTTTGCGGGACAATCCGAACGCCCAGAAACAGGCAAAGAAACAGGAACGCCGCGCCCAAAATCCAGATCAGGTTCTCGTTCAACAGACCAAGGATCACCTCTTCGGTCATTTGTTTGCCCCTCGAATTAATGTATCTGATGTTGGTGCAAGTAACGCCGCAGAACCCTGTTTTCAAGAGAAGCCGCTGCCAAGATACAGCACCTTCCCTTGAAAAGTTTAACTTTTACATAATGTTAAAGCGCACCCGACTCTGCTTGGGCTCACGTCAGATTGCGGCTTTCCGGCTTTCGTCCAGATAGATTTCGCGCAAACGTGGTGCCACGCGACCGGGCGTGCCGTCCCCAAGTGCCACACCGTCGATTTCTACCACCGGCATCACAAAAGTAGACGCCGACGTAATAAAGGCCTCGTCCGCCTCCCGCGCTTCCTCGATCGAGAAATTGCGTTCCTCGACTTCCATTTGCGCCTCTTTGGCAAAGCGCAAAACGGCGGCGCGGGTGATGCCGTGCAGGATGTCGTTGGATTTGGCCCGCGTGATGATCTTGTTGCCCTTCACGATATAGGCGTTGTTGGACGTGCCTTCGGTGACAAAACCGTCCTGCACCATCCACGCATCATCGGCACCGGCCTTTTTGGCCATCATCTTGCCCATGGACGGGTACAGCAACTGAACCGTCTTGATGTCGCGGCGGCCCCACCGGATGTCTTCGATGCTGATGACCTTCATGCCCCGTTTCGCCGCCGGATTCTCGGCCAGTCCCGGCTTGTTCTGGGTAAAGAGCACTATGGTGGGCGGTGTCGTTTCGGGGTCGGGAAAGGCAAAATCGCGATCATTCGGTGCCCCGCGGGTGATCTGAAGATAGATCATGCCTTCGTCGATACCGTTCAAGCGCACCAACTCGCGATGCACTTCCAGAAGGTCTTCCTTCGAGATCGGCGAGGCCATGTCCAATTCATCCAGCGAACGTTGCAGACGCACGGCGTGGCCATCAAAGTCGATCAATTTGCCATCCAGAACCGAGGTCACTTCGTAGACCCCATCGGCCATCAGGAAACCCCGATCAAAGATCGAAACCTTGGCGTCGCCCTCGGGCATATAATCGCCGTTCACATAGACCGTTCTGCTCATCACAGGTACCTTTCGAATGTCGTTTGTTTGTTGTGCAGTTGAGGCCAAAAGGTCAAGAGCGCATTCAGAGTGTGAAAGCAAAGACGATGCATGCAAGGGAGTTGCCTGCTTCTTTCGCTTTTTCCAAAAAAACAATGGCTTTGTCCATTGGTAGAGTACTGAAGCTCTGGCGTTAACCCCACAGGGCCGCCACGGGTGGGTGCACACCGGCATCGTCAAAAACAAGAGGCACCTTGCGGTCTTCGGCCAGCAAAAGCGGCCCATCTAGGTCCACCACGGATACGCCTTGCGCCAGCACTTGCGCAGGCGCCATGGCGAGGGACGAACCAACCATACAGCCCACCATGACGGTATAGCCTTCGGCCAGTGCTGCATCGCGCAACGCCAGGGCCTCAGTCAAACCGCCTGTCTTGTCCAGCTTGACATTGACCATGTCGTATTTGCCTTTCAGGCCCGGCAGACTGGCCCTGTCATGGCAGCTTTCGTCGGCACACACGGGCACAGGACGGGCCATGCCGATCAGGGCATCATCCTCCCCAGCGGGCAAGGGCTGCTCCACCAGATCCACACCAAGACGCACAAGATGCGGCGCAAGGTCGGCATAGACCTCCGCAGACCACCCTTCGTTTGCATCGATGATAATCCGCGCAGTCGGCGCACCGGCCCGCACGGCCTCCAGCCGGGGCATGTCGTCCGGCGTGCCCAGCTTGATCTTGAGCAAGGGGCGCGTCGCATTCAATGCGGCCTGCGCACGCATCGCCACAGGTGTGTCCAGCGACAGGGTATAGGCGGTGACAACAGGGCTGGGCGTCGGCAGATCCGCCAACTCCCATACCCGCCTGCCCGCGCGCTTGGCTTCCAGATCCCAAAGCGCGCAATCCACCGCATTACGGGCGGCACCGGCGGGCAGCAATGTGTAAAGGCTCTGCCGATCAAAACGGGATGGCAGTGCTTCGATCTGATCCGTCACACTGTCCAGCGTTTCACCATAGCGGGCATAGGGCACACACTCGCCCCAGCCCCGATGATCCCCATCGGTAATGGTGACCGTCAGCACCTGCGCTTCGGTCCGCGATCCACGCGAAATGGTAAAGGCTTGCGCCAGCTGAAACACATCGCGAGTTACTTCAAGACGCACGGAAGGTCCCTTCTCTGTTCCAAAAAAATCCGCCCCGCAGGGCCGGTTTGGGCCTGGCGTTAAAGGTTGATCAGCGCATCGACCAACTTGCCGGACCCGAAACGGAACGGATCGGTTGCTGGCAGGTTCATACGATCCTCGATTTCTTGCAAGCACGCTTTGGCGGCCGCTTCGTCCAGCGCCTTGGTGTTGACCGAAACGCCGGTGATCTGCGCCGCCGGATTGGCCACGCGGGCCATAGGCAACGCAGTATCGCGGAGCGTTTCGAGCGATGGCAAAGCATAGTGCGGCAGGCCGCGCATATGCGTCCGCGTGGGTTCATGACAGAGAACCAGAGCGTCAGGCTGACCACCATGGATCAGCGCCATGGTCACGCCGGAATAGGACACGTGAAACAGGCTGCCTTGACCTTCGATGTGGTCCCAGTGATCAGGATCGTTGTCCGGGGTCAGGTACTCGACAGCGCCGGCCATGAAATCCGCGATGACAGCATCCAGCGGCACGCCTTTGCCGGTGATCAGGATGCCGGTCTGGCCTGTGGCCCGGAAATCCGACTTCATCCCGCGCGCGTTCATCTCTGCATCCATGGCCATGGCAGTATACATCTTGCCACATGAACAATCCGTACCGATGGCCAGGGCACGCTTGCCGGTCCGCTTCACCCCGTTGGCGATCGGATAGGCGATGGTGGGCACCCGCACATCATGCAGTGTGCCGCCGTTAACCTTGGCCGCAGCCTGCAACTCGTTTTCGTTGCGCAGCAGGTTATGCAACCCGGCCGCAAGATCATAGCCAAGGCGCAAGGCTTCCACCAGAACGACTTTCCACTCATCCGAGATCACACCGCCCCGGTTCGCGACGCCGATCACCAGCGTCTTGGCACCGGCTTTCAGGCCTTCGTCAAGGGACATGTCCACCAGACCCATATCCGCACCGCATCCGGGCAGACGGAACTGACCGACAGCATTTTCCGGGCGCCAGTCCTTGATCCCCTGGGCAACCTTGGCAGCCAACTGGTCAGGCGCATCGCCCAAGAACAAAAGGTACGGTGTTTGAATCATTGCGGTGTTCCCCATTAGGTCTGATGACACGTGACACCGCAAAATGCCCTGTTCCTGGCGCAATGACATCGCAAATCACGCTTGAGATTGCTCTTTCGTCGAAGATTTTTGCGAAATTCTGGCGTCTGCACGAAAATCTTGCGCCAAGAACAGGCAGACCGCGTGTTCGCAGCGCAGCAAATGCTGCAACTGCATAATCATGCTTGCAGTGCAGCACGCAATTTAATAACACCCAAATCTGAAACGACGCAACAATCTTGCCGAGAGGTCGCCACA
Organism: uncultured Rhodobacterales bacterium; assembly: GCA_964352055.1. Taxonomy (GTDB): domain Bacteria; phylum Pseudomonadota; class Alphaproteobacteria; order Rhodobacterales; family Rhodobacteraceae; genus Tateyamaria. Next base: position 3,936 of record CAYGQZ010000220.1, read on the forward strand.
TATGTCTTTCCGTCTTCAGCCGACGCCCCCTGCCCGCCCCAATCGATGCCAGTTGTTCGGGCCCGGCTCACGGCCCGCCATTTTCGAGAAAATGGCAGCATCTGCTGCGGATGTGATCAATCTTGACCTCGAAGACTCCGTCGCCCCGTCGGACAAGGACAGCGCCCGGCAGAATGTTATTCAAGCGATCGGAGACATTGACTGGGGCAACAAGACGCTCTCTGTCCGGATCAACGGCCTCGACACGCCGTTCTGGTATCGCGATGTGGTGGATCTGCTGGAACAGGCCGGTGACCGCATCGATCAGATCATGATCCCCAAAGTCGGCTGCGCAAGCGACATCTATGCCGTCGACGCGCTGGTCACAGCGGTCGAGGCCGCCAAGGGCCGGGCAAAACCGATCAAGTTCGAGGTGATCATCGAATCCGCTGCGGGCATCGCCCATGTGGAAGAAATCGCCGCCGCCTCCCCCCGCATGGTGGCAATGAGCCTAGGTGCGGCCGACTTTGCGGCCTCCATGGGCATGCAAACAACAGGGATCGGCGGGACACAGGAAAACTATTACATGATCCGCGACGGCCAGAAACATTGGTCCGACCCCTGGCACTGGGCCCAAGCCGCCATCGTGGCCGCCTGCCGCACCCACGGCGTGTTGCCGGTCGACGGACCCTTTGGCGATTTTTCCGACGATGACGGGTTCCGCGCGCAAGCGCGCCGCTCGGCCACGCTGGGCATGGTTGGAAAATGGGCCATTCACCCCAAACAGGTCGCCATCGCAAACGAAGTCTTCACCCCCTCGGACGAAGCCGTCGCAGAAGCCCGCGATATTCTTGCAGCGATGGAAACCGCCAAAGCCAATGGCGAAGGGGCGACGGTCTACAAGGGGCGCCTTGTTGATATTGCGTCGATCAAACAGGCCGAAGTGATCGTACGCCAATCAGAAATGATTGCGGGTATCTGACGCGATCAAATCGGGTGCGCCGGAATGCGTGGCGCACCTGTCTAATCCGGCCAGACCTTGCGGCCACCGACACCGGTCTCTTCGATCAAACCCATGCGCTTGGCCTCGTAATAGTAGCCGCGCGCATACCACATCACAGCTTCATTGATGTCGCCGCCCGACACCAGCCAGGCTCCGCGCAAATAGCGCGTCGCGTAGCGCAGGTTGGTTTCCGCATCCAGCAAATCCGTCGGTTCACCGCGAAACCCCATGCTGCGCGCCGTCGCTGGTAGGATCTGCATCAGGCCGTAATACGGGCCGTTCCGCGCCGCCGGTTGATGGGTGCTTTCACGGATGACAACTTTTTGAACCAACGCGACCGGCACGTCGTTTTCATCTGCGGCGTCTTGGATAAGCATGCGCAACTCCGGCGTCTCATTGGGATAAAGAGACATTTCGGGCGGAGGTTCAGCGGTACAGGAGGCCAGTACAAGACCAGCGATGAGTGCGATCCATTTCATGAATTTGCCTTACATCTCGCTGGCAATTCTGCCTAGATCGAAGATCGCACTCGGCAATCTCCCGCGCATCGAGGCACATGCCGCAGACGTGATTGGGCAAACCCACGCGGGCCGATGTTTTGTGTATGCGACTTCACAAGGAGATTTCCATGCACCGGCTGCTGCTAACCCTCATTTTCACCGTTTTGAGCACGACGGCCTTCGCTGAAATGACCCCCCGCGAGGGATGGTCCGTCACCGCCACCTCCAAAAGCTATGACCAGTTGATTGCCGATGTCAAAACGGCCGCCAAGGCAAACAAGATGGGGATCGTGACAGAAGCCGGGCCAACAGGTGCTGCCAAGAACCGTGGCGTCATAATCCCCGGCAACCGCGTGATCGGTATTTTCAACAATGCCTTCGCAGTGGACATTCTGGCCCTGTCAACGGCCGCCATGATCGAAGCCCCCATCCGCATGTATGTCACCGAAAACGAGGACGGCACGGCAACGCTAAGCTACAAGCAACCAACAACGGTTTTCGCACCCTATATGGATGAAGCAGGTCCAGACCTTGCCACGATGGCAAACGCCTTGGATGACATCTTCGCCACGATCAGGGATCAAGCGGCCAATTAGCCTTTCATTGTTCCCAAAATACTCAATTGGAAACAGATCAGCAGCTACGCGCGCTCATCCTTGGGCGAGCCCATCACCACATAGGACGTGATGCTGTTCACCTGCGGCAGAGCGCCCAGCATGTCCGTGTGAAACGCCTTGTAGGTGGGCAGATCTGCGCACTCGATGCGCAGAAGGTATTCAATTGCACCCGTGATATTGTGGCACTCCCGCACCTCTGGCGCGCGGGAAATAGCGCGCTCGAATGCTTCCTGACTGGCCTTGGAATGATTGTTCAGGCCAACAGCAATATAGGCGACAAAACCCGAGCCCAACTTGGCGCGGTCCAGCACAGCGCGGTAGCCTGTGATCACCCCCTGACGCTCCAACTCCTGCACCCGCCTCAAGCAGGCAGAGGGTGACAACCCGACCCGGTCGGCCAGTTCGATATTGCTGATCCGACCGTCACGGCCAAGCTCACGCAATATATGCTCGTTTATGTCATCCAGATTGTGCATTCATTGCGAAAATTGCACATATAGAGGCATTTTTGCAACCCTAATCCGCTCTATTTCGTTAATTTCGTGCGCATGACTTTAGAGATATTCACCGCACTTGCGACCTTTGCCTTTGTCAGCTCCATCACACCGGGGCCGAACAATCTGATGCTGATGGCATCGGGCGCGAATTTCGGCTTTCGGCGCACGATTCCGCATATGCTTGGGATCGGTCTCGGGTTTACGGTGATGGTGGTGGTTGTGGGCACGGGGCTTGTGCAGGTTTTTGACAGCTACCCGATCAGCTATTCGATCATGAAAATCGGGTCCGTGCTCTACCTGGTTTATCTCGCCTTCAAAATCGCAAATGCGGCCCCGATCAAAAAGGGGGAAAGCACGGGCACCCCGATGACCTTTTTTCAAGCGGCGGGTTTTCAGTGGGTCAACCCAAAGGCTTGGGCCATGGCGCTGACTGCAGTGACAGTCTACGCACCTGACACGTCGGTTTGGGCCATTGTCGTTGCCGCGCTGGTCTTTGGTGCGATCAACCTGCCGTCTGTCAGCACGTGGACACTGCTGGGGCAACAAATGGCCAGGGTCCTGACCAACCCGACGCGTATGCGGATATTCAACCGGACGATGGCCACCCTTTTGATCGCATCGCTCTATCCGGTTCTGTTTCCATGACATTGCAAACTCTGGCTGTGCGGGCCATATAGCTGCAAACTGCATTCGGAGCGCACGCGTGACGCAATATCTGGAATTCGAAAAGCCACTCGCCGAAATCGA
>CAYGQZ010000221.1:0-7233 GCA_964352055.1 uncultured Rhodobacterales bacterium
TCCGACCCATCCCATACGATCGCGAACGCATCAGAGCCGACGCCATTGCCCGTCGGTTCCACCAAGGTCAGCGTGATGGCCGTGGCGACAGCCGCGTCGACGGCGTTGCCACCTTTGGCCAACATGGCAAGGCCCGCCTGAGAGGCCAGCGGGTGCGACGTCGAGACGATATTATCAGCCAACACCGCCGAGCGGCGCGAGGGGTAATGATGGGTGGCGCGGATATCCATTGCGCAAATTCCTTTTGGGGCCTGTTCGGGGTTTTACATTGTGTCGCGACGCGACGGCGTCGCCTCGCCTGATAGCTCAGGCAGGCGGATCGGCGTAGGACCGGGACTTGATATTGTGCTCTCTCCGGTACTCTTCTGCTTCGGCAATGGCGTTGTCCAAGGGTGTGCGATCCGTCATGCCGGAAAAGTTGTCTGTTGTCGCCATCTCTTTGGCAAACAGCATATAACGTTCTGCGCTGACGGCCAGCAGGCGACGCAGCTCGGCCAGAGGATCGGCGTGATCGTCGACACGAATATCGATGTGCGGATAGGGTTGGCCTGCATGAATGACAAGGCCCGCCGCCTGTTTGCCGCGCTTGTCACCACCAGCAGCTTCGCCTGCCTCCATCGCGGTCAGCAGACGCTCGGCAAAAGGCAGGTGGGCATGGGCAAGATAGCTGGCCAGCGTGTCCTCGATCACCTCTGGCCCGGCCAGCATATTGCCCGCCACCGAGATATCCGAAGCCGAAACGTGACCCGCCCAAGGTATGCAATCTGCGCCCGTGTGCTGAACCATCTGACCGTCCGGTGCGAGAAAATGTGCCTGACGCGACGCCTGTCCGGCATCGCGGTCCAGAAAATCCGCAAGGATCCTATCGGGCGCTTCACCCGTGTTCAGACGCGAGAGACCTTCAATGCCCCAGAGCGGGTTCACAAAGGCCTGGCTGGCAACGGCAGCGCTGGCCGACACCCACGGCACCTGAACCCCGCAGGCGAAAAAGCGACTGGCAACAGCAATCCCGATCTCTCCGGTGTCGGGGTGACGCGCTACAATGGAATAAGTCATGAAAGGCCCTTGTCTGTGTGTCCGCAGCATCGCCGCGTCGTTATTTGCGATTTCCGCCACATTTTGTGGCATACTACGCCAGGGCGTCAAAAAATGCCCAATTTTTGCGCCAATTTCCGGTGCGCGTGACGATCTACCAAAGTTGGACGCTGGCCATGGCTGTTCCGAGAGCTAGCTCATCTCAAACACAAGACCACCAAAGGCCCGGATGAAACTGCTTGAAATCGAGAATCTGAGCATCGTGCACACCGCTGACGGCGTCAGCACGACGCTGGTCAATGATCTGTCATATTCAGTTTCGGCAGGCGAAACATTGGCAATCGTAGGCGAGTCCGGATCGGGCAAATCGTTGTCCTCTCTGGCATTGATGGGGCTGTTGGCGAAAGACCTCAAGGTAACGTCAGGCTCGGTCACGTTCGACGGTGTTGACCTGCTGACCCTGTCCGCCGAAGAGATGCGCCGGCGCCGGGGCCGCGATCTGTCGATGGTGTTTCAGGAACCGATGACCTCGCTCAACCCGGTGCGCACCATCGGCAGCCAGATCACCGAAAGCATCGAGGAAAACCTCGGCTTTTCCCGGGCCGACGCCCGCCAGCGCGCGATTGACCTGTTGCGCGAAGTTGGTGTGGCCGATGCGGAACGCCGCCTGCGTCAGTATCCGCACCATTTTTCCGGGGGCATGCGCCAGCGGGTGATGATCGCCATCGCCCTGGCCGCAGATCCCAAGCTGATCGTGGCGGACGAACCCACAACGGCGCTCGATGTCACGATTCAGGCGCAAATCCTTGATCTGATGGCGCGAATCTGCCGCGAGCATGGCACGGCGCTGATCCTGATCACGCACAACCTCGGCATCGTGGCGCGCTATGCGAACCGGGTGAACGTCATGTATGGGGGCCGGATTGTAGAGACCGGAAGTGCTGTCGACGTCTACCGCACGCCGCGTCATCCCTATACCCAAGGGTTGCTGAACTCTGTGCCCCGGCTGGATCAAAGCCGGTCAGAGCCGTTGCAACCGATCATGGGGAACCCGGCAGACCCCTTTGCCCGCATTGACGGTTGCCGGTTTCATCCCCGCTGCCCTTATGTGCAGCATATCTGCAAGACGGTTGCCCCGGATTTTGACGGTCAATCGGCCTGCCACTACCCGCTCAACGCCGACAAACGGGAGGCGTCTTGATGAGCCAGCCGTTTTTGCGGATCGAAGGGGTCTCGGTACATTTTCCGGTCAGGAAGGGGCTGCTGCAACGACAGGTGGCCGAGGTGAGAGCCGTCGAAAACGTGAGCCTGTCGCTGAATCGGGGCGAAGCCTTTGGGCTGGTCGGCGAATCCGGGTGCGGCAAGACCACTCTGGCCCGGACGGTGTTGCGGCTGGTCGATGCGACAGAAGGCGCGATCTGGTTTGATGGTCAGAACATTACCGAACTCAAGGGCGCAGCATTGGCCCCGTACCGCAAACGCGTGGCGGCGGTCTTTCAGGATCCGTTTTCGTCCCTCAACCCGCGTATGACAGCCGGTGCCATCATCGCCGAAGTTCTCAAGGTCCATGCATATACTGGCAATGTGAAGGCGCGGGTCATCGAATTGCTGAAGCTTTGCGGCCTGTCGGACAGGTTCGCGGACCTCTATCCACACCAGATGTCAGGTGGTCAGCGTCAGCGGGTCGGAATCGCGCGGGCCCTGTCGATCGAGCCGGATCTGATCGTCTGTGACGAAGCCGTTTCGGCGCTCGACGTCTCGATTCAGGCGCAGATCATCAACCTGCTCGAAGACCTGCGGGTGCGCCTGAACCTGACCTATTTGTTCATCGGCCATGATCTGTCGATCGTCCGTCACCTGTGTGACCGGGTGGCGGTGATGTATCTGGGCCGGGTGATGGAAACGGCGAGCTCGGAAGAGCTGTTTGCCAACCCGCAACATCCCTACACCCGCGCCCTGATCGATGCTGTGCCAAACCCCGACCCGCTGGCGGAGGCGGGGCGCGAGCATGTGGCCCTGAAAGGCGAAGTGCCCAGCCCCCTTGATCCGCCAAAAGGGTGCGTTTTCCATCCACGTTGTCCGGTCGCGATGGAAGTGTGTCGCACTGTGGAGCCAACGCTCGATATCTTGACGCCCGGACATGCCGCGGCTTGCCATGCCGCATCCCCACCCCAAACCAACTGAAAAACCAAACCACGACAGGAGAGACCCATGGATGACAAAGACCTTATCAAACGCGCCGAAAGCGAGTTGCGCGAGGCCTATGATTTTGATGCGCGCGATCCGCTGTTCGGTCTGAGCAAGGACGACCTGCGCGGCAACAAGATGAGCCGCCGGACCACCTTGCGCCTGCTGGCTGCGGGCGGTGCGCTGAGCCTGGCGCAGGTTCTGCCCGGATTGCGGCCCACCCAGGCGCTGGCCGCAGCCCATTCGGGTGGCGAATTGAACTGCGCCTGGGCCGGTGTGGGGGAAATTGTTACTCTGGACCCTGCCCAGATCGGGCAGGTCCTGCAATTCCAGATCGCGTCCAACATCTATGGCGGTCTGATGCACATCGACAACAATCTGGTGGCACAGGGCGATCTGGCCGAAAGCTGGGAAGTCAGCGAAGACGGTCTGGAATACACGATCAAACTGCGTGAGGGCGTGACCTTTCACAATGGTGACGCGTTCAATGCGGATGATGTGGAGTTCACCTTCAACCGGTCCAGCGATCCCAACCAGTCCAACCACAGTCGTGTCATCGCGAATGTCGCCGAGTTGCAGAAGTTGAACGACTTTGAAGTGAAGTTCGTTCTGAAGCAGCCTCAGGCGTCGTTTCTGACCAAGGCGCTGGAACGTTCGTCAGGCCGTGCCATGACCATCGTGTCGCGTGGCGGGCTCGAGGCACTCGGTCTGGCGCAATACGGCCTCACACCCATTGGCACCGGGCCTTACAAGGTGACGGAACACGTGCTGGGGCAGGGCGTCGTGCTGGAGAAGTTCGCGGATTACTACGATCCGGAACGCCCCAAGATCGACAAGATCACCATCAAGCCGGTTGACGGTGTCGAACCGCTGGCCGCTGCGATCGAGGCAGGCGATATCCAGTATGTTGGCGGCAATCCGGTGCCCACGCAACTGGTCAGCCGCTTTCAGTCGAACCCCGATCTGAAGGTCGATATCAAACCGGGCCCCGGTTTCCAGTCCGTCTGGTTGAACCCGTGGCACGAGGCAATGATGGTCACCGACTTCAACAAGCCGCTTGAGGAGTTGAAGAAGGAAAAGGGCTTTATGGTCCGCCTTGCGATTGCCAAGGCACTGGACCGGGATCTTTTCATCCAGCAGGGCCTCTTTGGGTACGGCGTGCCCGGGCACGGCACGATCAACCCGGCCATGGGATATTTCTTTGATGAAGCGCTCGGGGAGTCGTCCGAGCAGGCCTTTGATCCCGAAGGTGCCAAGGCGCTGATGGCCGAGGCGGGCTATCCCGACGGGGCAGGCTTTCCGGAGTTGAAACTTCAAACCACGCCCAACACCAAACGTGATGGTCAGGTTGTGGCAAACATCCTGAAACAGGTTCTGGGCATCACCGTGCTTGTCGATCCCAAGGACTTCTCGGTCGGGATCGAAGAGTTCAACAAGATGGACTTTGATCTGCGACTGGGCGGTTCCGGCGGGGACTATGATCCTGATGATGGTCTGGTGGACTGGATGCAGACGGCTTCGAAGTTCAATGGCCCGGACAGGGACAAGGCGGCCAAACCTTTCGGCTTCTGGAGCGAAGCTGAAAGCGACGCAGCGATTGACGCGCAATCGGTCACAGCTGATCCGGCAGCGCGGCGTGAACTGGTACAAAAGGCCAACGCCATCACCTCGAACAAGGTGGCTTGCGCGTTCCTCTATCACCCGGTGGATGTGCTGGTGCACAGCACGTCGGTGATCGTACCGGAAGATGCGCGTATCCCCGGCCTGCACGAGCTTGACCGCATCTCGCTGGCGTAACCTACAGAAAGGCGGGCGGGCCCAGTTGGGCCTGCCCGACGCTTCATGGTTTCATACATTCTCAGACGACTGATCGGTTCGGCGCTTGTGATGCTTGCTGTCGCGACGCTGGTCTTCTTCATGATACGGCTGGTGCCCGGTGATCCGATTGCCGCGATGCTGGCGGATTCCGGCAGCCCCGAAGCGCGCGAGGCGTTGATCCGCAAGCTGGGCCTTGATCAGCCGCTGATCGTGCAGTTCTGGAAATGGTTCACCAACATGTTGCAGGGGGATCTGGGGGCGTCGATCTACGGCAACAACCAACCGGTCAGCACGATCATCCTCGAGGCCTTGCCGCGCACGCTTTCGCTGGCCTTCCTGTCCTTTGTCATTGCGCTGGTGATTGCCATTCCGGCGGGTATCCTGTCGGCCACGCGCAAGAATTCGGCCACGGACACCGCTGTGTCCCTCTTTGCGTTTCTGGGACTGTCGATGCCGGATTTCTGGCTGGCGATCCTGTTGATCATCGTGTTTGCGGCCAATCTGCAATGGCTGCCCGCCATCGGCTATGAACCGCTGTCTGCCGGCTTTTGGCCATGGTTCAGCCATCTCATACTGCCCTCCATCGCCATCGGCACCGGGTTTTCAGCGATCATCGCGCGCATGATCCGGTCATCGATGCTCGAGGTGATGCAGGCCGATTACATGCGCACGGCGGCGTCCAAGGGGTTGCCGATGCGGGTGCAGATGCTGCGCCATGCCTTTCCGAACGCGCTGATTCCGGTGGTGACCGTTATCGGAATCGCCTTTGCGCTGCTGATCTCGGGTGCCGTGGTGGTCGAGAATGTCTTTGCCATCAAGGGGCTGGGCCGTGTTCTTATTCAAGGCATCCAGAACCGGGACTACCCGGTGGTGCAAGGCGCGGTGCTGGTCGTGTCTGCCTTCTTTGTCCTGTCCAACCTCGCGGTTGATCTGCTCTATGCGGTGATCGACCCAAGAATACGGTATTCATGATGTCGGATTTGTCTGCACAGGATCAGGACCTTGCCATAGCCGAGGTGCGACCTGCAAAATCACGACTGCGCAGCAGTTTCGCGCGGGATCGCAAGGCGCAGGTGGGGCTGGTCATTCTGGCGCTTTTTGTGCTGGCAGCCGTGTTCGCGCCCCTGATTGCGCCCTTTGATCCGAACGAGATGACGCTGGACATGATGGGCAGACCATCGGGCGAGCATTGGCTGGGCACCGACGATCTGGGCCGTGATCTTTTTTCGCGCATCATCTGGGGGACGCAGATATCGCTCTTTGTGGGCATATCAACCGTCACCCTGGCGCTGGTGGCCGGGGTCGCACTGGGCGTTGTTGCGGGATATTACGGCGGTTGGATCGATAATATCATCATGCGCTATATCGACCTGCAATGGGCATTCCCGAATTTCATCATCGCGGTCTATCTGGTGGCGGTTTTTGGCACCGGGCTTTTGAATGTGATCGTGGCGATTGCGCTGGCCTTCCTTGATGATTTCGCACGCATCGCCCGATCCATGGTGCTGACGCTGAAGGAGGAACAGTTCGTTGATGCGGCCCGTGTTCAAGGCTTTTCAGACGCGCGGATCATGTTCCGCCATATCCTGCCCAACGCACTTGCGCCGATCATCGTACAGGCCACGGTCAGCGTCTCCTATGCCATTCTGGGCGAGGCTTCGCTGTCGTTTCTGGGGCTGGGCGTCGGGCCGAACACGCCGACATGGGGCCTTATCCTGGCGGACGGGCGCAGCTTTATCTCTCAGGCCTGGTGGCTGGGTGTTTATCCCGGGCTTGCGATCATGCTGGTGGTGCTGTCGATCAACTTCGTGGGTGATGGCCTGCGCGACGCATTGGATGTGCGCGACACGGGCGCGTGAAGGATGGCAAGGTCCGGGGCGGTGATCCTGCCCCGGCTCCGCCTGATCACTTCGGGTCGATCAGGTCCTTGGCCATCATCATATGCACGCCCTTTTCGCGGTTCACCGTCTGCGTGATCCGCAAATCGCCCGCAAGGCTGCACAGCATATAGGCGTCTTCGCGGCTGATACTTGCGCGGCGGGACACCAGCGTGATCATGTCGCGCAGCGCCATCTCGGTACAACGGTCAAGGTCAGGATCCATGCCCATGGTAATGTAGTGGGTGGGCGTTTCAGCCTGCGGATAGGTCAGGTCCAGATCCTTGCGCACGGTCAGCCGGAACCGACCTTTCAG
>CAYGQZ010000222.1:0-4853 GCA_964352055.1 uncultured Rhodobacterales bacterium
CTGCAACTGCATGGCGGCTATGGCTATCTGGCCGATTACGGGATCGAAAAGCTGGTCCGGGACCTGCGCGTGCATCAGATCCTGGAAGGCACCAATGAAATCATGCGGGTCATTGTCGCCCGCGATATGTTGAAGAACCGATGACTGACATTTCAATTCGCATTACCGGACGCGCAGGCCGGATCACCTTGCAGCGGCCACAGGCGCTGAACGCCATGACCTATGAGATGTGCACGGCCATCGAGGCGACGCTGGACGCGTGGCGCAGTGATCCGGACGTTGCCTTGGTCGTTTTCGATGCGGAAGGTGACCGCGCGTTTTGCTCAGGCGGTGACATTGCCGAGCTTTATGCGACGGGCACCAAGGGCAATTATGCCTACGGGCAGACGTTCTGGGCAGATGAGTACCGCCTGAACCACAAGATCTTTAACTATCCCAAACCGGTGGTCAGCTTCCTTCAGGGCTTCACCATGGGTGGCGGCGTCGGGATCGGGTGCCATGGATCGCACCGCGTGGTCGGCGACAGCAGCCAGATCGCGATGCCCGAATGCGGGATCGGTTTGGTGCCGGATGTGGGGGGCTCGCTGATGCTGGCGCTCGCGCCCGGACGCTTGGGCGAATATCTGGGCACCACTGCCGCGCGGATGAACGCGGGTGACGCGATATTTGCGGGTTTCGCCGATCTCTACATCCCCGAAACGGAATGGCCACATCTGATGGCCCAACTCGAAGCGGGTGGCGACGCGGACATCTTGGCGCAGGCCGCAACAGCCCCTGCCCCCGGCCCGTTGCAATCCGCCATGTCGGACATTGATCGCCATTTCCACGGCGCAGCCCTTGGCGATATCCTGACCACGCTCAAAGCCGAAGACAGCGATTTTGCCCGCGACACGATGAGCAGGATGGGCCGCAACAGTCCGCTGTCCATGGCCTGCACCATCGAGATGTTGCATCGTTTGCGCGGAGCGTCCCTGACCATGGAAAAGGCGCTCGACCTCGAATACCGTTTTACCGCGCGGTCCATGGAGCACGGCGATTTCCTTGAAGGGATCCGCGCGGCGATCATCGACAAGGATCGGACTCCGAAATGGCAATATGCTGACGCTACGGTGCCCGCCATGGCGGTGAGCAAGATGCTGATGCCGCTAGGGAAAAAAGCGCTCAAACTGGGAGAGACAGGGATGAAGATCGGATTTATCGGACTGGGGAACATGGGCGCGCCGATGGCCGCGAACCTTGCCAAGGCAGGCCATACCGTCACCGGTTTTGACGTTGCAGGCACAACCGCCGAGGGTGTCACAAGTGTCGGCAGTGCCGCAGAGGCCGCGACCGGTCAAGACATCGTCATCACGATGCTGCCCAATGGTGCCATCCTGCGCGCAGTTGCCGCCGAAATCATTCCCACCATGCGGGCCGGAGCCGCGCTGATCGACTGCTCGACCGTCGATGTTGAAAGCGCGCGCGCTGTTGCTGCGGATGCCGAGGCCGCCGGGTTGCTGAGTGTTGATGCCCCTGTGTCCGGTGGTATCGGCGGGGCCTCTGCCGGAACACTGACCTTCATGGCGGGCGGCAGTGATGCCGGTTTCGCCGCCGCGATGCCAGTCTTTGACATCATGGGTCAAAAGGCAGTGCATTGCGGGGCCGCTGGCGCCGGACAGGCTGCAAAGATCTGCAACAACATGATCCTTGGAGCAACCATGATCGCCACCTGCGAGGCCTTTGCCCTCGCGGACAAATTGGGCCTCGACCGGCAAAAGATGTTTGACGTGGTCAGTACCTCGTCGGGCTATAGCTGGACGATGAACGCCTACTGCCCTGCCCCGGGCGTCGGGCCCTCAAGCCCCGCCGATAATGGGTACAAGCCCGGTTTTGCGGCCGAGTTGATGCTGAAGGACCTTGGCCTCAGTCAGCAGGCAGCAGAGGCCGTTGACGCCGATACCCCAATGGGCGCGCGCGCGCTGGAACTCTACCGCCAGTTCGTCGAGGACGAAGACGGCAAAGGCATGGATTTCAGTGCAATGCTGCCGCGCTTTTCCAAACGCGGCCGCAGTTGATTGTACTGCCAGACACGTCTGGCAACGCGCTATTTCCCGACTGTGATCAGCAACAGCACCACAAACATGCTGGGCACGGCAAACAGCACCGGTATGATAAAGGCGGCGTAGCCCCATGTCAGGATCGCAACGAGCCAAAGCGTGAAGATCGTGACGAGGAAATAGTAGATATTGTCCTTGTCCCCGTGCACGACCTCGCGCAGCATCCGCCCAAGGATCGGCACCGAAAAAACGGCGCGCTGGAAGAACGAGGGTTTTGTCACGTCTGTCATTGCCTACTCCAAGTTGGTTTTCAATGAGATAGGGTCGCCTTGGACGTTTGCGATGCGACATACTGTACAAAAAGACTAGGTTTTTGGTTGCCGCTTACTCCGCGGCGACCTTGCGTGCGGCCAGCATCGGTTTCAGGTAGCGCCCGGTGTGGCTTTCGACGACGTCACAAACCTCCTCCGGAGTGCCGGTGGCAACGACCCGACCGCCTCCATCGCCCCCTTCGGGACCAATATCGATGATGTGGTCTGCGGTTTTGACAACGTCCAGATTGTGCTCGATCACGATCACCGAATTGCCCTGATCTACCAGTTCATGCAGCACTTCCAAGAGCTTGCGCACATCTTCAAAGTGCAGGCCCGTTGTCGGCTCGTCCAGAATATAAAGCGTGCGCCCGGTGGAGCGTTTGCTGAGCTCCTTCGACAGCTTCACCCTTTGCGCCTCGCCACCCGACAGAGTTGTCGCTTGCTGGCCCACCTTGATATACCCCAAGCCGACCCGCATCAGCGCGTCCATTTTTTCACGAATGCTGGGCACCGCCTGAAAGAAGGTCTGCGCGTCTTCGACGGTCATATCCAGCACATCCGCGATGGACTTGCCCTTGAACTTGATCTCAAGCGTTTCGCGGTTGTAGCGCGCGCCCTTGCAGGTTTCGCATTCGACATAAACGTCCGGCAAGAAGTGCATCTCGATCTTGATCACGCCATCGCCCTGACAGGCCTCGCAGCGCCCGCCCTTGACGTTAAAGCTGAAGCGTCCGGGCTTGTAGCCCCGCGCCTTGGCCTCGGGCATGCCCGCAAACCAATCCCGGATCGGAGTAAACGCCCCCGTATAGGTCGCCGGGTTTGAGCGTGGCGTGCGCCCGATGGGGCGCTGGTCGATGTCGATCACCTTGTCGAGGTGCTCCAGCCCCTTGATAGTTTCGCAGGGTGCAGGGGTTTGCCGGGCACCGTTCAGGCGCATCGAGGCTGTCTTGAACAGTGTTTCGATGGTCAGCGTGGATTTCCCGCCCCCGGACACGCCCGTCACACAGACGAATTTGCCAAGCGGAAAATCGACCGTCACGTTTTGCAGGTTGTTGCCGGTGGCCTTCACGACCTTGACCGATTTCGACTTGCCCTTGCGCCGTTTGGCCGGGATCGGAATTTCGCGGGCTCCGGTCAGATACTGGCCGGTCAGGGACGCGGGATCGTTGGCCACCTGATCTGGCGTGCCGTGGCTGACGACCCGACCGCCATGCACCCCGGCCCCCGGACCGATATCGAACACGTAGTCTGCCTCGCGGATCGCTTCCTCGTCATGTTCAACGACGATGACGGTGTTGCCCTGATCGCGCAGGTTCTTGAGCGTGCCCAGCAGACGGTCGTTGTCGCGCTGGTGCAGGCCAATTGATGGCTCATCCAGCACATAGAGAACACCCGTCAGACCCGAGCCGATCTGGCTGGCCAGACGGATCCGCTGGCTTTCCCCACCGCTGAGCGTTCCACTTGAACGTGACAGCGTAAGGTATTCCAAACCCACGTTATTCAGAAAGCCAAGACGCTCCCGTATCTCTTTCAAAATAGCGCGGGCGATTTCGTTTTTCTGTTGCGTCAGATGCTCCGGCACGGTGCTGCACCACTCGAATGCCTCGCGGATCGACATCTGGACAACTTCGCCCGCATGCAGACCCGCGATCTTGACAGCCAGCGCCTCGGGACGCAGGCGGTATCCGCCACAAGCCCCGCAGGGGCGATTGTTTTGGTAACGCTCAAACTCTTCCCGGATCCAGTTGGAATCCGTCTCGCGATAGCGGCGTTCCATATTCGGAATGACGCCTTCGAACACACGGGTCACCTGATAGACGCGTCCACCTTCATCGTAGCGAAACGGGATTTCTTCGTCACCCGAACCGCGCAGAAAGACTTCCTTCACATTCTCGGGCAGGTCTTTCCACTTGGTCTGCTGGTCGAACTTGTAATGTTTGGCAATCGCCTCAATGGTCTGAAGGAAGTACGGTGACTTTCCTTTGCGCCACGGAGCAAGTGCGCCATCATAGACCTTGAGGTTCTGATCCGGTACAACAAGCCGCTCGTCGAAAAACAGCTCTTGCCCCAGACCGTCGCAAGTCGGACAAGCCCCGAACGGCGCGTTGAACGAAAACAGACGGGGCTCGATCTCGGGAATTGTAAAGCCGCTGACCGGACAGGCAAATTTCTCCGAGAACGTGATGCGCTCCGGATCACCTTCGGCGGGTGCCGTTTCCAACACTGAAATCCCATCAGCCAGGTCCAAAGCGGTGCGCAGGCTGTCCGCCAAACGTGTCTCCAGCCCTTCGCGGACAACGATCCGGTCGACAACCACGTCAATGTCATGGCGGAACTTCTTGTCTAGCGTTGGTGGCTCGTCCAGCTCGTAAAACTGGCCATCCACCTTGACCCGCTGGAACCCCTGCTTGCGCAGTTCGGCGAATTCCTTGCGGTATTCGCCTTTGCGGTCGCGCACGATCGGGGCAAGCAGATAGGCGCGCGTGCCCTCCTCCATGGTCAT
>CAYGQZ010000222.1:4953-7228 GCA_964352055.1 uncultured Rhodobacterales bacterium
GACAGCGATTCCACATAGCGGCGCTGCCCCTCGGCATAGATCGTATCGAACGCCAGCGAAGACTTGCCCGAACCCGAAAGCCCAGTGATCACAACCAGTTGGTCGCGCGGAATATCCACATCAATGGATTTCAGGTTGTGCTCGCGCGCGCCGCGCACTTCGATGTTCTTTTGCTCGGCCATGCCAGCCCCCAAAGGTTAACGGTCTCTACATAGGTCAGCGCAGCCAAACAGCCAACGAAAAAATGAGAACACCTCGTGAACATGTCGCTTGCTGCCACATGCTGTCAGTGGGCCCGGCGTGCCGCCATCCACATATGCGTGGCAAACCCCATGGCAAGCACGACAATCGACGTCCAGATCAGCCCGGCATAGCCCGCAACGCCCAATATGGCCAGCATCGCGGGCGTGCCCAGCGTGTTGCCCAGATTGCCGGTTTGCGCCACGGCGCCGTAAGCTTGGGATTGGTGCGCGGCCGTGGCGTTCAGTTGCGGCACAGCGGCGAAACTGGCCCCCTGCACCAACCCCAAGGCCCCGGCCAGCGCCAGACAAGCCGCCGGATATCCGGGTGCCAAGAGCAACCAAAAGAGTGACGCGATACACAGCAAGAAACCGCCCTGCACCACCCAGACTGCCGATTTGAACCGCAAGGCCAGCACGCCCAGCGTCATCGACACAATGATCGACGTCAGCGGCATCGCGCCCATCACCCAGGCCCGCCATTCCGGCGCGATATAGGGCGGCAAGACGGTCAGGATCGCCAGAAAACAAAAGGTGTAGAAGAGCCAACCGGCACCTGGTGCCGCGATATTGGGCGAGCGATAAATGCTGATGTGATCGCGCATCAACCCGGACAGGGTCAGCCGCCCTTCCACCGGGACATCCAGCGGGCGCAAGGTGACCCCAAGCACAAGCGCAAAGGCAGCCATCCAGATCGCATGTGCAATGAACAAGGCCGGAATGCCCCGCGCATCAACCAATGGTAACCCAAAAGCCACCAGCAAGGTAAAAGCCACGCCAAAGAAGGTGCCCCAGAGTGTCAGCGTCAGGCCGCGATGCCGTTCGGCGCTCAGTTGCGCAATCAGGGTGGGCGTGGCGACGACAATGGCCAGATGGGACATGCCTTCAATCACACGGGTCAGCAGCATCCACGGCAGCGGTGGCAAAAGCGCCTGCACCAGAGACACGCCTGCCCCGACCCAAAGCGCCCATAGCAGCGCGCGGCGATAGCGGATCCGGGCCACAACGAGGCCTGCGACAACGCCAAAGATGATACCGACCAGCCCGACGAGTGACACAATGAAGCCCAACGCAGCGCCCGCATCCGGGTAGACTGCGTGCAACCGGTCAAAGATCACGGATATCTTGGCATATTGCCCGGCAGCCCCCAGGCCCGCGCCCCAAAGGATGAACACAAGCGGAAAGGAGGTGCGGTCGGTCATATCCCGGGGGGCTACGCCCGAATGAACCGAACTGCAAGCTGCAGTTCTGTGCGCACAGACGGTTGGGCCTTGCGCGGTTTAGCGAACTTATCCTGCGCCTTCGGCGACCAGAACCAGCGTCGGAAGGCCACCAGAGCCGTACACGCGGACAAACACGTATTTGCTGCCGTATTGGGCCAAGGCAGATGGCAGATACTCTGATCCCGCGGCCAACTGACAGGTTGTCGAAATGCGCGCCCGCGCCGCACGATCCGCAAACACCGGGTCCCAATCATCACCGTCATGACGAATGCCAAAGCGGTGAAAGTTGGCGCGGTCCTGCTGGATCACACCGCAAAAACTGCCAAGAGGAACGCCCCGCGAATTTCTCAGATCCTCGCCGACAAGCAGTGCATAATATTCGGCGATGAGTTGCTGGGCCTTGCCGGGAACCGGAAACGCCAGCAAAGCACCTGCCGCAATCAAAAAGCCTGCAAAATAAGTTTTCATTGAAACCCCCTGAATACGAATGACCGCACAATAGCGGCCAGCCGCGATTCAGGAAAGGCGCAAGCCCTACATGTGGATCACGCGGTCATACGCATCCAGGACCGACTCGTGCATCATTTCCGACAGCGTCGGGTGCGGGAAAACGGCATGCATCAGGTCTTCTTCGGTGGTTTCCAGCGCTTGGCCCACGACATAGCCCTGGATCAGCTCGGTGACTTCAGCGCCGATCATGTGCGCGCCCAGCAACTCGCCCGTTTTTGCATCGAAAACCGTTTTGATCATACCTTCGGGTTCGCCAAGGGCGATGGCCTTGCCGTTGCCGATAAAGGGGAATTTGCCGACCTT
>CAYGQZ010000223.1:0-7217 GCA_964352055.1 uncultured Rhodobacterales bacterium
AAGACCAGATCAAGAACTTTGGTCAGGAAGCAGAAGTGGCCGAAGTGGGCCGCGTTTTGTCAGTGGGCGATGGTATCGCGCGCGTCTACGGCCTCGACAATGTTCAAGCCGGTGAAATGGTCGAATTCCCCGGCGGCATTCAGGGCATGGCTCTGAACCTTGAATCCGACAACGTCGGCGTCGTGATCTTCGGCTCTGACCGGGACATCAAGGAAGGCCACATCGTCAAGCGCACGAACTCCATCGTGGACGTGCCTACAGGCGACGAACTGCTGGGCCGCGTTGTGGACGGTCTGGGCAACCCATTGGACGGCAAGGGTCCGATCAATGCATCCGGCCGCAGCGTTGCGGACGTCAAGGCCCCGGGCATCATCCCGCGCAAATCGGTGCACGAGCCGATGGCGACCGGCCTCAAAGCCGTTGACGCGATGATCCCGATCGGTCGTGGCCAGCGTGAGCTGATCATCGGTGACCGTCAGACCGGCAAGACCGCCGTTGCGCTGGACGCGATCCTGAACCAGAAATCCTATAACGACGCTGCTGGCGATGACGAGAGCAAGAAGCTCTACTGTATCTACGTTGCGATCGGCCAAAAGCGTTCGACCGTGGCGCAGTTGGTGAAAAAGCTCGAAGAGAGCGGCGCGATTGACTATTCGATCGTCGTGGCCGCAACCGCGTCCGAACCTGCGCCTATGCAGTTCCTTGCGCCATACGCCGCTACTGCGATGGCCGAGCACTTCCGCGATAACGGCCGCCACGCCCTGATCATCTATGATGACCTGTCGAAACAGGCCGTGTCCTATCGCCAGATGTCCCTGCTTCTGCGCCGCCCACCGGGCCGCGAAGCCTATCCTGGCGACGTTTTCTATCTTCACTCGCGCCTTCTGGAGCGTTCGGCCAAGTTGAACGAAGACAACGGTGCCGGTTCGCTGACGGCCCTGCCGATCATCGAAACCCAGGGCGGTGACGTTTCGGCCTTTATTCCGACCAACGTGATTTCGATCACTGACGGCCAGATCTTCCTTGAAACCGAACTCTTTTATCAGGGTATCCGTCCTGCGGTGAACACCGGACTGTCGGTTTCGCGTGTGGGATCCTCGGCGCAAACCAAGGCAATGTCCTCGGTTGCGGGCCCTGTGAAACTGTCGCTGGCGCAATATCGCGAAATGGCGGCCTTTGCCCAGTTCGGTTCCGACCTTGATGCCGCAACCCAGAAGCTGCTGGCCCGTGGCGCGCGTCTGACCGAGCTGATGAAGCAGTCGCAGTATTCGCCCCTGACCAATGCAGAGATCGTTTGCGTGATCTATGCCGGCACCAACGGCTACCTGGACAAGGTGAAGGTCAGCGATGTGGGTCGTTACGAGGCTGGTCTTCTGGCACACCTGCGCAAGAACAATGCGGATCTGTTGGCCGATATTTCGAACAATGACCGTAAGGTGAAGGACGAGCTTGAGGACAAGATCAAGGCGGCTCTCAACGCATTTACTGCCGACTTCGCATAAGGAGATCGGGCAATGCCAAATCTCAAGGACCTGAAAAACAGGATCGCGTCGGTCAAGTCGACCCGCAAGATCACCAAGGCCATGCAGATGGTGGCCGCCGCGAAATTGCGGCGGGCACAGGAAGCGGCCGAACAGTCGCGCCCCTATGCCGAGCGGTTCAATGCCGTGATGGCCGGGCTGGCGTCGTCTGTGGGTGGATCCGACAGCGCGCCCAAACTGCTGTCCGGTACCGGATCGGACCGCGTTCAGTTGCTGATCGTGATGACATCCGAACGCGGGCTCTGTGGTGGTTTCAACACCAACATCGCCAAGCTGGCACGCCAGCACGCGCAAAAGCTGATCGGTGCAGGCAAGACCGTGAAAATTCTGACCGTCGGCAAAAAGGGCCGCGATCAGATGAAGCGCGACTATGGCGACATGTTTGTGGGCCACGTGGATATGTCCGAAGTCAAACGGATGAGCTACGCGGATGCACAGGGTGTGGCCAAGGATGTGCTGGCGCGTTTCGACGCCGATGAATTCGATGTGGCCACCATATTCTTTGCACGCTTTCAAAACGTGGTGACGCAGATCCCCACGGCGCAGCAGATCATCCCGTTCGAAGTGCCCGAAGGGTACGAAGCGTCCGACACGCTCTATGATTACGAGCCGGACGAAGAGAGCATCCTGGCAGACCTTTTGCCACGGGCAATTGCGACGTCGATCTTTGCGGCTCTGCTGGAAAACGGCGCGTCCGAGCAAGGTGCACGGATGTCCGCGATGGACAACGCGACACGCAATGCCGGTGACATGATCGAAAAGCTGACCATCGAGTACAACCGCTCGCGTCAGGCTGTGATCACCAACGAGCTGATCGAAATTATTTCTGGCGCGGAAGCGCTGTAAGAAAACCGGAGACCAAAAATGGCAAACGCTAAAGGCAAAATCACGCAGGTTATCGGGGCCGTCGTTGACGTGAAGTTCGACGAACATCTGCCGGAAATTCTGAACGCGCTGGAAACCGACAACCATGGCAACCGTCTGGTTCTCGAAGTGGCACAGCACCTGGGCGAAAACACGGTTCGCACCATCGCGATGGACAGCTCCGAAGGGCTGGTCCGCGGTCAGGTCGTGACGGACACAGGCGGCCCGATCATGGTTCCTGTGGGCCCCAAGACACTGGGTCGCATCCTGAACGTGATCGGCGAGCCCGTTGACGAAGGTGGGCCGGTCGAAGCCGAGGAATACCGCGCGATCCACCAGGATGCGCCTGCATTCTCTGAGCAGTCGACCGAATCCGAAGTGCTCGAGACCGGTATCAAGGTTGTGGATCTGCTGGCGCCCTACGCCAAGGGTGGTAAAATCGGCCTCTTCGGCGGTGCCGGCGTGGGCAAGACGGTTCTGATCATGGAACTGATCAACAACATCGCCAAAGTGCACTCGGGATATTCCGTGTTCGCGGGCGTGGGTGAACGGACCCGTGAGGGCAATGACCTCTATCACGAGATGATCGAATCCAACGTGATCAAGCCCGACAACCTCGAGGAAAGCCAGGTTGCTCTGGTCTACGGTCAGATGAACGAACCTCCCGGAGCGCGTGCACGTGTGGCCCTGACAGGTCTGACACTGGCCGAGCAGTTCCGCGATGCCTCCGGTACCGACGTTCTGTTCTTTGTCGACAACATCTTCCGCTTTACCCAAGCCGGTTCCGAAGTGTCCGCCTTGTTGGGCCGTATCCCGTCGGCGGTGGGCTACCAACCAACGCTGGCCACCGACATGGGCGCCATGCAGGAACGGATCACCTCGACCAAATCCGGATCGATCACATCCATTCAGGCCGTTTATGTGCCTGCGGACGACTTGACCGACCCCGCGCCTGCCACAACCTTTGCCCACCTCGATGCGACAACCGTTCTGTCGCGTGCGATTTCCGAACTGGGCATCTATCCTGCCGTGGACCCGCTCGACAGCTCCTCGCGCTTGATGGATCCGCAAATCGTCGGCGAAGAGCACTACCGAGTGGCCTCAGACGTGCAGCAGATCCTGCAGCGCTACAAGTCGCTGCAAGACATCATTGCCATCCTTGGCATGGACGAGTTGTCGGAAGAGGACAAGCTGACCGTGGCCCGTGCCCGGAAAATCCAGCGTTTCCTCAGCCAGCCCTTCGACGTGGCGAAAGTGTTCACAGGCTCTGACGGTGTTCAGGTGCCGCTGGAAGAGACCATTGCGTCGTTCAAGGCGGTTGTGGCCGGTGAGTATGACCACCTGCCAGAAGGTGCGTTCTATATGGTGGGTGGCATCGACGAAGTGATCGCCAAAGCCGAGAAAATGGCCGCCGACGCCGCATGATACGGTGCGCTCGCGTTTGATACGGGGCTCAGAAAATTCGACGAATTTTCTGAGTGCTCCGGACCTGGCGCAGCGCTGATTTCCGAAGGAGGAAACAGATGCAGTTTGAATTGGTATCGCCTGAGCGGAGCCTTGCATCCATGGACGCAGGTTCCGTGCAGATCCCGGGTGCGGATGGGGACATGACTGTCATGTCCGATCATGCGCCGACGATCACCACCTTGCGTCCGGGCCTGCTGAAGGTCGATGCTGGTGGGACAACTCACGAATATGTTGTGACCGGTGGTTTCGCTGAAATCGGTGCGAAGGGTGTATCGGTTCTGGCCGAACGTGCCGTTGCCCGGGGCGACATGACTCAGGATCAGATGGATGCGATGTTCGATGAAGTACAGGAGGCCTATACCCGGGCCAAGGGTGCCAGCACGAACGAGCCTGGGCTGGTCGATGATGCGGCCAAGCTTTTGGCAGACATGGTCGCCGTGGGTGGTGAAATCGGTTTGAGTACTAAGCAACCGAACCTTTAAATCCATAGGCTCGAAACAGTTCCAAAGGCCCTGCGTGATGCGGGGCCCTTTTTGTTTTTAGGACCTTAATTCGCCAAAAATCTGTGTTAATGACTTGGGCGGATGAAAAAGACGGCAATATGAAAAGACTAAGAAACCACTTGATCGGCATCGATCAGGGCAACACGGTTCTATTTTCGGATTTCGAGAACGGAGGCGACATGTGGACCGGTCGCGGTCCGCGCGACAGGCGCAAACATATCGCATTTTCTGAGCCGTTTCGGGGAATACCCGTGGTTCAGGTCGGGATTTCAATGTGGGACGTAGACAATGAAACCCCGCTGCGCGCTGACGTGGCCGCGGATGCCATCACCGCCGAGGGGTTTGAGCTTGTGTTCCGAACATGGGGCGACACCCGCGTTGCCCGTGTGCGCGTTTCGTGGATGGCGATGGGAGAGTTGCGTCAGGCTGATGAGTGGGATCTTTACTAAGCCTTTACCGCTTTTGACGTTGTCCCCTCCGGGGGGAGTTTTTTTGGCAAGATGAAGGCCGGATCAGCGCAGGATTGCGGCCAGAAACTTTTTTGTTCGGTCCTTGCGGGGTGTTGTGAAGATCTGCTCCGGTGTGCCGTCTTCGGCGATGACCCCCTGATCCATGAAACAGACCCGATCGGCCAGTTCGCGCGCAAACCCCATCTCGTGCGTGGCCAGCACCATTGTGATCCCTTCGTCTCGCAATTGCCGCAGCACGTCGAGAACTTCGCCCACAAGTTCGGGATCAAGCGCGGACGTGATTTCGTCAAAGAGCATCGTTTGGGGGCGCATTGCCAGCGCCCGGATCACCGCGACCCGTTGTTGCTGGCCACCCGAAAGTTGATCGGGGTATTTCTTCATATGCGCCCCGAGCCCGAACCTCTCAAAAAGCGCTGTGACCCGGGGGTGAAGGCTGTCTGCATGTTCTTGCAAGACCCGCCGCGGTGCGAGGCACACATTGTCGAAATTCGTCATGTGGGGAAAAAGGTTGAAGCTTTGAAAGACAATCCCGATCCTTTGCCGTATCGGCCCCAGATCGAAGCCCGGTTCGGCGATATCAACCCCATCGAGACGGACTTCACCATCATCCACCGGCTCCAGCCCGTTCATGCAGCGCAAGAGGGTCGATTTGCCCGACCCCGACGCCCCGATCAGGCACACCATTTCACCCGGGGCTACGTCCAGATCAATGCCCCTGAGGACGGATACATCGCCGAACGACTTTTTCACGCCGCGCAGTGACAGCCTAGGATCTGGCATTTCGATCCCTGTTCATGAGGTAATCCGCATAACGCGTGGCAGGCACGGTCACCATCAAGAAGATCACCGCGGCCGCCACATAGGGCGTGAAATTGGCCAGGAGGCTTTTGAAGATGCCCGCCTGTCGCAGGATTTCCACCGGTCCGATGAACGACAGCAGCGCCACGTCCTTTTGCAGCGCCACCAGCATGTTCATGTTTGCGGGAACCACCCGCCGGATCGCCTGTGGCAGGATCACATAGCGCATCGTGTCGCGCTCGCTCAGCCCCAGGCAGATGGCGGCATTGCGTTGGCTCGCGTGGATGCTTTCGATACCTGACCGCAGCACCTCGGCCACATAGGCGGAATAGGTCAGCACCAGCGCAACTGTGCCCCAGATATAGGGGCTGTTCCAGGGGCGCGTCAGGCCCAGTCCGGGAATGCCGAAGCCTACCAGATAGACCAGCAACACCACGGGGATGCCACGAAAAAGGTCCACATAGACCGCGCCAAAGATCCGCAGCGGAAACAGGGCAGGGTTGTTGGTGCCCCGCGCCAGCGCGATGGCCAGTCCCATGGCAAAGATCATTGGCACGGACCAGGCAAAGATCGCCACATCCAGCACGAAGGCCCGCAAGAGGTCCGGAAAGGTGCGGGCAAAGATCTCGCCATCAAAGAAGGCGGCCCGCACCGCCTCCCAGCCCGGTGCGCGGGGCACCAGCAGGACGATCAATCCGACTACAGCTACAGTACTCGCACCGGCAATCAGGTTGGCGCTGCGGCGTTGCCGCGCCTCGTAGGCCGCCCGACGGGTCATCGGCGCCCGTTCATTTGATCAAAGGTACGCCTGTGGCTTCCTGAAGCCACTCCGCCTCGATGGCGGCCAATGCGCCACTTTCTGTCATCGCGGCCAGCGCTTCGTCCACGCAGGCCTTCAGTGCGGAGCCTTCAGGCATCAAGGCCCCGAACTGGTCGGGGTTTTCGGCGGCTGCCGGATCGAATTGCCCAAGGATCGCGCCGTTGTCCATCAACACAGCTGCGGTGAAGAGGGCAGTTGGCAAGTCAAATAGGGCCGCGTCGATCTGGCCTGCCTTCATCGCGGCAATTACGTTGGCATTGTCGTCATAGACCAGCGGGCTCTGGCTGGGCTGGACCTGTTCCATCACGACGGGCAGGGCCGTGGTCGAGGCCATGACACCCCATTTCAACTCTTTCAGCGAAGCAATGGTCGGCGCTGTGCCCTCCGCTGCCATCACCTCTTGCGTGGTCAGCACTGCTTGCGGTGCCGTGTAGTAGGGGGCCGAGAAATCAACCACCTTGTCGCGGTCAGCGGTGATGGAGAATTGCTGCATATTCAGGTCAAAATCCTTCGGGCCAGGTTGGATCGCCTGATCAAAAGAAGTGCGGGTCCAGGTAACATCCTCGGCGGCAAAGCCCATCTCGGCGGCCAGCGCATAAGCCACGGCAGCCTCAAAACCCTTACCGCTCTCGGGGGCGTCGTCGATCACCCAGGGGTAATATGCCGGATTACCGGTTGCGATGGTCAGCTTGCCTTCGGTCAGGGTCTTGCCTGCTGCACAATGGCCTGCCGCCATTGCGCTTCCTGCGATCAG
>CAYGQZ010000224.1:0-7122 GCA_964352055.1 uncultured Rhodobacterales bacterium
TGGCTGCGGGTCAGATCCCCTGCTTCGGACGTGATCGGCAAGTAACCGGTATCTTGGTGCCACTTGGCCTGGATTTCGGGGCTGGACAGGAAATCCATGAAGGCGGCAACGCCCGCGTATTCCTCGTCCGTTTGACCTTCCATGACCCACAGGGACGCCCCACCGATGATGGTGTTTTGCGGCTCACTGGCAACGGCAGACCAATAGGGCAGGGGACGCACTTCAAAGTCGAATTGCGCTTCGGCCTTGATCCCGGCATATCCGGCCGAGGATTCCGTGAAGAGCGCGCATTCCCCGGCACGGAAGTTTGCGCCACCTTCGTTGCGGCGACCGGCATAGATGAACTTGCCATCCTGGGCCCACTGACCCATCGCGCCGATATGCGCCACCTGTGCCGGACCGTTCAGGGCCAGTTCGGTGTCGGTGCCGTCAAATCCGTTGGACTTCGTCGCAAACGGCACATCGTGATATGCCGAGAAGTTTTCCAGATGAATCCAGCTTTGCCATGCGGTGGTCATCGGGCAGTCGACGCCAGCCTCTTTCAGTTGATCAAGTACGGTACCGACCTGTTCCCATGTGGACAGATCGGTATCAGGATCGATGCCTGCCTCCTGCAGCTTGTCGCGGTTCACCCAGAGCACCGGGGTCGACGAATTGAAAGGCAAAGACAGCATGTCGCCATCGGGCGAGGTGTAATACCCTTTGACCGAGCCGATATACTTGGATTGGTCGAACCCGTCGCCCATGACGTCGTAAACCGGGCGGACCGCCCCCTTGGCACCCATCATTGTGGCGGTCCCCACTTCGAAGACCATCAAAATGTCGGGCTGTTCACCGGCACGGAAGGCTGCGATCCCTGCGTTCAGGGTTTCAGAGTAGTTGCCCTTGTGCGTTGCAACCACGGTATAGTCGGATTGCGAGCTGTTGAACGTCTCCACCTGCTCGGCCACCAGTTCGCCAAGACGACCCGTGAAGGCATGCCAAAACTCGACTTCGGTCTGCGCCAGTGCAGCCTGCGCCGACCCCAGAACCGCCGATGCGGCGAGGATACTGATCGTGTGTTTCATGAGTCTCTCCCTATGTGACTATTGGTTTTGGGCGGATGCACCGCCACGGTTTTGCGCATTCACGTATTCGCGCAGCGAAACGGCCATGAAGCTGATTGCTGTCATGGCCGCTCCAAGATGAAGTCGGGTACGATACCAGTGGCCGAAACCGCCTTTTCGGCATCCTGTCCGGCAAAAAATCCGTAATTCGCAATCAACGCCGAAGCGATACCCACGTTGCGTGCCCCGAGAATGTCTGTGTGCAGGCTGTCCCCCACCATCACCACCCGCGACCGATCCACAGTGCCAAGTCGCTTGAACGCCAGATCGAAGATGTCTGCGAAGGGCTTGCCGTAAAACTCGGGCGCAATCCCGGTACGGTCCGCCAGCCGATGCGCAAAATGACCCGGCTCTACCGAGAAGCCCGTTTCGCGGGGGGCGACGATATCGGGATTGCCCACAAGCACGGGACGCGGTTTGCTCCTCAGCGCCGTTTCAAGCAAATGCTGGCGTTCTTCGGTCCAAGCCGCACTGCCCACAAGCAGGAAACCTTCGACCGTGTCATAAGCTTCGTGGTCTTCTTCCAGATAGGTCAACCTGAGATTTTCAAGATCGCGCAGCCCGGTGCTGCGCGTCGCCATCAACCCCCAGTGAAGATCATGACGACCGGTAAGCCCAGCCAGCAGCGTAACACGGCTGGTGATCACATCTTCAGGTTCGAAGTCGTAGCCAAGACGGCTGTATTTTTCCATCAAGGCTTTGTGCGGAAAGCCCGCTGCGTTTGAAACGACCAGAACGCGCTTGCCGGCAGCCTTGAGGGCATCGATCCGTTCCCGCGTTCCGGGGATTGCAGCTTCTCCAATATTCAGAACGCCGAACGCATCCAACAAAAAGACGTCAAACTCATCCGCGATGTCAGCAAGGGTCGCGGCATGGCGATACCCCGCGTCCGTTGGTACCAGCAATGGCAGGCGATGCCGGACCGCTTCGTAGGCCTCAAACGCCAATTCTGTTGAAAGCGCCATCAAATGATCGCTCCCCGCACCTTGGCCGATACCCATTCGCTGATGACCACCGCCGCAAGGATGACAAGCAGGATCAAACTGACCTGAGGCCAGGCCAATACGTTCAGCGATGCCGACAATTGCAAACCAATGCCACCTGCCCCGACCAGCCCAAGGACGGTAGATTCGCGGATGTTGATGTCCCACCGGAAGACGGCAACTCCAGCAAAGGCCGGCATGATCTGCGGTACGATCCCATATGCCATGACCTGCCAACGCGACGCGCCGGTCGCGGTGATTGCCTCGACTTGAGCGTGGTCAATTTCTTCGATCGCCTCGTAAAGCAACTTGGCGCAGAACCCGATGGACCGGATTGCAATGGCGATCACCCCGGCGAAAATCCCCGGACCGATGATCGCGATCAGCAATAGCGCCCAGATCAGCGAATTGATTGACCGCGTCGATACGATGATCAGCAGCGCAATTGGGCGGATGAACAATGCCGAAGGCGTCGTATTGCGCGCCGCCAGAAACGCAACAGGTACGGCAAGAAACAACGCAATGATGGTTCCCAAAGTCGCGATGTTCAGCGTGTCCCAAATCGGACGACCCAGTTGCGTAATGTACTCCCAACGAGGGGGCGTGGCGCGGGTCCAGATGTCATCCGCAATGCGCGGCGCATCCCAGACAAAGAACCACGTGGTTGAAGCCGAAATCTTCTGCCAGCAGACCACGAACACGGCCACACCGATCAGCCAACCGAACCAACGCCACAGCGTTTCGCCTTGTGTCCGGCGGCGCCAGATCTGAGCACCTTCTTTTTCGAGCACCGGCATTACTGCACCCTCGCGCGAATGATGCCGGACAGATATTCGAGCGCCATGACGATGCCGATGATCAACAGCAGGATCGCCGCAGCGGTGTCATATTCGTAGCGGTCGAAGGCCGTGTTCAGCGTGGCCCCGATGCCACCTGCACCGACCAGACCCAAAATCGCGCTTTCGCGAAAATTGATGTCGATCCGGTACATGGACAACCCAACAAGGCGCGGCATCACCTGGGGTTGCACCCCGTAGTTGATCCATTGCATCCACTTCGCGCCGGACGCCTTGACGGCTTCGGCCTGCACCTTGTCCATCGACTCGATGTCCTCGGCCAAGAGTTTGGAGAGGAAGCCAATCGTGGCAAACGACAACGTCAGGAAACCGGCCAAGGGACCGAAGCCAAAGATCGCCACCAACAGGATCGCCACGATGATTTCCTGCAATGCGCGGCTGATGGCTACGATGCCGCGACAGATGAGGTAGATCGGCATCGGAGCGATGTTGCGTGCCGCGCCAAGGCCAATGGGGATCGATATCAGAATGCCGACCACGGACGCGGCCACGGTCATTATGATGCTTTCCAGCAATCCTCCCCATATGTCACTGGCACGGGACACAAAGTCAGGCTTGGTGAAGGCCAGAATGAACTGTGCCCCCCGGTCGAGCCCTTCGTAAACACGCGCCCAGTTTACATCGATCGTGATGAAAGCCGCGACAAGATAGGCACCAAATCCAACGATCAGCGTCCAGCGCAGCAGCGGGTTGGGAACAAAGCTGGGCTTTCGCCATTTCGTACCCAGCATATCGTCGAGTTCACGATGCCTCATTCCGCAGCCTCGATCTCTTTGTCATCGACTTTTTCGATGGTCGCTTCCCAGTCTTCCTCGCCGTAAATCTCGGTCAGCTTTTCAGGGGTAAGTCCTGTCGGTAATCCGTCATATACGATCTCTCCAAACCGCAGGCCGACGACGCGCGGCACGAACATCTGTGCCAGTGCCACGTCGTGAATGTTGATGATTGCTGCCAGCCCGCGCTCTTGGCACAATTCGGTGATCAAGCGCATGATCTGGCGGCTTGTCTTTGGGTCAAGCGACGCGGTGGGCTCGTCGACAAGAAGCAACTTTGGATTCTGGATCAGCGCCCGGCAGATCCCGACGCGCTGCCGCTGGCCACCCGACAATTCGTCCGCACGTTTGTCGGCCATATGCAATAGTCCGACACGGTCCAGCAGGCGAAACGCCTCGTCGACATCCGACTGCGGATACCGCCGCAGGAAACTGCGCCAGAACCCGACATATCCCAACCGACCGGACAGCACATTTTCCATTACAGTCAGCCGTTCGACCAAGGCATATTCCTGAAAAATCATGCCCATTTCGCGCCGCGCACGGCGCAAGGCTCCGGACCCCAGCTTGGTCAGATCGGTGTCGTCAAGCATGATGGCGCCGCTTGTCGGTTCCACCAGACGGTTGATGCAGCGGATCATCGTCGACTTGCCCGCGCCAGACGGGCCGATCAGGGCCAGAACCTGACCCTTTGGCACCTCCAGATCAATCGCTGTTAACGCCTGATCACCGGTCTTGTATGTCTTTGTTAGTTTTTGAAGACGCAGCATATTCACCCACCTAACGCGGCAATATGACAGGCCCGTAACGGGCCTGTCCTGTCTGAAAGGATTGAGTTATTCGCAGGCGTAAGACACGCCATTAGCTGCGTCGATCTGACGGATCACCGACCAGAATTCCTTGTAATTCATTGGCAGGAACTGACCCTCGTTCGATTTTGAGAACTCTTCTTCGAGCGAGGTGCCTTCCCATTCGAAATTGATGAACGCATCGCGGATCTGTTCCTGCAATTCCGGCGTCAGGTTATGCGCTGTGCCATAGCCTGTGGTTGGAAACGTTTGCGACTTGTAGATCGATACGATCTGATCTTCGGTCACAACGTCCCGTTCCGTCATGCGGTGCAGCACAGAATTCGCGATAGAGGCAGCGGGATAGTCTTTGTTCGCAACCCCGAGGATGGAATTGTCGTGCTTGCCCGAGAAAACTGGCTCAAAATCGCGGTCCGCCACCATGTCATACTCGGACTTCAAGATTGCCGATGGGGCTTTGAAACCAGAGTTTGAGGTCGGTGACGTAAACGCCAACTGGCCGCCCTTGATGTCTTCCACCTTTTCAATGCCGCTACCGGGATACGTAATGATCTCCATCTCGTAGCCGAAACTGCCATCTGTCGCCGCCATCAGCGCAAAGGGACGGAAACCCGCGCAGTTTACGGCCAGAGGGTTCGACCCCGTATTGAAACCCGCGACATGCAGACGGCCCGACCGCATCGCCTCGATCTGCGCCGCATTGTTCTGAACCGGGAAGAACACCACGTCCTTGCCCGTTACCTCTGACAGGTGGTCGATGAAATCGGCCCATGCTGCGGCATAGACCGCCGGATCTTCGACCGGGGTGTAGGCAAACACCAAAGTATCAGGATCTACCAGGTCCGCGGGATCCGTTGGAATGTCCGCGATCAGATCACCATCAACGTCGCAGAAGCGCGTATCCAAGTCGCCGCGCGGGCAGTCTTGCGCTGACGCGCCTCCTCCGAATGACATCAGCGCAATCGCTGATGCACCCATCAACAGTTTGATATCCAGTTTCATGTGTCTTCCTCCCAATGATGCGACGTTTCTCGCCGTTTTACATTTTCTTAATGTCAGGCTGATCGCGCGACGACAACCTCCACATTCGCCCCTTCGAGTTTTGTCAAAAGCTCGCCTTTCGGGCGGGCATCTACGACAATTGAATTCAGGTCCGACATGTCGCCGACATGGGCGAGGCCCTTGCGACCGAACTTGTGCGAGTCGATCAGCAGATGTCGCTTCGTAGCGCGGCTGAGCATCATGCGTTTGACCGCAGCAAACCCTCGAACGGTTTCAGAAGGCCCTTCGGACGACAAACCCGAAGCCCCGATCATGCATCGATCAACGTTGAAGCGCGCAAGAAATTCAAGCGTTTCCGTCCCGATCACCGCGGATTCTGCAGCAAGGTATTCCCCGGGGCATAGCAGCACTTTGGGCGCACCGTGGCCGATTGTCATGGCAACCGGAATCGAGTTCGTGATGACGGTGCACTGCGTTCCGCGGAACGCGAGCGCGCGTGCCAACTGGATGGTGGTCGACCCGGAGTCGATCATGACGGTTTCGCCATCCTGCACCATCTCGGCCGCTCTCAAACCAATGCGCTCACGCTCTTCGATCCGCGCACTGGTTCGTTCATCAAGGCCCGGGTATTGGCCTTGAGTGGGCGCTGACGCCCCGCCATGGGCGCGGTCGATCAATCCGTCATGGGACAACGCATCAAAGTCACGTCTCACGGTTTCCGTCGACACGTTGAACCGCCGCGCCAGTGCGCTGATCCGAACATGCGGGCGAAGCTTCAACTCAAGAAGAATCTGCCGACGCCGGTCGGATTTCTTGAGCCGATCCCGGCCCTTTTCGGGACTGGCGTCCAGCGTTTCAGTGTTTGACATCCATGGCCCCGACTTTACTACCAACTCAGTTTTGTGGGTTTGCCGACATTTTGCAAACAATTTTGTTGCACAAACCTCAATTGAGTGGTCAAATTTTTTGAAACACCACCAAATGCGAAAGTACCCTGCCCACTATGCTTCGGCACACTGTTGTTAAGGACGTCGCCACATGATGCTTCTGGCCGCACAACTCGCGGCAGCGGTCGCGCTCTTGCTATGGTCGGCGCGATTGATCCGAACAGGTGTCGAGCGCGCCTTCCTGCCCGAGCTCAAAGCAGGATTGAAGCAGTTGTCGGGCAACGCGGTCTCCGCAGCCGCGGGCGGCAGTCTGGCAGCCATGGTGATGCAAAGCGCAACGGCGGTGGCGCTGGTCAGCGCGGGCTTTGCAGTATCGGGCATGTTGGCACCCCACACGGCGCTCATCTTGCTTTTGGGGGCGGAACTTGGATCGGCCTTGATGACGCGGATGCTGATCCTTCCGGTTGAGGCCGCGCTGCCCTTCGCGCTTTTGATCGGCGTTACCGTTTTTTTCAAAGCGAATACCCGCAAGACCAAACAGGTCGGCCGCATCATCATCGGACTTGCGCTGGTGTTCATTTCACTGGGCATGATCCGCGAAGCCACGGTCCCTATCGGCGAAAACGCCATTGTTCAAAGCATTGCCGCCTATTTCCGCGATGACCTTTTCAGCGCCTATGTGGTTGGTGCGCTTCTGACTTGGGC
>CAYGQZ010000225.1:0-7102 GCA_964352055.1 uncultured Rhodobacterales bacterium
CCCATCAGCAGGCGGATCACGTGGGGGTTTTGCGAGGTCGTATACAGCGTGTGCTCATCCGTGCCGCGGGAATACGCGCCTACCGCTACGCGGGGCTCCATCGGGTTGGCGACAAGGCGGTTGTTGACCAGTTCAAGCGAGGTGACATGCGCTGCCTCCTCAAAGGCCTTGTTCACCGCGTCCTTGTTCTCTTCGACAAAGCCCCAGTCATAACACAGGTTGCTGGTCAGATCGTCGTGGACCTTGGGCGCACCTGCGGCCACGGCCGCTTTCATGTCGATCACTGCGGGCAGTTCTGCGATATCAACTACAATGGCCTCGGCCGCGTCGCGCGCTTGTTCCAGCGTGTCAGCCACAACAGCCGCAATCGGTTCACCCACGTGGCGAACCTTGCCATGTGCCAGAACCGGGTGCTTGGGCTCCTGCATCACCTCGCCATGCTTGTCGGTGACCTGCCAACCGCAGGGCATACCGCCCACAGCCTCGAAATCTGCACCGGTAAAGATCTGCACCACGCCGGGCATTGCCGCCGCAGCGCTTGTATCCACCGATGTCAGCGTGCCATGCGCGATATCAGAGCGCAGAAAAAATACATGCGCCTGCCCATGCACGTTGATGTCGTCGGTATAGTTTCCAACACCTGTCAGAAACCGTACATCCTCACGGCGCTTGCTGCTGGCGCCGATGCCTCCGTCTTTTGGCATTTTAATCCTCCCAAAATGTGATGGCAGAGATCTGCTCCACCAAATCAGATGCCCCGGTCCCTCATTCTCTGTTCCGAAAAATCCCGGGGGGTCCGGGGGGCTGGCCCCCCGGCGGTCTGCAAAACGTACTTACTCCGCCGCGATGGCGCTGACATCCTGCCCGGACGCCGCCATGATCGCCTTGACGATGTTGTGGTAGCCGGTGCAACGGCAGATATTGCCTTCCAGATAGGCCCGCACGTCGCCTTCGGTCGGCTTGGGGTTCTCCTTGAGCAAGGCGGCCGCCGACATCACCATGCCGGGTGTGCAGAACCCGCACTGAAGCCCATGATGGTCCTGAAATGCCTGCTGGATCACGTTCAGCGAACCGTCCGCATTGGCCTGCCCTTCGATGGTGGCGACGTCAGCCCCATCCGCTTCAACGGCCAGCATCGTGCAGGCTTTGACGGCATGCCCGTCCACATGCACCACGCATGCGCCGCATTGCGACGTATCGCAGCCGACATGTGTTCCAGTGAGTCTCAGGTTGTCGCGCAGGAACGACGACAACAACGTGCGTCCTTCCACTTCGCCAGACGCAGTCTTTCCGTTCACAGTCATTGAGACCTGTGCCATGGCATCCTCCCTTTTGGCATTCTTGTTTGAGCAGAGTTAAGCACGGGTGCCGTCGGTTGAGAACACAAATCTTATACTCTCCGGAAATTTCGCAAAATTGCGCAACACCTTAGGGTTTGGGTGAGGCGATCAAAGGGCCCCGCCTCTCGCGCTGCCGAACGGTAGGCCATCAGGATGCGCGCGGGCGGGGACGTGTCGGGATTTCCTTGAGAAGCCCCCCGACCCCCATCGCTGATATACTGGCCTGTGTCAGACGCTGGCCGCAGATGATGCGCTCCATCACCCAATCAGCACCATTCAGCGCGGGCGACCTGGCACAGCCCGGCAGACCGATCACGGGCCGCGCACCGAGCCATCCCAGAAACAACAGGTTGCCCGGATCCACAGGCATACCGTAGGCGGTGACGGTGCCTCCGGCCATGCGCAGCGCCTCGGGCCCCACATCATGTGGATCAGATGTGGCCGATGCCGTCAGCACAAAAATCACCTCGCCCACCGCCTGCGTCAGCGCCTCGGCCAAGGGTTCGGCCACATGATCGACCATGACCCTCGGGCTCAACGTCACCCCAAGCCGGTCCAGACGCCCCGTCAGGGCGGCCCGACCTTTGTCGCTGGACGAATCATGCCCGACAAGGGTCTCGATCAGGGTTGCCGTTGCAAATGTCGGAGCAGCCACATCCAGACTGCCATGACCGATCGCGCAGGCATCGGCCAGCGCCGCGTCCGGCACGGCATAGGAGATGATCTTGATCGTCGCGATCATGGTGCCTGCATCAACCCGGTGAAACGGGGGGACTGTGGCAATCGTGATCATCGGATCGACCGCATTGACCGCGTGAATGGCGCCTTCGTTCAGACGCACGACACCGGGGCCCGTCGCATAGAGGTTCACCCGCCCGGCCCCGGCCTGCGCGATCCGCAGCCCCTGCGTTTCGGGATCGTTGGCGATGGCGCGGGCCAGACGCGTGGCGGCTGCATTTTCCTCGACATCACCCGGCTCCAGTTGCGCCACGACCAGTGTGTCATGACCTGCCGCACGCAAGTCCGCGATATGAGCGGGTTCCAGGACCGTGCCCTTGGCGATGCGCCCGTTCGCGCCCGTCATCGAATGCGCAAGGATGGCGCCAGCCGCATCACCCGCAAAGACCGGCCCGAACTTCATCCGCCCCGCCTCAGGGTCTGCACCATCTGTCCCAGGATCGAGACCGCGATTTCTGCCGGGCTCGCCGCCCCGATATCAAGGCCGACGGGCCCTTTGATCCGGGCAATGTCCGCGCTGGAAAATCCAGCCTCTTGCAACCGCTCGACCCGTTTGGCGTGGGTCCGGGTCGACCCCAATGCGCCAATGTAGAAAGCTTCGGATTTCAGCGCGATGTGCAGGGCCGGATCATCCAGCTTGGGATCATGGGTCAGCAGGACAAGGGCTGTGCGGGCATCCACTCCTACTTCCGCAAGGGCTTCATCCGGCCAGTCGTTCAACACACGCTCCCCCGGAAAGCGGGCCTCGGATCCGAATGCCCCGCGCGGGTCGATAACGACGGGGTCATAGCCCGCAACACGGGCCATAGGCACAAGCGCCTGTGCGATATGCACGGCGCCCACGATGGCAAGCCGCAATGGCGGGTTGTGGATGGTGACAAAGGTCTTACCGTCCGGCTCCACGCCGGTGCGGTCACTGGCAAAGCGCTCGGCAAAACCGCGGTCATCCAGATGCCGGGCCCAGTCTTGCAGATCGACGACATAGGCGATCTTGCGACGTGCGCCGCGTGCGGCAACCAGCGCTTCGAGCATGTCGGCCGGCATGGCCGCTCCCACGGGCTCAACCAGAATACGAATCGTCCCGCCGCAGGCGAGCCCGACGGCAAAAGCATCGCCATCGCTGATCCCGTATTCGAGGACGCGCGGCTTGCCATCTTCGAGCGCGTCCATCGCCTCGACGACAACCGCGCCCTCGACGCAACCGCCAGACACCGAACCCATCATCTCGCCTGTGCCCGACACAACCAACTGCGCGCCGGCGCGGCGCGGCGCACTGCCCCAGGTCTCGATCACCGTCGCAAGGGCGGCACCCGTGCCATCCTTATGCCACGCAAGGGCCTGTTCAGGTGCTGATTCCGTGCTCATTTATAATGCCTCCGCAACAGTCATCGGACTTTTCCTGGCGTTTCAGGCCGCAATCCGGGGCTTTTGAGACAGACCGCAAGGCCCATCCGTTGATCGGACCGGGCGCCGCCTCTGGTTCAGATAAAATCTTGTCTCCGGCCAACCGGAAAGACAAGCCCCCGCACCGCACAGGCTCGCGGAGTGCTTTGCTTTGGCTCAAACGCTTGCTTCCGGCGGTGGCGCGCCCTAAATCTGTCATGACGGAACCGGAGACCTACAATATGCCCATGCAAGCCCAGGAAATCGAGGATCTGATCCGCGAAAGTTTCCCTGATGCCAAGATCACGATCACAGACCTCGCAGGTGACGGAAATCACTACTCTGCCGAAGTCATCGACGCTTCATTTGCGGGAATGAACCGGGTGCAGCAGCACCGGGCGGTCACCAACGCGCTCAAGGGCAAGATGGATGGCAGCCACGGTGAATTGCACGCCCTGGCCCTGACAACAAAAGCGCCCTGATGGCACGGCTCTGGCATTTGCTGTCCTACCCGTTTCGAAGCGGTCCGCGGCGCCCTTTTGCGGCACGCAGGCCCGCACGGGAAGACATGGGGCAAGTGCGGACCACACCGCTGGGCATGGAAGCGACAGATATTGAGATGGTGAACCGGGTCGCGCGCCACAACGATGCACTCGAACGCACCCATGCCATCAGGACAAAAGCCAACGGATCGCTTTTTGCACGCGCAAGCACGCATATCGATCCGATGCCCGAAGACGAAACCTATGCCGCGCAATACCACCGCGCCTACAACAAGAAAGACAGCTGACATGACCGATGCAAAGGCACGTATTTCCGAAACGATCTCCTCCAATGATGTGGTGCTGTTCATGAAAGGCACCAAGTCCATGCCGCAATGCGGTTTTTCGAGCCGGGTGGCCGGGGTGCTGAACTACATGGCCATCGACTTTGCCGATGTGAACGTCCTGGCGGACGAAGAGGTCCGCGCCGCGATCAAGGAGTTCTCGGACTGGCCGACCATTCCGCAGCTTTACGTCAAAGGCGAATTTGTCGGGGGATGTGACATCATTACGGAAATGACATTGTCAGGCGAGTTGGACACTCTGCTGGAAGAAAACGGTGTGAGCTATGACAAGGACGCCGCCGACAAGATCCGCGAAGCGAACGGCTGATGTAAGGTCGGGCGCACCAGGGTGCGCCTTACGGGCCATTCCGACATTCGATGCAACGCACCTGCATTCAAGACTCCCCGTAAGGCGCAGTCACACTGCGCCTTTTTTGGTCATCGCGCCTTTTCTTCTATGTCTGCGGCAAGGGCCTCTGCGCGGGCGGCCAGTTCGGCCAGCGTATCATACACGGACTGCGGCACCACAGGCACCTCGATGCGTTCCGGCTTCGGCGCGCCCATGGTTCTGAGCCCTTCCAGTTCTGCCTCGCGCTCTTCCAGCTTGCCCTGCACTTCGGCGATCTTGTCTTCGACACTTGCCGTCTTGTCTGCCAGCATCAGCCCCGCCATGAGCAGCATGCGGGCTTCGGGCATACGCCCCACCGCATCCGACAGCACCTGCGCTTCATCGTCCAGCATCTTGGCGGCTGTGTGCAGATAGTTTTCCTCGCCTTCCTGACAGGCCACCGAGAATTGGCGTCCACCGATGGCAATTGTGACCTCAGGCATCTGTTTCTTCCTCTTTGGGGGCTTCGAGTTGATCCAGCAGCGGGGTCAGGGCTCCGATGATGCTTGTGGCTTCGGCCACATCAGCGGCGCGCATGGCACGCAAGGCTTCAAGCTCGGCCATCATCGCCTTGTTGATAAGCTCCGGCGCACCGACACCTTCTTGATTGGCAGCGCGCAGATCGGTGTTGGATTGGCGCAACTGGTCATTGGCCTTGCGCAACCGCTGCAACTCCAGATCCAGCGTTTCGACCCGGGCATCTGCCGCATCCCTGGCCGCCTGCGCGTCGCGCGCGGCCACATCAAACCGGGCATTCAGCGTCCGCAACCGCTCAGTCAGTTGGGCATTGGTCTGTTTTTCGGCGTCGAGCGCCGCTGCAAGCGCAGCCTTTTCGCCTGCATCAGTTCCGCCCGCGCTGTTCAACCCGCTGGCAATCCTGTCCATCGCTGCGGTGATCCGCCGCTGCAACTCGTCTATGTCGCTCATGCTGTCGCCCGTCCCCTTCGATCAGTCTTTGGATTTTTAAGCCACCAACCCGTTGGCCCGCGAATCGCACCATCTTTTATTGTGAAGCAAGTCTAGCCAATGCATTTGTAAAATGCGCCCCCTTTACGATCAATAGCTTGCAGGCCGGCATTGATGTGCCGCCCGAGCGCCGCGCGCATCACCTGCGCAACGCGGGTTCCGTATCGCCAGTCTGCGCCCTGCGACATCGCCTTGATCTTTGGCGATTGACTGGTATTCAGCCTGAAATCTCTTTGCCCAAAGGACACCATCCGTGGATCTGAACGCCCTTCGCACCGCCCATCCTGACCACTGGTCCAAAGCCACTGCCATTCGTGCCCTGACACTGGATGCGGTTGCGGCCGCCAATTCCGGCCATTCCGGAATGCCCATGGGCATGGCTGACGTGGCCACGGTTCTGTTTGAAAAACACCTCAAGTTCGACCCCACCGCCCCCAACTGGCCGGACCGGGATCGGTTCATCCTGTCGGCAGGCCACGGCTCCATGCTGCTCTACTCCCTGCTGCACCTGACGGGCTACGCCGATATGACGCTGGAGCAGATCAAGAACTTCCGCCAATGGGGCTCCATCACGGCGGGTCATCCGGAATACGGCCATGCGGGCGGGATCGAGACAACCACCGGCCCATTGGGACAAGGGATCGCAAATTCGGTCGGGTTTGCCATGGCCGAGGAAATCCAGCGCGCCCAATACGGCAAGAAGATCGTTGACCACTACACCTATGTCATTGCCGGTGACGGCTGCCTGATGGAAGGTGTGAGCCAGGAAGCCATCACGCTGGCGGGCCGCCACCAGCTGGGCAAGCTGATCGTCTTCTGGGACAACAACAACATCACCATCGACGGCCCGGCCACGCTGTCGGACACCACGGACCAGCCGATGCGCTTCAAGTCCGCAGGCTGGGCCGTGATCGAGATTGATGGCCACGACCCCGTCGCCATTGATGCGGCCATCACCAAGGCCAAGAGCCAGAAGAAACCGACGATGATCGCCTGCAAGACCCACATCGCATTGGGCCACGCAGCGCAGGACACCTCCAAGGGACATGGCGCCTTGACCGACGCCGATCAGATGGCTGCCGCAAAAGCCGCCTATGGCTGGACCACCGGCCCCTTTGACGTGCCCGCAGATGTCAAATCCGCATGGGAAGCCATTGGTGCGCGCGGTGCCGCCGACCGCGAAGCATGGGAAGCCCGCTTTGCGTCCGTGTCAGCCAACAAGCAGGCCCTCTTCAATCGCGTGATGGCCCGCGAAGTGCCCAAGAAACTGTCTGCAACGGTCAAGGCCTTCAAAAAGCAGATGTCGGAGGCCGCACCCAAACTGGCCACGCGGGCTGCGTCGGAAAAGGTGCTGGAAGTGCTGAACCCGATCATGCCGGAATCTGTCGGCGGCTCTGCCGACCTCACCGGATCGAACAACACCAAGACCGCCGATCTGGGCGTGTTCGATGTGGACAACCG
>CAYGQZ010000226.1:0-7087 GCA_964352055.1 uncultured Rhodobacterales bacterium
CCGAGCATCCCGTCGCCTTGCAACTGGGAGGATCGGACCCGCGCGAGTTGGCGCAGGCGGCCAAGCTGGGCGCGGCGGCGGGGTATCCGGAGATCAACCTCAATTGCGGGTGCCCTTCGGATCGGGTGCAGTCAGGCACGTTCGGCGCAGTTTTGATGCGCACGCCGTCACTTGTGGCCGAGTGCGTGGCAGAGATGCGCAGGGCCGTGGATGCAGACGTAACAGTAAAATGCCGCATTGGCGTCGATGATCAGGACCCGAACGAGATCTTGCCGGAATTCCTGGCGCAGATCGTAGCGGCGGGGTGTGAACGTGTGATCATCCATGCACGCAAGGCCTGGTTGCAGGGTCTGAGCCCCAAGGAGAACAGGGATATCCCGCCCCTGGATTATCCTTTGGTCCTGCGAATGAAAGAATATTTTCCCAATCTGCATATCTCGATCAATGGGGGCGTCACCTCGCTGGATCAGGTTGAAAACCTGTTGGATGCCGGTTTGGACGGTGTGATGGTCGGGCGTGCTGCCTATCACCAGCCCGCTGATATCCTGTGCGCGGCGGACAGGCGGATTTTTGGGGCGGGGCCTGACACGTCGGCCGAAAACGCGGTGAGGGACATGCTGCCCTATATCGATGCCCATCTGAGCGCCGGGGGCAGGTTGCATCAGATCACGCGCCACATGCTTGGCCTGTTCGCGGGGCGGCCCGGGGCACGGGCCTGGCGCCGGATGCTGAGCGAAGGGGCGACGAAACCGGGTGCGGGGCCGGAACTGGTGCGCGCGGCATTGGCCAGCGTCACCGCATTGGATCCCGAGCGCCAAGCAATTTAACGCAGTAGAGGGTTCGAAGGATGCCGATAATGGCTTTGTCTGGTGGAAATCAGGTGCGCAAGGTCAGGGCCTGTTTTCGTGTGATGAGGAGCATGCCGCTGATGCCGTTTGATATACCCTGCAAGGTGATTTCTGGCTGATGGAAGAGGACGGTTTCATCCTGTTCGACGCAGACCCATGCGTTGCGAAATGGGCCGAGGCCGCGAAGGCCGTGGCGGAAGGGATTACGTCAGATCCCGGCATGCTTGCGGCAAACCTCCGCCACGCCAAAACGTGGTTTGTTGGTGTGGATGTGTTGCCCAACGCGGCAGATGGCAGCGTGGCAGGTGT
The DNA here is from genome assembly GCA_964352055.1 of uncultured Rhodobacterales bacterium. Classification (GTDB taxonomy): domain Bacteria; phylum Pseudomonadota; class Alphaproteobacteria; order Rhodobacterales; family Rhodobacteraceae; genus Tateyamaria. The sequence goes on from CAYGQZ010000226.1 coordinate 1,158, forward strand.
TCCTCTCAAAGGCCCTTGGGAGCCCCACATTCCGGAACTGCCGCAACACCATGCGCAGGTTTCGATCATATATCCCGGCTACCCGCGTAAAGACCCGGAAGAAAGCGATGCCAATCACCGCTTCCGGATCAATCGGGACGCGGCCCATGTGGACGGATTGCTGCCCGAAGGGCTTGCCCGGCGCAGATTTGCCCGCGAATATCACGCCTATATCTTGGGCTTGCCGTTGAACGCAGTATCTGCGGCACCGACCGTGGTCTGGCGGGGCAGTCACCGGGTGATGCAGGCGGCTTTGGCCGCGGCGGTCGGCACGCAGCCTATCGGATCGGTGGATCTGACAGATGCCTATCACGCGGCCCGGCGTCAGGTGTTCGAGACCTGCGAACGGGTTCCGTTGATCGCAGCACCCGGACAGAGCTATCTGATCCACCGCTTTGCATTACACGGCACAGCGCCTTGGCAGGGGCCGGATGGACCGGGACGTATGGTGGCGTTTCTGCGGCCAGAATTTCCCAACCCGGCGGATTGGCTTGACGCCTGAGCGGGTCCTGATCCTAACGCTTCAACCGTGCATTTCGACCACCGCGCCGGGTCTTGGGGGCAGGCTCGCGGTTTGGCAGGTCGGCCATGATCATGCGGCGCTCATCGGCGCTCATCCGGCTCCAGGCGCCGATTTCGTCAATGGAGCGGGCACAGCCAGCACACAACCGGGTTTCAGGGTGAATGACACAGATCTGGACACAGGGGCTTTCGATTTCCTGCCGTGTCCACACCAGATTGTTGGGAACCATGTCTGTCATTCTTGCCTCGCCATAACCGCCAGCCGATCCAGCAGTCCCTGCAAGATATATCCCGCAGCCACATGATCAATGACTTCTGCGCGACGTTTGCGTGTCGTATCCGCCTCAAGCAGCGCTTTTTCAGCGGCCACCGTGCTCAGCCGTTCATCCCAGAAGGTGATTGGCCCGTCCCAGAGGGCCGCGAAATTGCGGGCAAAGGCACGGGTGGATTGGCACCTTGGGCCTTCGGAGCCGTCCATGTTGCGCGGCAAGCCAAGCACAAGGCCGCCGACCGAACGTTCCGTGATCAAGGCGAGCAGCCGCGCGGCGTCAACGCCGAATTTCTTGCGTCTGACGGTTTCGAGCGGGGTCGCGACGGATCGGTACGTGTCCGAAACCGCGACCCCGATGGTCTTGTCGCCCAGATCGAGCCCGATCAGGGGGCGCAAGGGTGGCACGGCGGCGACAAAGGTCTGCGTGTCATCGGTGATCATTGCAGCCCGACCCGGTCTGCGGCTTCGTTCAGAATATCCGCGGCGCGTGGATCGCCCTCAAACGCCAGTTTGGAATTCTCAAAGACCGCCCGGGCCTGATCCATCTGACCCAAGACACCAAGCGCAGAAATCAGCCGTGCCCAGTCTTCGACCGGCCCACCTTCGGTGGCCAGCCGGTCGCTCAGCCCGGTGACCATGCCCTGGATCATGTCCATCCGCTCGGCCGGAGACATATCGCCTGCCGCTTCGATGTCTTCGGCGGATGGGCCACGCCCGGATCCGATGGCAGGGCGGGCATAGTTGACACCTGCACGCACGGCAATGTCGTCAATCTGTGCCTCGATGGGAGGTATCCATGGCGCATCCGGCGGCCCCGCGCGCAGCAATTGATCCCAGACCCGCAAGGCCGTGTCCGGCCGGCCGGTCTGCGCCATCATCAGACCAAAATAGTAACCTGCCGTGCCATTGCCGGGGTCCATGGCCAAAGCGCGTTCCAACACCGCCTCGGCCGCCGGTGAGACATAGCCGCCCGCGGCCAGAATGAGCAGATCCGCATAGTCGGAAAAATCCGCGGCTGTCGCGGATGCGCCCTTCAATTCGATCACGCGGGCCTTGGCGGCATGGGCTGCGGAAAAGTTGCCGAGCTGTGCTTCGGATTGCACAAGCAGCTCGTGGCCGCGAATGTCATCCGGGCGGGTCGCGACGGTTTCGCGCAATTGCTCGACCAGTGCCACGTAGTCAGGTGAAGCAGGTGCTCCGGTTTGCATCGACGCGGGCAAACCCGCCTCGGCGATTTCCTGACTGGGCCGTTGCGCGCGCAGGGTTTCGGCCCGCTCGATCCGGTCGGCCAGTGCCAGATCGCCATATCCCGGTGCCCCCAGTTCCAGATAGATGAAATAGGCGCCGCCTACGATCAGCAGGGACGTCAACCCGACCGTCACGAGGCCGCCGCGTCCCTGGGCAGTGGTTGTGTCCTGGTGCAATGCAGCATCTGCCGCAAGGATGCGCCGCGATACTTCAGTGCGCGCGCGCTCTGCGTCGGCTTCCGAGACAACGCCGCGCGCCAGATCGCGGTCCACCTCTTTGAGCTGATCACGGTATACATCCAGATCGTAGGCCGCAGGCGGGCGCGCCTCTGTGCGGCCACGCAGCAGCGTGACAGACAAGGTTCCCACGACGAACAATGTGAGAATCGCGGTCAAACTCCAAAACAGCATTTCGGCCCTATCATTGATATCTTTTGGCTGATGTAACCCCTGTGCGCCGATTGCAAAAGGGACAAACCGGCGCGCCCCCTTGCACAGCTTGGTCGGGGCAGGGCGCGGTCTGCGCCCTGCGCAAACGACCACGTGTCGCAAAACCGCAAGAAAGTGCCGCCAGCGCGGGCCTTTTTCTTTGGTCAAACCGCCATTAAAACCCCAACGCAGACCCTTTCGATTCCAGCCTTTGGATATATGCCCATGAAACGCTATTCCGCCTTTGCCATCGCCCGTGAGGCCCTGCGGCATCACACCGGTTGGGAACGGGCCTGGCGTGCGCCCGAGCCCAAGGCGAAATACGATGTGATCATCATCGGGGCAGGGGGGCATGGCCTTGCCACGGCGTATTACCTTGGCAAGAACTTTGGCATTACAAACGTGGCGATCCTTGAAAAGGGATGGCTGGGTGGCGGCAACACCGGGCGAAACACGACCATCATCCGCTCGAACTACCTTCAGGATCCATCGGCGGCGATTTATGAAAAGTCCCGCTCGCTGTACGAAACGATGAGCCAGGACCTGAACTACAACGTCATGTTCAGCCCGCGTGGTGTGATCATGCTGGCCCAGACCCAACACGAAATCCGGGGCTATCAACGGACCGCGCATGCCAACGCCCTGCAAGGGGTAAAGACAGAATTCATCGGCCCCGAAAAGGTCAAGGAACTGGTGCCGATCATCAACATCAAAGGCCCGCGCTATCCCGTCCTTGGGGGCCTTTGGCAGGCGCGGGGCGGCACGGCGCGCCATGATGCGGTGGCCTGGGGCTATGCGCGGGCCTGTTCCGACATGGGGATGGACGTGATCCAGCAATGCGAAGTCACCGCCGTGCGCCGCGAAGGCGGCAAGGTTGTGGGCGTGGACACGACCAAGGGCGCGATTGACTGCAACAAGCTTGGTATGATTGTCGCGGGACACTCGGGGCATCTGGCCGACATGGCCGGGTTCCGTCTGCCGATTGAATCGGTGGCCCTGCAGGCGCTTGTCAGCGAACCGATCAAGCCCTGCATGGACGTGGTGGTCATGGCCAACACGGTTCATGGCTACATGAGCCAGTCCGACAAGGGCGAAATGGTCATTGGGGGCGGCACCGACGGGTACAACAACTACACCCAGCGCGGGTCCTTCCACCATATCGAGGAAACCGTGCGCGCCCTGATCGAGACGTTCCCGATGATTTCAAGGCTCAAGATGCTGCGGCAATGGGGTGGGATCGTGGATGTGACCGGTGACCGGTCTCCGATCCTGTCCAAAACGCCGGTTGACGGTGTGTTCGTCAACTGTGGCTGGGGCACCGGCGGTTTCAAGGCCATCCCAGGGTCGGGTTGGGCCATGGCCGAACTTATCGCCAAAGGGCATTCGCCGCTGACCGAAGAGTTTTCGCTGGACCGGTTCCGCGCGGGCAAGTTCATCGATGAAAGTGTTGCAGCCGGGGTGGCGCATTAGCGTGCCGAGACCACCCTATATCCTGCGGCGCTTCGGGCGTCTTGCTGCCTTTGCGGGGCTTGGGGTTTGGGCCTTGGGCACCGTCGTCATGCTGTTGCGGGAAAATGCCGATCTCTTTCAACGCTTTGGCGCACTGGGCGTGGCTGCGTCCGTCCTGTTTTTCTCGGATCGGCTGACCAAGATCGAATTGGGGCGGCAAAAGTCGGTTGAAAAGCTGCTGCACGAATACGGCGTGGAATTGATGGCCATCAAGCAAGGCACACCGCCCGAGGTCATTCCAAAAGAAGGCTATGCCGTAGATTTTCTCACCGAAGAGCGGAACTTCGACAAATTGCGCTCCGAGGCGGAGATGTTCACGTTCCTGAACGTGCTGTTGCTGACGGTGGCCACCCTGCAATGGGGGTTCGGGGACCGGATCGTTCACAGATTCATGACCTGCGGGCAATGGGTATGCTGAAGCGCGCCCAATCTGTTGTGGCCGGTGTCTTGCACCACCTGCGCGGATGCGAAACGCATCCCCCGGTCGGCAACGCCTGCTTGCCGCTACTCCGGCACCTTGGTTTTTTCGCCTTCGCCCGCAGCCGAGCCAAAGGCAATCAGGTTGCTTACGTCAATTTCGCGCCCGCCGCGGGCCTCCTTGCGTTTCGCCACGCCGCGCCGTTCGATCGCGAACATGACCAGTGCGATTGCAATGATCGCACCAAAGACCAGAACGGCCCCCATCTCCTTGCTCATGTCAGACTCCTGTCAACTCAAGTTGACACTTACATGGCACGCACCGGTCCGTCACGCAAAAATATTGTCCCATACAGCGGCATTTTGGCGGGACGCAGCCAGTTGAGGCAGGGGAAACTGGCTGGCATTGGCCGCTTTGCCGGGCGCCGGGTCAATGGCATTGCCTGCGGCGGTCACTCTGCTCAGATGAAAGCTCACAGATCGGAGGTTTCATCATGTCAGACCACTCAAATCTCAACCTGCACAGGGGCGACGGCGTCAGTCGCCGTGGCGTCGTTGTGGCAATCCTTGTCATTGCAGGCATCGTCGTGCTGCTGGCCATTGCCGGTACAACAGGCGGCGGGGAAAACGTTGCGCCCGCAGCGGGCGACGTCATTTCACCAAGTGTCGAGCCCGCGCCCGTACCCACGGAATAAAGCCCACTCACATTCACTCACACCTGCAGGCAGGCGTCTTGGGACGCCTGCCTTTTGCGTGTCCGCCCTTTCGATCGGAGCTTGCCCATGTTGATCCTGACCTGCCCGTGTTGCGGGCAAACCGGTGAAGAAACCGAATTCCACGCCGGTGGCGAGGCACATCTGAAACGCTTTGGGCCGGGCTCGTCGGACGAAGACTTTCAGGACTATCTCTTCATGCGAGAAAACCCCAAAGGCGTGCATTTTGAGCGGTGGCGTCATGTGTACGGTTGTGGCAAGTGGTTTCATGCGGCGCGCTGCACGATGACGCTCGAAGTCTTTGGCACATATCCCGCACAGACCCATGAGCCGCCCCGGGATCTGTGTGACAAGATCAGCAAAAAACGCCCCGGTTGGTCCTGGAGGTCTTTCTCATGATCCATCTTCATCTTGCCAGAAAAACTCCCGCCGGAGGCTCCGCCCTCACGGCCCGCGCTGAGGCCCGATTTACATGAGTACACGTCTCGCCACACACGGCCGCCTTCTCAACAAGGACCGCGCGCTGCGCTTTACCTTTAACGGCAAACAACTCAAGGGGTTCGAAGGCGACACGCTGGCGTCGGCCCTTCTGGCCAATGACCAGATGCTGGTCGGGCGTTCGTTCAAATATCACCGTCCGCGCGGGATCGTGGCGGCAGGCGCGGAAGAGCCCAACGCCTTGGTCAACCTTGGCGTCGAGGGGCATTTCGAACCCAATCAAAGGGCAACAACAACCGAGCTCTTCGAAGGGTTGCTGGCAACCAGCCAGAACCACTGGCCGAG
>CAYGQZ010000227.1:0-7043 GCA_964352055.1 uncultured Rhodobacterales bacterium
TTCGACGGAAACTGATGGCATGAGCCGGACTCTGCCCAAAATCAGGAGCTCGGGGTCTCAGGTCACAGCCAATTCTGGCGCTACGAGACCAAAATCGGTCCCTATCTGATATATCAAAGCCCGATTGCACGGAAATCGGCGCACCCAAAACGGTAAATCAGACGTTCCCAAGCGTGGCTTGCTTTACATGATATTTATCACCGTTTTTACGAATTTCCCAGTTTTTGTACTTCCCTACGCCATTGGTATCAAATTCAACCGAGGCATGTGTTTCTCTTTTTATAATTGTTCTAGGTCGATGTTTATCGCGTGGCTTTTCAACCATAGATGCTTGATCTTGAAGTACGAAGAAGGCTCCTCCACCTATAAGAATTGCACAAACCAAGGGTAGTGTCCCAAATCCAAATGCGAACAATATGCCTATCAGCTGCTCGTCCAACTGGGTTCTGTCCGTCAGAAATACCAGTTTGTACTCTCTGAGGTCAGGATCACGACGCATTTTGATCGCAAGGAATTGCTTGAAAACTGGCCCCATGGCTTTGAGAAGCACGTGAAGCAGCGGCTTTCTCTCGGTAACCAAGAAACCAAATCTGCACCAGCTCGGCTCGGCAAATGGTATCAACGCTTCATACAGTTCAAGGACCCCGCTTATGAGCCCTACAGGGAAGTTGTAGACGCCATGCGCCCAACTAGAGTTGGTACTCCGCTTACTTCAACCCTGGGCAAGCTACCCATCAAAACGGAGACTTGAGGGAGTCAAAAATCTTACGCGCCTCAGCAGCTGACATATTGCTGGGCCGCTTCCACGGACCTAGTGAATTCTTTAAGCAGGAAAACAAGTAACGCTCTCCGTCAGTCGTGTGCAATATCGTGCCATAACTAGGCAACCATTCCTCTGTATTTACATCCTTAATGGTGTTTGTGTGACATGGTTCGTAATCTTTGAACAAATACTCGGTTACCGTATCGTTCAAAAATCTCGCCTTAAGTATTTGGTTTGCATCATATCCCCACTCACTATCTACGAAGGGCGTAACGACCCCGCCAGAGTACTCAATCTTTCTAGCTCTCCCGTTTCGCCCCATCCCTGTTACTTCGTGAGGGCGCTTGACCGACTGAGCCAGTTCATAGGTAGACCCCAGAAATTCAACACGGTTTATACCAAAACCGGAGCGGCCAACGGTTATTATTGAAATTACATCCTTTTTGGGTATCGTAATCCCACTGTTTAGATTTCGTCTACCAAGATGAACTGAGCTTTGATATTGCTCGAGTGTAATACCATCCAGCCACATTACCCCAAACTCGCTCCAGAATCTTTCAAATTTGGAGCGAGCTACATATGCTGAATTGATTCCGACTCGACTAGTTTTGAGGGGTTCTAATTGCGAAATATCATGGCCCATCCTCAAATAGACTCCAGAAAATTCGGGAGGATTTTCCAGGCGATCAGCAACTGTTGGAATAGCTTTATCCCAATAATAGTGCGGTTTTTTGTTTAACTCTTCCCTGTCTTTGGCTGCCTTTGCGGCTAACTGTCTCTTCTTCAGATCCGCCAGTTCAAGACATGTTCCCCGACGTGACTCAAGTGCTTCGGCCCATTTATTCTTTAGAGTTTCCGACTTAATAAGCCGCTGTGATAGGACTGCTCGTTCACAAAGCTCTATGTCAGAACAGCTATCTAAAGTGCTAAGGCCACAGAAATTTTTCCTGCCTTCGTCAACTTTTGCTTCTTGTGACAGATAATACTGAATCCAGTTTTGATTCCATGCCTGACGAACATCTAACATTGCTTGAGCAAGAACTTGTATAGAGTGCTTGTGGCCTACCAACCCCACAAGCTCAGACAGTGACTTTACGTCCCACTTCTGGACATTACTCACTTCAATATCGTTGTTGCCAAAGATACTGGACAGTGGGTCTTGCGGACTTCGAAAGAAATGAAGCTGGTCGCTAGAAAATTCTATGCCCTCTGAATCAACATCTCTCGATCCCACCGGTGCCGAGTTAAAGACATAAGCTTGGCGGCCAGTCGCCATCGCGGAAACCTGTGCAAGACGTCCACCAAGTGAATGCCCAACAAAAACAACATTGGCATGCTCGTTCGCGACTGTTCTCGCAATTTCCAAGGCATCTTGAATTTGACCCTTCAAAAAAGGTGCCGGGCTCAAGGTGCCTGCTGTATTTGTTATCCAGTCCCGTCCAGTGACGGTTCCTCGGAATGCCAACGCAATCTTGCCATCAGGGCCAGTATACAGATTAGCGATAGCGTCACCGGCAACATACCTTTTCCCCGCATAATTTCGTAGAGGCGTCCATCCGAGGTTTCGAACCGCCGCGAATGCATCGCTTCCGCCATAGCTGTCCCACGCCAGTACTGAGTATTCCGCGACATCTGCAATAGTCGGAAGATTTTCCAGACCAGCGTAATCACGGACAATATTTCGAGACATGATTTCCTTTGCTTTGTTCCATCCCTCAGGGACATCAACGCCCTTGTCAGTTACCTCTGGCAGGCTAGTAGGCAGAGCCGCCAAGTCAGTATTTTCTGGAGTGCCTGATTGACCACATGTTTCAGGCATCAGCTCCTCAAGACCGTTGCAATTCTCGACCCACCAGGCTTCGGTGGCTTGAATGACAAGGTCCCTTGGTTTCCACTCGCCTGATTGCTGGGTCAAGAAACCGGATATAACATTGATATTGCCTACGCCGAAGTCCACTTCGCCACGCTTGGCCGCAGGTGTCGAGGCCAGGTCAATTTTTACGCCGTTCGGTCTTTGCGCAGATAACTCAACATACGCCTGTCTCTCCAACACGCGCATTTTATCAACAATAAACTCAACAGGAGACCCAAAGTGTATTTCTGCAACTGGCCTAACGGCGTCCAGAATCGATTTTCGAAGGGCTGCGCCACGCTCGGGTTCAAGGTAAGCAACTTCAACTTGGGCATCATAGGATTCCTTACAGAGCCGGTATATGGCAGATTCGAGGTTGCCGAAGGTGTTTTGTTGGGTAATGAAAGAGAACTCGGAGTTTGATCGTACATCAAGGCGCCAACTAGCATTCTGTGTGTTGTCAGCCCAAGAACACGACCCACGGAAAAGCGTGATCCCATCACGAATATCAGTCCGTCTGGTCGTGCACGGATTCTCATGACCCAAAAGAATATTGGTTCCATTCACCAGAACCTGTTCCCAAAGGAGTTCCCAGGGTGTTTGCTCCAGCTTGCATTGCTCCAAGTCTTTCACGTACTTCCCTGCGAACAAGGGCGCGTTTGCAGAAATGCCATCTGGAATCTTTTTTCCCGAACAGGCCGCATCATATCCATCTGTCGTCAGGATCGCGCGTATTGTAGCATTATCAGGTTGTCCCGTTGTTGGAAGGCAGCGTTCGGCTTGAAAAGTCATCAGAGCCATTCGGGTTTGTGGGCCAGGGAGCCCATCCATCTCGCCAGCGTTGTAGCCAAGAATGTTCAGCATTGTCTGCAAACTATCTGGTCGTTCACGGAGAACTCGCGCAGACAAATCGACACTATCTTTCGGGTCTTCTAATGACAGGCCAATGGGCCTACGCCTCAAGGTCCCGCCCGTAGATGGTCCGATCTCTAGAAATGTCACTGCACTGCCTAGGATCGGGCAGGCCCTACAACCATCGATTATAGTTTCAACTAAAGCAAATCGTTGCGTGCCATCTGAAAGCAACCGATGGGACCGAATTTCCGCCGTCCTACTACTTGCTTGCGGAAACTGCCGCAGCATGTTCCGACTGGTGGGATCAGTGAACACAGCGGCGAGGTTTCTGGTTGCTTCAACCTTAAGTTCTTTGACGGACCCGTTAAGCAGCACCGGCCATCGGTGTGGACTAGCGCCATTGAACTGAACCTGAGCAACATCGATCTCACCAGTCTCTTGGAAATCAACAGCGAACACTTCGCCGACCATGTCGCCGCTGACCGCAAAGGAAAAATCTATCGCTTCTTTGCTAACACCTTTTTCTTCAAGGCAACGCCGGATATCTCTGCGATCACCGCAAGGGCGATATCCGAGATCCGCCCCAGATGGCGGAACAATAGATGGCCCCCAGCCAGAATACGTAGTGCCTATGACTTCGTCAAAACCATCTACTGCACCTACATACGGTCCCAGAAACCCATCTGTCGCTACTTGCGATCCCTGAAGATCAGCTGGCAGGGTAGCCGTGGATTGACCGAATTCATCGCTGAGACCTTCTACGACATTCGCAACGGCTCCGGTCACAGTATTGAAGGTCCGAGCTGCGGTCTTTGCGAGCTCAATAATGTTATCGAAGGACGCGAGGAGCACCGCATCGTTGCTCGAGAGCCAATACTGCTGGCGCTCATAGGACTTCTGCAAACTCGCCTCGAACGCGGCCGCCATTTGCGGCGTGACGATAACGCCTTGATCCTCCTCCGAGAACATCGGGCCAGTGACGACCCCCGTCCCTAGGCTCGTTTGCAGGCTGTAGATCGCATCAGCCAGGACCTGGAGCTGCTGCTCTTTGGTCGCCCCCGTTTCCTCAGCCTGGATGGACTTCTGACCAAGCTCAACAAGGGCGTAAGCGTTCTTCGCCCAGATAACGACGGCACCAACACCGGCGGATGTCATAGTAGCAACTTTTGCCGTCGCCAGGAGCGTTCCGATGTCGACGGAGGGCTCGATCAGGGTTCGGGCGAGCAAGGCTTCGTCGATCATCCCACGACCTTCAAGCCAGTCGGCTGTCACCTCGGTTGCCGCGCTGGTTACGAGAAAAATGGCGATGTCGCGACCAAGGTCTTTCACTGCATCTGTCGCAAGCTCCTTGCGGACCTTCGGCCTGACGGCGTCGCCAATACGTTCGTCGAGCCCCTTGATGAAAGCTTCGTTGTCCATCAGCTCACCAAAGGCATTCACGCGGTCAATATTGCTTTCGAAGCGTCCTGGATTGGAGAAGAGCCATCTGACCTTCTCGATATCGGTAGCATTGGCGAGCTCGCTTCCACCACTCAAGAAGACATTCTCGAGGAAAAACTCCGCCATGGCGGTCTTTACCTCATCTGCGCAGTCGGTCTGCTGACACGCTATGGCAGCCACACGTTCAATCGCCCGAGTTGTCTCCCTAGGTAGACCCTCAAACGGGTCCTTCAGTTCTGCCGCAATAAGTTCCACATCGATGGGACCAAGCGGCGTGCCATTTTTCATGAAAGTGGCTGGGATCGAGTCCGGATGGTTGGTCTGGATCCGAGTGAGGATGCCATCGACCTCGGCAAAAAGCTCTTTTCGTTCTTGACCGGTTGCGTCCATCGCCTCCGAGTAGAGGGTGATCGCTTCGCCCAACAGTAGATTGGGGTTTTCCTGAGAAAAAGCTGGCCCTGACGACACAAAAGTGGCCAGCACAACCGCGCAAATGCGCGCTTTCAAATCAAACATTACATCTCCCAACACAGCGACAGCTCGCAATCTGTCCGAGAAATGCCGGATCAAAGCTGGCGTCAGGTAAGGTTTACTCAGATCTCCTAATAATACCAGAAAAAGATCACTTTGCGACGACTCTTTGCGAGTTACCCTGCGATCAGAAAACTGGTGACATTAGGCAAAACTGTCGTTTAGGCTTCTCGCAGTTGAGTAGGGAACATTTTATGAAGCGATTGTTATGTGCAGCGGCTGCGGCAATATTGTTTGTTACTCCTGTGTGGGCGGGACCAGAAGAGGCCCTCTTCAATACGGCCAACATTATTTATCAGTCGGCGGAGACGCAGACGCCAGAACTTCAGCAGCTCAGTTATGATAGCGTTCGACAGATTCTCGATCAGATCGTTACAGAGTACCCAGCATCAGACCTCGCTGTCCGTATTCTTCTCGAGGACACAATCAACGGTTTGGATGTGGCCGCCGTGAATACAGCACTCGATGAAACGGCGGCGCAAGAAGTTATAGCCGCGCCGGATACTGCCTTAGAGGTCGCAGCGCCTGAAAGCTCACCAGAGGCAGCAAGCAACGTCGAAGACATACAAACACTCGAGTTAGCGGCCCTTCCAATGGATTTGGTGGCGCCCGCGCCGGAACTGCCTCCACGGTCAGAAGTAGAGATCGTCACTGATTTGCAGACCGAGCTTAATCGTATTGGGTGTCCCGCAGGTCCGGCAGATGGAGTTGTCGGAAGGAAAACGCGTTCAGCGTTTTCCAATTTCATAAGAGACTCCGGCTCCGAATTGACGGCAGAAGACCTTGTCACCGAAGCGGCGGTCGCTGAGCTCAAGGAGCAGGAAGGAAAAGTCTGTAAGACACGAACCATGGCGACGACACCGGCATCAGCCTTGGCGGGAAGTTGGGGATTCAGAAGCGACTGCCCCGGCTTCGGCAATCGAATTATCCGAAACCGTGGCACCATGAGGCTGCAATATACCAACAACCGGACTTTGCGTGGTCGAGCGACGAACCAACAGGGAATTTCAGGCTCCGCCGTCATTCAATTTCAGGGTAGCAGAACCGCAGCGACCGTCATTAAGTTTGGCTTTGTGACCGTAAAGGGAAACCTCATAAGGTCTACGCGCAACATGACGATTTCAGGCACCGGTGCGTTGAACTGCAAGATCACCGCATGGAAGAATTGACCGCTAAATTTCATGATATTGTCAGAGATGGGAGAAACAACAGGCAACGGCTGCGGAATACCAAAGCCACAGGCTAGGCCCTCAAGAACGCAAATAGTGTTCAGCCTGAGGACCACGCAGACTTATGCGCAATTTACGCAATCTTATGCGCAACTTCCAAGCAAACTTATGGGCTAATAAGCCCGACTTTTCTCAATGAAATCAATAAGCGTCACGCAACGTTACGCAAACCCCTACACGTTTTGACGGCACTCCCAATGGTTTTTGACGTCCTGTGACTTGTACGTTTGGTGCAAGTCTAACCATACCTAGCACCACACTTGCCGACTACCTCGATCATGCTCGCAGCGCTGGGACTGAACCTAATCGAAGGATTGACCAAGAAGGCTCTCTGATGACAGCCACGTACTCGATGCACCAAAGGGCTCTCTAA
>CAYGQZ010000228.1:0-7041 GCA_964352055.1 uncultured Rhodobacterales bacterium
CCGGTTGCGTTTGCGTCTTTGACCTGAACGTGCATCTGGCGCGTATCGAAAAAAAAGGCTGTTCCCGAGGCACGGCCAACTCAACCAACAGCGGATCAATGCGCCATTTTCGGGCTTGTCGCCTTTTGCAAGGCGCGTCCGAAAGGGCCGAAATCAAGCCTGGAATCGCGATCACAACGGGGTAAATCACAACCCCAGCGGGTGCCGATTGTCGCCATCGCGGTCAACTTGTGCTTGCAAAGACGATGATTGAACCATCTTGAAACACCTTTGACACGACGTGCCCAGCGCAGAACAACCTGTCGATTCGGAAAAAAACGCTGGGTGAAAATGTGCTGTCACGTGTTGATATGCCAAAGTGTGCACCCGTCTGGCCCGGCCAGGCTTTTGACGACACGCTGAACGGAAAAGTTGCGCGCTCACAACTCTTGTCTTAGCCTCTTCCCTTATATCGTGTATTTCGTGCAGCCCATTTACGTGCGTCCCTTTATGCCACACGCGTTCATTTTAAATTCAAAAGGTCCGATCATGAAAAGCATCTACGAAGATAACGTTGAACGCCTGACTGAAACCTGCAGTTGCGATGATCCGATCAAATGCCTTCAACACATGTTCGTCGATATGACGGGGAAACGGCGGGTCGAGACACTGGGCCAGTGCCCGGCCAGACGCCCGGTGTTCTTGCGCACGCACGGGATCATCAAAGGCGAGTTGACCTTCAAGAAGGACATTCCCACAGACCTCCAGCATGGCCTGTTTGCAAATCCGGGCGCCAAGCATCCAGTCTATGTGCGCTATTCATCCGACCTTGCCGACGGGCGCCCCGATTGGAAAAGCACGATCGGCATCGGGATCAAGATTTTCGATGTGCCGGGGAAAAAGGTGGTTTCCGACGATGGCGCGAACACGGCAGATCTGTTGCTGCAGAACGTGCCGTTCTTCTTTGTGGATACCGCCAAAGATATGTGTGGATTTACCAAGGCAAGCCTTGAGGGGTGGGGCGACGAATGGGCCCAACGCAACGCGCCTGACACCAACAATCTGCTGGACAAGCTGGCAAAACCGATCCGCTCGGTGCTCGCGACGGATCTGTGGAGCGTAGTGCCTTTCCGGCTTGGCACCTCGTACTGCAAGTACATTCTGATGCCCGGCACCTCGACCTTTGCCGGTGATCCCGACATCGACGATCCGGATTTCCTGGGCAAGGATCTTGCCGGCCGCATGGCCAGGGGCGATGCGACGCTCGATATCTACATTCAAAAGCAGCCCGATGCCAAAGACGTGGGCCAAGCCTATATCGACAAGCATTTCCCCTTGGACCGGGCGACCGTCATCTGGGATGAGGACGAGGCCGTTCCTGTACATGTCGCGACCATAAAGCTGCCAAAACAGGATATCACCAAACCCGAGCAGGAGATCTATGGCGACTGGCTGGCCTTCAATATCGGACGTGTTCCCAAGGCCAACGCCCCCGTTGGCAGCATCGCCGACGCCCGGATGACCGTTTATCAGGCCAGCGCGGATTACCGGCGCAAACAGAATGGCCAACCCGAAACCGAACCCGCCAAACCCGGCGAGCCAAAGATCAAGAACCCCACCTGTCCCTTTCCACACCAAAAACCGGAACCTTCGCCCATTGCACTGACCAAAGAGCAAATGGACCGGATTTGCGAAGTCCGCATTCACCCCGGGATCGGTGTCGCGCGCGTGGGCGACAGCCGGGTCAGTGGCAAGGATGGCTATTATGTCGGCCCCGAAGTCACGCATCCCAAAAAGACGAAATTCGGAGCGTCCCGGGATCCGGGCGGTGCGCTCAAGCGGCAGGTCGCGCGTTTTCGCATCTATGGGTATGACAAGCATGGTGATGTCGTGGCCGAGGTGCAGCACTCCTCGAACACCGAAATCAATTGGTCCGTGCACGTCGCCAACAAAAAGCCCCAATGGTACGAATTCGATGCAGCCATGGATATTCCGGCGACGCAGAATATTTCCGTGCCGTTGCGCAATCCCAAAGTGAAGGGGGCAGGGCGGGATGCGCTGTGTATCGATGCCGGTGCGACCCATATCTCTGGCCTCTCGATGCAGGATCAGACCTTTGCGATGACCGGGCGTTTTCAAGGCACGTCCGTTTATCTGGGCGAGCTTCGAACGGACGAAGTTGGCCGACTGCTTGTGTTCCCCGGACATGGGGTATCCGCCAGTCCGTCGAACCAACCCGTCTATGATCCCACCAGCCCGGCCAGTTTCAACAACGCCGCCGGGTGGTATGACGACATCGCCGACGGGCCTGTGCACGCCTCGGTGCGCATTGGCGACAAGGATTTCAAGGCCGATCCTGCTTGGGTGACATCCGCGCCGCCCAATTACGCGCCCGACCTCACCAGCTGGCGCACGATGGATGACATGATCCGCAGCGTCTATATCTCTGCCGGAATGATGGAGTTTCCCAAGCGGATCTCCTTCCGCCACCACATCCAACCGATCCTTGAACGCATGAGTGCGCTGCAATGGGTCAACAAGGGCATATCCGCGATGTTTGGTGCGGACGGCCCGATGAATTTCGAAGATCCGAAACTCATGGAAAAACTCTCCTCCGTGCCAGAGAGCAGCCTCTATCCTGATCCGTATGGTGAACTGCGCCGCACGGTCTATAACAGCTTCCGAAGTGCGGCGGGCAAGGATATGGACCCAAGCAGCTGGCCTTGGGAATATGGCGACACGTTCGGGTATTCCAACGCGGATGACGACACAAAGGAAATAAACGCCCAGACTTACCTGCGATTGCCGCCCTATTACGAATACGTCATGACCTGTTGGGTGCAGGGTGACTTTGTCAGCGATTATGATGGCGCCAGTCACCACCACGAAACGCTCGAAGACGTCGATTTGCAGGATCAACCGGAAATGCTGGACCGAGCGAATATGCATTTTTGTCTGGCCGACGCCTTTCATCCCGGCTGTGAGCTGACATGGCCTATGCGACATGCCTCCATGTATCGGGCTCCGTACCGCATCAGAGAGCGGGCTTCCGGCAAAATGGCCCCGACTTATGGCTCAAGCCTGACCCAGGCGGATGTTCTGAGCATGGGTGGCCCGCTCTATGAGCAGGGGCCGGGCGATCTGACCCGCTGGATGGCTGTGCCCTGGCAGGGTGACACCGCCTATTGCCGGTCCGGTTACGAGATGGAGTATGATCCGTATGTGCCGACCTATTGGCCCGCCCGCGTGCCAAATCAGGTGATGACCTACATCGACTACCAGACCCTGTGCGATACCAAACTGTCCAAGGGCGAACGGATCGCAGCGTTCCACAACCGACCCTCCTGGTTGCGGCAATTGCCTGCACAGGATCCTGCGCCCGAGCAGATGATGTACATGATCCAGCACTTTGGGGATCTGGGAGTCCTTGAGGCGCGGCCAAGCCCAAAGGATATCGATTGGCTCCCGGAGTACGTCTATGTGGAGAACCTGACACCCGTCAAAGAGGCCGAGTTGGAGCAGGCACATAAAGAGTTCACCGAGCGGTATGCGCGGCTCGGCGTTCATGACCGGTTGCTGCAGGAAGCCGGGTGGTTCAGCGAAGAGCACAGGCAGGAGTTCATGACCATCAAGCTCCGTGGCCAATAGGCTCTACCACGCCGACATCACGGTTCTGGGGGCAGGGCCGGCCGGTGTTGCGGCAGCCCTTGCGCTCCACAAGGCGGGTCTGACGGTCAGGCTTGTTGGTCAGGCAGCAGGCGCTGACATGAAGATCGGCGAATTCCTCCCGGCCTCGATCGGACGCCTGTTTCGCGCCCTCGATCTGGGTGGGGTGGAGGACGCCTTGCCCGCCGATACATACCTGAAATGCAGTGCCAAGGTTTCGGCGTGGGGCAGTGACGCGTGGACCTATCAGGATAGCCTGCGCGATCCCGAAGGTGGCGGCTGGCATATCTTGCGGCATCGCTTTGAACAGGTGCTTCTTGAACGGGCGAAGGCACGCGGCATCCCGTTCCACGCCGCGAAACTGCTCGAGGTGGCGGACAACGGAGCAGAGTACCGGGTGCGGGCGCAAGGCGCAGACGGTGTGATCGACGTACAAAGCCCGCGTTTGATCGATGCAACGGGACGCCATGCATGGCTGGTCCGGCGCGTTGCCTCGGCACCGCGCAGGGGCAATACGCAAATGGCGGTGGCTGGATGGTTCAGCGACCCTGATGAACCCGTCGAACAGGTCACCCATGTCAAATCGGTGCGGAACGGATGGTGGTACACCGCCCCGTTGCCCGGGCAAAAACGGGTGGTCGCCTTCCATGGACTGCCCGACAGCGTCAGTGCCTATTTCCGCAACCCGGATCGTTTTGTGGCTGACGCCCGGCACAGCGGGCTGGAGAATGCATTGGCAGACGCGGCGCAGATCCTCTCGCCGTTGCAAAGTTGCGATGCCAGCGCAGGGCTCAGCCCGAAAGTTGCAGGCAAGCGATGGGTGGCCATTGGAGATGCCGCCTTGTCGTTCGATCCACTGTCATCGCAAGGTCTGCACTTTGCCTTTTACAGTGCGGTCATGGCCAGGGATGCGATCTGCAAAGCGTTGTCCGCGAGGGATCTGCAAGGCGGGTATGATGCCATGGAAATCTACTGTTCCCAGTTTTCCGAGGTTTTCAAAACAAACCAGCGCACGCGATACATGTTCTACTCCGAGGAAAAACGGTACCTTGAGAGCGGCTACTGGATCGAACAGCGCAGCAGCTTCTAAAACCTGCTCCAAGCCCGAGCGACAGGCGTTTCACAGGGCCACAGCTTGCAGGGACCTGAAAACCGTTCTCAGCACAGACAAAGCATCCGCTCATTGGTGCGAACCGATGCGAGGCACGCCGACGCTCAACCAGCCAAAAGATCAAAACGGGCGTGTGAGTTTGGAATGTGCTCCAGCGCAGCGCAAATCTGTCATTCATCGTCGACCAGGAGGCAAGCAAGCGCACGAAGTATTGGGCAAGCCCCCCGTGAGACTACTTCGAAACCGAGGACCGCGAATTTGCAGAGTTCAGGAAGAACAGGTCAGGATAGCTGGAAACACTCCCTTCCCATGTCGAAAACCCCTCGTTGAATTCAAGCAGCTTTCGACAATCAAGAGGATCGTTCGTCGTCGCACACCTGTCCCGCAACTGACTGGCGAGTGCGAGATTCACGTTCACATCGTTGATCGGATCAGAAAACGCATATGCCGGAGCGGCATCGAAGGAACTCAAAAGAACCGGAACGACAAAGAGTAAGGCACAACGCATGGGTAATCCCTCGATAAATTCACTCACAAGGTATGAGCGTGTGACCCCGCAATCAAGGCAAGTTTTTTGAAGAAATCATTTGGGCACATCTCAGGCGCTTTCGGCGGCGAGCTGGTCAGCGCCGCGTCCGGCGGTCGGACCCTGCCAGAGGTGGGCGACAGATACATGTCCGCAATGGTCGTCAACCAGGACCATTACATCAACGCCGTGTTCAACGACGGCGAGACGCATCCGCTGCTCAGCCCCAATGACGAGTTCGCCGACTACTACAGATGGGATCGTGGCAATTTCGGGATGGGACTGAAGACACCCGATATGCTGCCCAAGGAATATGCGCGCGAGGCGCTGGCGCGCGGTCTCGCGATCGGGGCCGAGATTGGGGTCAACCCTTTCAAGTTCGGTCAGATTGGCTCGACCGACAGTCACACCTCGCTCGCCACGACGCGGGAGGACAACTATTTCGGCAAGGCACCCCCGGGCGAGCCCGGCATGGGCGCGGAACGCTATGAGGAATACATCATCCAACCCGTCTTTCTCGGCGAAGAGGTGGCGATCCGACATTATGAAACACTGTCTTCGGGTCTTGCTGCGGCCTGGGCGCGGGAAAACACCCGCGCGGCAATCTGGGACGCGTTCCAGCGCAAAGAGGTCTACGCCATGACGGGCTCACGTATGGTCGTGCGTGTCTTCGCCGGCTGAGACTTCGAAGCGGACGAGGTGCACCACCCCGATTTTGCCGCCGAGGGTTATGCGCGCAGCGTACCCTACGGGCCGACCTCTTTGCCGGCCCCGGAGGGTACGGCACCAACCTTCATGATCCGCGCTCTGCGCGATCCCGACGGGGCCAATCTCGACCGCATCCAGATCCTGAAAGGCTGGGTCGAGGGTGGCGAACCGATGACCAAAGTCTTTGACGTGGCGTGGTCGGGCGACCGGGAACCGGACGCAAACGACAAAGTGCCCCCGTGGGAAGCACTGTTCAGAGCGCCGAGTACACCAATACCATTGGTGACGCTGTGCTTGTCGGCTTCTGGGTGGAACCCGAATTCGAGCCCACGCAGCGCGCCTACTACTACGTGCGCATGCTGGAGATCCCGACGCCCGTCCTGGCTGGCCTATGACCAGGCGTTCTACGGCAACATCGATTTGCCTGCCGACGCGGTGCTGGTCCAGCAGGAGCGCGCCTACACCTCGCCGTTCTGGTTTACCCCATCCGAATGAAGATGGCGTCGAAGAGTAAACGGTGCACGGACCACTCCACTGTCGCGGCCCTGTGCGAACATCCCTGACTCCAAGTGATATGGGTAACTTGCCGCGCCGATTGCGCGGCGTTTTTTTTCTGCCCGAGCGGTCGAATGCGCGGTTTGATACGCTTCGGAACGTTGTAGGCTTGAACTGTGATGGAAATTACGCGGCGGGTTGGGGCATCGAAAGTGTATTGGTCTGCGTCGTAGCGGGCCTAGTCGGTTGTCCAAGTATTCAGCAGGTCGTCCCGGTCCATAGCTTCGATCGCAGATACCATCTCTTTCTTCCAAGCATCCTGCGTAGCGTGCCAGTCTCCTCGGTTGAAAAGCAGTTCATTTGACCCTGAATTGCAGCCGCGCATCACAAACTCGCATTGTATGTGAACTGTTGCGACAGACTATATGTACAGTGAATTTGAATGCCAAAGCTCAACTACCGTTATCAAACCGGCTTGAACAACAGTAGAACATTCGCAGTTCGGCAACTTGCCGAATTTCCGAATGAAATCAATGGTGTAATGGCGGAGAGACAG
>CAYGQZ010000229.1:0-2692 GCA_964352055.1 uncultured Rhodobacterales bacterium
GACGCCCGTGTCGATGATCTTTTGACGTTCAAGCGGATCGTGGTCGAAACCCTCAGCCCCGATGCAACGACCCTTTTGGTGGATGCTGCCCTGGGCCGGCAATTGTTGCCATCCTACGCGCCAACCTGTGTCAGGATGCTGGCCTATGAGGCGGATGTGTACCACATCGCGGACGAGGACAGGATTACCAGATTGCCGGTGGATCTGGATGTATCCGACTATCCTGGCCTTGATGTGCCCGTCTTGAAATTCTTCCTGTATTACGGCCCCAATGATCCGGCAGAGCTGAACCAGCGCAAGGCCGATCTGGTGGCCCGGATCGGTGCCCAGTGCCGGGCGCAGGGTGTGACGTTCCTGTTCGAGCCGATCGTTTATGACCGCATGATCCCCGACGGGACTTCGGCCGAATTTGCGCTGGCCAAACCCGGCCTTGTGCGCGCGGCAACCCAGCGTTTTGCCGACCCTGCGTTCAGTATTGACGTCCTGAAAGTGGAGATGCCTGTCAGCCTCGCCCATATCGGCACCACCATGACCGAAGCGCAGGCGAAAGCCGCGTTCCGCGATGCGGCAGAACCGGCGGGCGATATCCCCCTGCTCTACCTGAGTGCGGGTGTCACCTTTGAGCAGTTTCGCGATGGGCTGAAACTGTCCCGGAAGGCCGGCGTCAACGCCAAGGGGTTCATGTGCGGGCGCGGCATCTGGAGCGATGCAATCGGCATCTTTGGCGCAGAAGGCCCCGCAGCTATGGCCCACTGGATGGAAACCACAGGCCGTGACCGGCTGGCCCAACTCAAGGATGCAATCGCGTGAGCACGGCACCCAAATACCAGGTCGTCCACGACGAGATTTTGCACCGTCTCCACAGCGGACAATATGCCATCGGCATGCGCTTGCCCACCGAAGACGAACTGTCGCGCGCCTATGATGTCAGCCGTGTGACCGTCCGCAAGGCGCTTGAGATGCTGGTGCGCGCAGGCTTTCTGACCTCGCGGCAAGGCAGTGGATACAGTGTCGCTACGCTGTCGCCGCCCGCCTCGACCTGCCTTGTCAGCTTTACCGACAAGGTTCTGTATGAGGGCCGCGTGCCCGGTGCCAGACTTTTGCGGATCGAAACCCCTGCCCGCGATGTGCCTGCCACAGTGGCCCAGTATTTCGACGAACCGCTGGCCCTGGTGGAACGTCTGCGCACGGTAGACGGAAAGCCCCGGATGCTGGTGCAAACATGGATTCCGCAACGCCTTGTGCCCCGGATGAATGCCGCGCATTTCCCCGAAACCGGGCAGAACCAGTCGATCCTGCGCATCCTGCAGCAGGATTTCGGGGTGGAGTGGACCAGTGCCTGCGAAACACTGGACAGTCTGCTTGCAACCGCAAACGTCTCTGGCGTTCTGGAGGTGCCAGAGAACACGCCGATCCTGTCGCAGGCCTGCACCGCCTTTGACAGCACCGGAAAGGCTGTCTTTTTCGATCTGGTCTATCGCCAGGGGCCCATCAGCTTTGATCTTGCCGGGCCCGCCCCCCGGCAGATCGCCTAACAGAGAAGAGGATCGCGCATGTCACTGACCATTGGCCTGATCAATGCCTCGCTCCCCAGCTATTTCCCGCAGAAACACGGGGTGTTCGAGGCATGCCAGAGTTGGCTGACGGAACTGGCCGCCCGTCATGGGGCCACGGTTGTGGTGGCGGATGGCATTCCGATGAACGGGGCCGAAGCGCGCCGCGCCGTCGCCGATGTGCAGGCCAAGGGGGCTGACGTCCTGATGCTCTTGCATGGCGGGTTCACCATGGGCGACGTGGTCCGCGAAGTCGCGCGCGCGCCCATGCCGATGGGCGTCTGGGCTACGCCAGAGCCTACATTGGTCGACGACATTCAACTCAACAATTTCGTGTCGCTCAATATGTCGATGTCGATTGCGCGTGGCGTGCGCGATCTATCAAAGCATCCCTTGCAATGGTATCTGGGGGCGCCGGGCGACGAAGCACTTGCGCGGCGCATGGGCCAGACCATCCGCGCCCTGTCCGCCAGAAAGGCACTCGACGGGGCAAAGATCGGCGTGATCGGCGGGCTGGCGATGACCTTCTATAATATGGAGGTTTCAACCGATACGTTGATGCGCCAGCTGGGCGTTTGGTGCGAACATATCGACATCCACCACATGACCGATCTGATGGCGGCGCAATCCAGCGACGACGTGAGGGCGGAACTTTCCGCCATGCGCAAGGCGGCCGAGGTGCGCGGCGTGTCCGACGATCAGATGGAACTCACGGCGCGGGCCGCGCTGGCACTTCGGGCGATTGCAAAAAGCGGTGGGTATGACGCGCTGACAGTGTCGGACTGGCCTGCCTTGCAGGCAAACCCCGGCATGCATCCCGGTGCCGCCTTCAGTTGGCTTGAGGAAAGCGATGGCCTGCCCGTGGCCTCCGAAGGTGATATTCTGGGGGCGGCGACTCAACTGGTTGCCAAGTCATTGACCGGCAAGGTCGGCTGCCTTTTGGACATGACGTCACCCGATTTCGGCACCGATCAGATCCTGATGTGGCACGGCGGTGGCGGGCCGCTTTACATGGCCAAGGACGACGTGGCCTGGATCAACCATCCGATGATCGGACGTGGCACCGACCAAGGGCCGATCTATGGCGCCATCGCGGATTACGAATTTGCCCATGGCGACTGCACCGTCTTGCGGATTTC
>CAYGQZ010000229.1:2792-7026 GCA_964352055.1 uncultured Rhodobacterales bacterium
CTGTGACGGCTGTTCAGCTCAAAGGTGTCCGCAAGGATTTCGGCAGCTTCACCGCCATTTCGCATATCGATCTCGATATCAAATCCGGCGAGCTTGTGGCCCTGCTTGGCCCCTCGGGCTGCGGCAAGACAACGACGCTTCGCATGATTGCCGGTCTTGAGGTCCCTTCCGACGGCCAGATCTGCTTTGACGGAGAGGACGTGTCAGAGGTTGCGGTGCAAAAACGCAATGTGGGCATGGTGTTCCAACGCTATGCCCTGTTTCCGCACATGACCGTCGAAAAGAACGTGATGTTCGGGCTGAAAGTGCGCGGCACCGACAAGGCCGAGATCGAACGGCGCCTCGAAGAAATTCTGGACGTGGTGCAATTGCAGCAGTTCCGCCACCGCTTTCCCGCACAGCTGTCCGGTGGTCAGATGCAGCGCGTGGCCATTGCCCGCACGCTGATCACCAACCCGTCCGTCCTGATGATGGACGAACCGCTGGCCAACCTTGACACCAAACTGCGCGGCGAAATGCGCCGCTTTATCCGCGACTTGCAGCAACGGCTTGGCATTACGACCATCTTTGTGACCCATGACCAGATCGAGGCGATGGAACTGGCCGACCGCGTGGCGGTGATCTTTGACGGCGATCTGGCGCAATACGACGCACCGGATGCTCTCTATAAGTATCCCAACAGCATCGAGATTGCAGATTTCATGGGAGCCACAAACGTCTTTGAGGCACAAATCACCGGCAAGACCGCAACGGCGGCCTTCGGGACGCTGGCGTTTGAAACCGGGGCAACGGAAGGCAGGGCCCATGTCATGCTGCGCGGCGAGGCAATTGATCTGCACCTGCAACAGCCCGCGAACACCCAGAATGTCATGGCCGGCAAGATCACCGCCCGCGAGTTTTTCGGGGCCAATATCACGTATTCCGTAACATGCGGCGGCGAGACGATCCAGATCACCGAACAATCGCGCCGCATGGTCGAGATCGGCACAGAGGTCTGGCTGACCATCCCGCCGGATCGCATCTGGATCATTCAAAAATAGACACAACTGACAGAAAGCAAACGAGGAGGAGGAAACTATGAAGAAGACATTGTTAAGCCTGTCGGTGATTGGCAGCCTGATGGCTGGCGTCGCCTTTGCGCAGGATGCCGAAGCATTCCGCGACGGATTTATCGCGGGCGACCTCACGTGGGAAGATGTACAGGCCCGCGCCAAGGACGAGGGCGAGGTCAACCTGTATTACTGGGGCGGCAGCGACAAGATCAATATCTGGATGGACAGCGTGGCCGTGCCTGCCCTGGCCGCAGAAGGGGTCACGCTGAACCCTGTGCGGATCACCGGCACCAAGGACGCGGTAGATCTCGTGCTGGCCGAGAAAGGCTCCGGCAAGGGGTTGGGCGCAGGCAGCGTTGACGCGATCTGGGTCAACGGCGAAAACTTTGCCACGCTCAAGCGGCAGGATGCGCTGATGGGGCCCTTTGCCGACAAGCTGCCCAACAGCGTCAACATCGAATGGAACCCGGACGATCCGCGTTCGCTCCTGAACCTGCGCGACTTCGGTGTCGAAACCAACAAGTCCGAGATGCCATGGTCGGGCCAGCAATATGTGTGTGCTGTCAACACGAGCCGCGTGCCCGCAGGCGAAGCACCCAACACCTTTGCCGAGTTGATAACATATCTTGAGGCAAACCCGGGCAAGTTCACCTACGTCAAGCCGCCGCATTTCATCGGCAACACCTTTGTGCAGGCGACGGTCTATGCCCACAATCCCGATGGCAACGGTGCCGTGCCCTTCCAAAGCGCGATCGATGAGCTGGGCGCTGAGGAACTGGCGCGGCTGATCAAACCCGGCATGGAATACCTCAAGGCGCTTGAGCCGCTTCTGCTGGGTGCGGCTGGCGGCAACGCGCGCTATCCCGAAGACCCTACGGCGCTCGACGGGCTGTTCCTGAATGGCGAGATCGACTTTTCCTGCCAGTTTGGCCTTTATGGCGTCGCAACCGGCCTGCGGGACGGCACCTATCCTGAAGGGGCTGAGCAGTTCATCTTTCCGGAAGGGAACATGATCAAGAACAAGAACTATCTTGTGATCCCCGGAAACGCGCCGAACCCTGCGGCGGCAATGGTCATGGCCAACTACATGGCCTCCGTCGACAGCCAGGCCACCAAGCTGGAAATCGCCGGCATGCCTCCGGGCATCGACCCCTGGAAGCTCAGCGCCGAGGACGCGGCCAAGCTGGATGCGGCATCGCCCGGACTGATCGGTGTGACCCAGGCCGAGCTTGACGCCAACACCGCACCCGACACCAACGCCACGCTGGTGGACGTGATTGAGGCGACATGGCTGGAATATATCGAGCGCGACAGCAGCGAAAGCATCGAGAGCATCGTTGCAACGGCAGTCGCCAACCTGAACTAAAGCGAAACAGGGGTCCCGGTTATCGGTCGGGGCCCCATTCCCGAGGAAGCACACGTGTCCAAAACCAAGGAACTCGCCCGACACAAACGGGAACGCACCTGGATGTGGATCCAGCTTTTGCCGGTGATGACGGTGCTGACCGTGCTCTTTGGTGGGGCGCTGGTGCTGGGCGTGGCGCAATCGCTGGGCTTTGCCCCGTGGTTCGGGGTGAACACCTTTCCCGACTTTTCGTATTTCGGTGCACTTTGGGGCGACAGCTTCTTTTGGAAATCGCTGGGGCTGACGCTCTATTATGCCATCGTCGCGACGCTGATCTCGCTGGTTCTGGGCATCCTTCTGGCACTGGCGCTGGTGCGGACGTTCCCATCGAAGACTCTCTACAAATACCTCTACAAACTGCCGTTGATGATCCCCTATACGGTCGGCATCGCGCTGGCAGTGATCATGCTGGGCAATGGCGGGATGCTGTCGCGGCTGATGGCCTTTACCGGTTTCATCGACGACCCCAGCCAGTTTCCGCAAATCCTGAAAACCCATATGGGATGGGGCATCATCGCCGTCTACGTCTGGAAACAGACGCCGTTCGTGGCGCTGACGATCTATGCCGTTTTGCTGGGTGTGGGCCGCGAAACCGAAGAGGCTGCCGCCATCCTTGGCGCCAACAAAAGGCAGATCTTCTTTCAGGTGACGCTGCCGCAGATCCTGCCCGGCATCATCTCGTCCACACTGATCATCTTTGCGTTCAACATCGGCGCGTTCGAGGCCCCGTTCATCCTTGGCGGCGGCTTTCCCGACACCCTGCCGGTGGTCGCGTGGCGCTATTTCAATGACGCGGACTACACATTGCAACTTCAGGGCATGGCCACCGTTGTATCCATCGCACTGGTCGCGGGCGTGATCCTTTACAGCTACCTCGCCTTCTATCGCCGCTACGAGCGGCGGATCGGGAGGAACTGATGGCTGGCAAAGCCTCCCTCGCGCTCAACGAACGGCTCTCGCCCTATCAAAAGCTCTATCTGCTGCTGATCGCAGGGTTCATCCTTGGCCCGTTCATCCCGCTCATCATCCAGAGCTTTGCCTTCCGCTGGGCCTGGCCCGACCTGCTGCCCGGCACCTGGTGGCTGGAGCAGCGCGAAAAGTCGGTGCTGCCGCTGGCCTGGGATTACGTGCTGTCCCCCTATTCGCAGGTCTGGGAGGCGACGCTGAACACCGTCTTTATCGGAAGCGTGGTCACGGTGATCTGCCTGATCATCTGCCTGCCCGCCGCGCGGGTGCTCGCGCGCGAGACGTTCCCCGGCAAACCGGCCTTCGAGTTTTTCCTGTCCATGCCCCTCATCGTTCCAGAGGCCGCCATCGGCATCGCCTTGTTGATGATCTTCATCAATATCGGGCTCGCGGGCACATATGTCGGCATCATCATCGTCCACCTGATCCCCACTATCCCCTACATGATCCGCATGCTGACAGCGGTCTATCAGGGACTGGGCCGCGACTTTGAGGAACAGGCGATGATCCTAGGTGCCAACCGCTGGCAAATCCTGCGGATGGTGACGCTGCCCATGCTGCTGCCCGGTGTTGTGGCGGGGGCGTTGTTCACGTTTCTGGTGTCCACCAACATCTTCCTGCTGACCTTCTTCATGGGGCAAGGCAAGATCGTGACGCTGCCGACCCTGCTCTTTTCCAAGATCTCGGGTGGCACGCTGGATGCCTCAGCGGCGGGGATCACGCTGGTGGTGACAGTGCCGGGGATCATCCTGCTGCTCATCACCGAACGTTTCATCAAGGAAGAAGCCTTTGGCAAAGGCTTTGGCAACTA
>CAYGQZ010000230.1:0-6917 GCA_964352055.1 uncultured Rhodobacterales bacterium
AAGCGCAGCGTAATCTTGACCTTGTCGCCGTTCTCCAGAAACTTGAAGACATTCCGCATCTTTACATCGTAATCATTGGTGTCCGTGTTCGGGCGGAACTTGACCTCTTTGATCTCGATGATCTTTTGCTTCTTGCGGGCTTCGGCCTCGCGTTTTTGCGTCTCGTATTTGAACTTGCCGAAATCCATGATCTTGCACACGGGCGGGTTGGCATTTGGGGAGATTTCGACGAGGTCGAGGCCTGCTTCTTCGGCCAGGTCCATGGCACGCATGGGTGTCACAACACCGACATTGCCGCCATCGGCGCCGATCAGGCGAATTTCGGGGGCACGAATATTTTCGTTCACGCGCGGGCCTGTATCACGTTGTGGCGGCGCGTTGTGTGGTCTTCGAGCGATGGTGTTTGTCCTTTGATGGTTGGCATAAAACTAAGGCCGAAAGTTAGCCTTTGCACTGGCTATCTTCAAGCTGCAAATCGGCTGTCTTGTGCCGAAACTGGTGATTTTTCCCCTTGAACCTTTCCATCGGGGCGCGCATCTGACACCTGAAGACCAAACATGTGCGCTTGCACGACTGTGTACCGATAGAAAGGGACAGGGAAATGAGAAATCTGATCTGGATTGTTTTGGCTGTGGTAATCGCCGGGGGCGCTTTCCTTTTGTATTCCGGCCAAACACCTCAAGAGGTGATCGAAGAGGCGACAGAGGCCCTGACAACGGATGAGACAGTTGAGGCCGCAACCGAAGCCGTCGAAGAGGCCGCGGAGGCAGTGACAGAGGCGGCAGAAGCTGCTGCGGATACGGTGACCGAGGCGGCAACGGATGCGGCTGAAACAGCAACAGCCATTGCTGATGAAGTGGTTGAAACAACGACTGAAGCCGTGGATGCAGCCACAGATGCGGCAGCGGACGCGGTTGAGGCGACCACAGAGGCCGCAACAGAAGCAGCCGACGCCGTGACAGAGACCGTTTCGGAAGCGACAGATGCAGTCACCGATGCTGCCACCGAAACTGCAACAGACGCGACCGAGGCGGCCAGCGAAGCAACCGATGCTGTAGCGGACACGGCGACAGATGCGACCGAAGCAGCAACAGAAGAGGCGGCTGAGGCCACAACCGACGCAGCGGATGCAGCCAGCGACGCCGCGACTGACGCTGCCACAGATACCTCTGACGCCGCAACAGATGCCGCAGCAACCGAAGCGCCGGCCGAAGAAAACGCAGCTGAGGCTGCCGAAGAAATCGCGCCAACCGCGACCCCTGCTGCGACAGAGCTTTTGACGGTCGATGGTTTTGATCTTGGCCAGGTGTCTGACATGATTGACGGATCTGATCTGAGCATTGTGCAAAAAACTGCATTGAAGACAGGGCTTGAGCAGGCGCAGAACGATCCTGTGCTGTTGCAAGCCGCTCTGGATCAGGTCAAATCCGCAATGGGTCTCTGATCCGAACCAGTCTTGCTGTGATTATGAACCGCGCTCCGATTTTCGGGGCGCGGTTTTTTGTTTGCCGATGCTGCGTCCCCATGTCAGGCATATCCGGCAGATTGCATGCTCACCACGCTATCGGGGCTCTCTATGGCCCGTCGCGAACCCGTCTCCGGTCAAACATGAGGTTTCGCAAAACGATCCTGTGAGCGAAGGCCCAGCAATGATCCCGGTGGCGTTGCAAAACCAAGGCCGCAGTTGGGTCCGCAGGAAAAGTAAAAACGCTGACGCGCGTGAGCACCATGACCCGATGTTGGATATCTGGCCAGCCGGGCTACGGTCGTTGCGAGAAAAGGAACACAGGCTCGAACCCAGAAGCCAGTCAGGTGTGGACAGCCCACCCGGCATGAGGAACCGCATTGGAGTGACGGCGGTTCACAGCCGAACGGGACAAAAAAGCGTATCAGGCTCTTTACCGCGATTTCCCTTCACAGTAACGTTTCGGCACATAATAAACCCCATGGCATATGGCGTTCAATGCGCCGAAATTGCCGATATCATACAGGAAAAGACATGAAGTATCTCGCATTGATGGTCGCTGTCGTCGCTCTTGCGGCCTGCGAAAACATGGACAGCCAGGCGCGAACAACTGCTGGTGCACTCGGCGGTGCCGCTGTTGGTGTCGGTGTGGCAAGTGCGCTCGGCGGCGGTTCGACCGCCAAGACGGTCGGTGGACTGGCAGGCGGTGCAGCCGGTGTGGCTGTCGCGCAGAACCAGCAACCGCAGGCACGCTGCGTTGGCACCCGTCCGGATGGATCGACCTTCCCGGTCCAGTGCCCCTGATCTGAAGAGGGCCCATCTGGCAGCTGGCGTGAAGACTGTCGGGTGATCCAAAAACATGAAACCTCAATGCACATTCAAGGCATTGAGGTTTTCGTTGTTGTTCAGACTCAGTCCAGAAACGCTTTTTCCACCACATATTGCGCTGGCTTGGAATTGGCACCTTCTTCGAGCCCGTAATTCTCGAGCATCTCTTTCAGTTCCAGATTGAAGGCCAGATTGCCGCAGATCATGGCGCGGTCCGTGTCCGGGTTCAGCGGGGCGACGCCCAGATCGGCAAAGGCTTCGCCCGAGTTCATCAGATCGGTGATGCGGCCCATCTTGGGGCTCTCTTCGCGGGTGGTGGTGGGGTAGTATTTGATCTTTTTCCAGAACCCGTCGCCGATCACTTCGTTCAGCAATTCATCCGACTTCAGGTCTTCGAGCAGCTTGGCACCGTATTCCAGCTCACCGGCCTCTCGGCAGGTGTGGGTGATGATGACCTCGTCGTAATCCTCATAGGTTTGTGGTTCGCGCAACAGCGAGGCAAAGGGGGCAAACCCGGTGCCTGTGGCAAAGAACCAGATGCGCTTGCCCGGGATCAGGGCGTCATGCACCAGCGTGCCAACGGGCTTGGGTCGCAGGATGATCTGATCGCCGGGCTGGATGTGTTGCAGACGCGACGTCAGCGGACCATCGGGGACCTTGATCGAATAGAACTCCAGGTCTTCGTCCCAGGACGGCGAGGCAATGGAATAGGCGCGCAGCAGTGGCTTTTGTTTGCCCGTTTTCGGATCAGGATCGCCCATCAGGCCAATCATCACAAACTCGCCCGAGCGAAAGCGCAAGGACGCAGGCCGCGTGACGCGGAAGGAAAACAGCCGGTCCGTCCAGTGCTGAACGGCAGTGACGGTCTGTGCGTCGGGCAGGGTGGGTGTGGCCTTGACGGCGGATGTCTCGTTCACGGGTGTTTGCTCGGTCATGTCTATGTCAACGCAGGTTTACATCCGCGCCGCTCTCTATGGAAAGGGTTTTCTGGGAGTTGGATAGGCCAAAACGCGCCAGCCGCCATGATCTGTGTCAAAGGGTCATGGTGACGTGGCGCAAGATGAGACAGCTCGGGATCAGTGGTTGGAGGCACCGCGCACGCGGGCATGGTAGTCATGCGACTGCCAATCGGCCCGGAATTGCCATTCGTCCTCGGGCTGGCGGGCGGCCAGGGCCTGACTGATTTCAACCTCGTCAAAGCCGGAGCGGCGGGCCATCGCGTATTGATCTGCAATCACATGACCATGGGCGCGCAGCCGCCCTTGATAGCCTCGCAACCGCAGCATTCGTGCGATCGTGAACCCGCGCCCGTCGGCAAAGCTGGGGAAATCTACTCGGATGATATCGGCACCCAATGGAATGGTGTCGGGGTCCGCGTCTGCGGGCACGTCCAGCGCCACGGCGTCATTGGCCGCCTCGCCCAGGGCGGTATAGCCGCGGTCCCAGGTGTCCGGGCCAAAACCTTGATCTGTCACGATAATTGTCATGTCGTCGCTCCTGTTCGGGCGTCATTTTGTGCAGCGCCGGCACGCACCAGCTTGCCGTCGACAAAATGAATGCCGCATTCTTCCTTGTCCTGATTGCGCCAGCGTCCCGCGCGGGGGTCTTCGCCGGGCGCGACCTTTGATGTGCATGGTGCACAGCCGATGGATGGATAGCCTCGCGCCACCAGCGGGTGCCGGGGCAGGCGGTTTTCGTCCATGTAATCGCGAATGTCCTGTGCCGCCCAGCGGGCCAGTGGATTGACTTTGATCCGGCCTGAGCCGTCTTCGACCTCAAAAAACTCAAGACCCGCACGGCTGCCCGACTGATACCGCTTGCGTCCAGTGATCCAGCCGCCATGCGACCTGAGTGCGTCTTGCAGCGGGACGGTCTTGCGCAATGCGCAGCAGGCGTCGGGATCGCGTTTGTGCAGGGTGCCGTCCGGATCGTGTTGCCCGATCGCGTCGGCGCGTTTGACAGTCACATTTTGCAACCGCAACCGTTCTGCGACCTCCATCTGATAGACCAGCGTTTCGGCAAAAAGCATTTCGGTGTCGATGAAGATCACCGGAATGTCGCGGTTCACCATGGCTGCAAGGTGCAGCAGCACAACCGATTCCGCCCCAAAACTGGAGACCAGAGCGATGTCAGGCACAGCATCGACCGCCGTCCGCAAGACGTCCGTCGCCCCGTGATGCCTGAGGCGTGCGTTGAGCGTCGCTGCAAGCTGCGTGGCGCCTTGGCGGGCCGGCCCTTCGGGGAGAGTTTGTTTGGCAAGATGAAGCACGGGATCTATTCCGCCGCAACAGCGTTGGTTTCGGGATAAAGCGCTGCCTTGAACGGGGCCATGCCGGTGCGCTTGTACGTGTGAATGAACGCCTCATCCGCATCCGTGCGCAGATCGAGATAGGCGTCCACGATCCGTTCAATCGCTGGAATGATGTCATCTGCGGAGAAGCCGGGCCCTGCGCGGTCGCCCACGGCCGCGGTTTCGGTGTGATCACCGCCCAGCGTGATCTGGTAGGATTCCACGCCTGCCCGGTCGAGGCCGAGAATGCCGATATGTCCCACATGGTGATGCCCGCAGGCATTGATGCAGCCTGATATTTTGATCTTGAGCTGGCCGATATCGTGCTCGCGCTTGAGATCATCAAAACGGTTCGCAATTTGTTGGGCAATCGGGATCGAGCGAGCCGTGGCCAGCGCGCAATAGTCCATGCCGGGGCACGCGATGATGTCGCTGATCAGGCCAATGTTTGCCGTCGCAAGCTCTGCCGTTTTCAGCCGCGCGTGCAGCGCTGGCAGGTCCGAGACATGCACATGCGGCAGGATCACATTCTGCTCGTGGCTGATGCGCAACTGGTCGTGGCCAAATTCTTCGGCCAGATCGGCCATCAGGCGCATTTGATCAGACGAGGCATCGCCCGGTGTCGCGCCGTGCTTTTTCAAGGAGATGGACACGATCTTGTAGCCCGGCTGTTTATGGGCTGTCAGGTTGGTGTCGGCCCAGGACCGGAAGACGGGGTCGCTGTGGTAGGCGGCCTTGAAGGCGGCCTCTGGCGCGGTCTTGAAGACGGGCGGTGCGAAGTGCCCTTCGATCTCGCGCAGCATGTGCTGATCGACCCCCGAGAAGGTGGCGCGGGTTTTCAGGTACCGTTCTGCGACCAAGCGGCGGATCTCATCAATCCCGTGTTCGTGCACGGTGATCTTGATCCGGGCCTTGTACTTGTTGTCGCGGCGTCCGATCTGGTTCCAGACGGACACGATGGCTTCGAGATAGGGCAGCAGGTCCGCTTCGGGCAGGAAGTCATTGATCACCTTGCCGATCATCGGGGTCCGGCCAAGGCCACCGCCCACGATAACCTCGAAGCCGCGCGCGCCGTCGCGCTCCAGCATCCGCAAGCCGATGTCATGGGCGCGTGTCACAG
Source organism: uncultured Rhodobacterales bacterium (assembly GCA_964352055.1). GTDB lineage: Bacteria > Pseudomonadota > Alphaproteobacteria > Rhodobacterales > Rhodobacteraceae > Tateyamaria. The sequence continues at coordinate 5,704 of CAYGQZ010000230.1, forward strand.
CCCGGTCATTGGGCGAGCCGGTGATCGCGATCTTGAACTTGCGCGGCATGAACTGGAATTCCGGGTGATCGGTCGACCACTGGCGTAACAGCTCGGCCACCGGACGCGGGTCCGCAATCTCGTCTGCTGCGGCACCTGCGAAATGGTCCGCTGTTACGTTGCGGATCGTATTGCCGGAGGTCTGGATCGCGTGCATGCCGACCTCGGCCAGCGCATCGAGCATATCGGGCACGTCCTTGAGGGCAGGCCAGTTGAACTGGATGTTCTGGCGGGTGGTGAAGTGGCCATAGCCCTTGTCCCAGCGCTCCGCGATTTCGGCCAGCTTGCGCATCTTGGCTCCGTTCAGCGTGCCATAGGGGATCGCAACCCGCAGCATATAGGCGTGCAGTTGCAAGTAGAGACCGTTCATAAGGCGCAAGGGCTTGAATTCATCCTCGGTCAGGCTGCCTGCGATGCGCCGTTCGACCTGGCCACGGAACTGGGCGTTGCGCGCGGCAAGAAAATCGGTGTCGAATTCGGAATAGCTGTACATCAGATCAGCTCCACTTGTTTGCCATGGGCATAGTTGGACGGACCTGTGGCCCGAAAGTCTTCGCGAAAATGGACAGGTTGCGGCGTGCCGTCGTCCAGCTTGACGTCAGCGAGGTAGACCCCGACAACGACATCCACCTGCTGGATGGCGTCGATCATGCGCAGGTCGGCGTCGGCCTCGTCCGTCAGCACTTCGGCGTCTTCAAGCCGCCGGGTCCAGCCTGTCGCGGTTTGATAGATCACGTCACCTTCGAGCAGGTGATTTGCAGTCACGACTTTGGGTGTGAAGGGTTTGGACATCAGAGTACCTTTCGAGCGGTGTCGGATTTGGCAATGGCGTGCACGTTGTGTGCAAAGGGTGCGAGATCGGCGAGCCGGGCCTGGGCCGCACGGGGCGCAAGGCCGATGAATGTGAGGGCAGGGCCGTCGAGGCCTGCGTTCGATATGGTCGGCTCCATCTCCGCCATGGTGGTGCTCAGGATTCTCTGATCTGCCCGCGATGCATTCTCGATCACGGTCACGGGCGTGGCAGGGTCAATCCCGTGCATCAGCAAACGCCCCTGAATGAAGCGGGCGGACTTCTTGCCCATGTAGACGGCGGCCACCTCACCTTGTTGTGCGAGCGCTTTCCAGTCGTGATCGGCAAAGCCTTTCATGTCGTGACCGGTCAGGAAACGGACCGA
>CAYGQZ010000231.1:0-6872 GCA_964352055.1 uncultured Rhodobacterales bacterium
TGATCAGCGTCATCTGGTAGAGCCCAAGGGTAATCGAGGGCAGGATCAGCGCCTTGAGACCGGATTCCGTGAGGAACCCGGTGGACCAGCCGCCAATGTCGACGGTCTCCCCCCGTCCGAAACTGGGCAGCCAGCCCAGCTCGACAGAAAACAGGTAAATCAAAAGGATACCGATCAGGAAGGTCGGCAGAGACACCCCGATCAGCGACACGGACATGATGGCGTTGGCGGCAAATCCATTGCGCCGGATGGCTGTAAACACACCCAACCCGATCCCGATGGAGATCGCGAGAAAGCCGCTGACCGCGGCCAGTTCCAGCGTGGCGGGGGCCCGCTCCAGCAGGATTTCAGAGACCTCGCGCCCCTGTCGGTAGCTGACCCCAAAGTTGCCCTGCACCGCGTTCTCGAGGAATCTGTAGTACTGGACGACGAAGGGCTGATCGAGCCCAAGCGAAACCCTCAGCCGGTCAATGTCGGCCTGTGTGCGTTCCTGCCCCAGCATGTTGTCGATGGGATCGCCGACAAATCGGAACATGGAGAATGCGACCAGCCCCACGACCAGAAGGACAAGGGCGGATTGCGCGACGCGTTGGATGATGTAGGCGAGCATGTGCCAAGCAGATAACGCCCGGCGGGGCGGGTCAAGCGGAAAGCGGCACGAAGAGGTTCGGGACCTTGGCACAGCAGCCGATCCCGGCACCCGGCCACCAAACGCGCAACGGGTCGGAGTCTTTGCATTTCGGGACGTTCAGAGGTGCCGACAAGGTTCTGAGAATACAGGCGAAAGCGCATGTTTCACTCTGTACACTATACGTAAATCGCTTTGCAGATGTATGAGTTATTTTTGCCTGATTATCTCAACACCCGCAGTTATAATCCGGGCATTGCTGCGCTATATAGGCTTCATGTCCGGAACACAGTTGCGCATCGCGAGCTATAATGTCCACAAGGCGCGCGGTGTTGACCGCCGCTATGACCCCGCGCGCATCTTGCAGGTGATCAACGGGCTGGACGCAGATATCGTGGTCTTGCAGGAGGCGGACAAACGCCTTGGATCACGATTGCCCGCCATCCCCCCCGCATTGATCGAAAGCGAAACGGATTTTCGGCTGGTGGATGTGTCTGCCAACGGGATCAGCCTGGGATGGCATGGCAATGCCGTTCTGCTGCGCCCCGAAACGCATGTGGAAGCGGTAACGCGGCTGGACTTGCCGGGGCTTGAGCCGCGTGGCGCGCTGCGGATTGATCTTGCAATCGGCGCGGGGCTGAGCGTTGTTGCGACCCATCTGGGACTGCGCCGCCGCGACCGGCTGGCGCAGTTGCGCGCACTGTGCGAGGCCACGCGGGACAGCGCCAACACGGTGATTGCCGGTGATTTCAACGAGTGGTCGGAGCGTGTCGGGCTGGAGCCGCTGGCCGAGCGGTTTGAAACGCACAGTCCCGGCCGAAGCTTTCACGCGCGCCGCCCCGTCGCGGCCTTGGATCGTTTTGCGCTGAGTGCCTCGGTCGAGCTGCGCGACGCCGGGGTCGAACAGGGGCCGCTGGCCAAACGGGCCTCGGATCATTTGCCGATCTGGTCGGATATTTCAGTACCGCACGCCATCGCGTCTGAATGACGCCGTGCCTTCAGTCCTAACGCGACAAGGCCGCTGCCGCTCTGGCCGCGGCCCGGATTTCATCGGCGATTTCTTCGGCTTCCTCGGGTTCGAAGTCCATCGGGATTTCGATGCCCTTTGCCTCGACAAAAATGCGCACCATGCCCTGGTCGGTCGGACCGATCTGAAGGTTGGCTTCGATGTCGCGCTCGCTGTTGATGCCCATGCTGGCCTCCGGCAGGAATGAAGCCTGTGTGCTAGCTTGAACCGTCTTGATTGGCAAGCGTGTCGGGGGCAGGGTGGGCCTATGAATGATGTGATTTTGCGCCCTTTCAGGCCAGCGGATCTGGACTGGCTGGCTGAGCAACACGGGGCACTTTACGCCCGCGACGAGGGCTTTGATGACAGTTTTGAGCCGCTTGTCCGCTCCATACTGGAGGGATTCGTAGCAGGCCACGATCCGTCCTGCGAAAGAGGCTGGATCGCCGAGACGCCAGAGCAGCGCCTTGGTTCGATCTTTTGTGTGCGCAGCGATGCACAGACCGCCAAGTTGCGCCTGTTTTTGCTGATGCCAGAGGCGCGCGGCAAAGGGCTGGGCCGCCGGTTGCTGGCGGAGTGCATGGAGTTTGCCCGCGCATCAGGCTATCGCGGCATGAAATTATGGACCCATGAGAGCCACACCGCCGCTTGCGCGCTTTACGCCCGAACGGGATGGCATTTGCAGGAGTCCGTCTCTGTGCATTCGTTCGGGCAAGATCTGGTGGAGCAAACCTGGACCTGTTCGTTGTGAGTTTTATCCGCCCGGGCGGTCTTGCAATCGTCAGCCTTCATGGGTATTTGGGGTGCCAGTGCCGCCTTAGCTCAGTAGGTTAGAGCGCTTGATTGTGGATCAAGAGGTCCCCCGTTCGAGCCGGGGAGGTGGTACCATTCATACCGATAAATACAAGTTCCTTGAAACCAAAAAGGTTCAGGGGTCTGGTGAGTGAGGTGCGCCCTGGGGAACATCTAGGGAACTCACAAAGCGAACGTTTTGTCGTCAAGGCCAACCGTTGAAGCGCCGCAACGGCAGCGGAAAGACCAATCGCTTACCCAGTTCACGGGCGCAGGAACTCAAGTCGGCATCGATTTGGGTTCTCCAACCATTCCCAACTGTTCTATAATGCAATGTTGACTTGCCTAACGGCACAAGTGCGAACACGTCGCATATTGATTGAGTGAACCGGCAGGCAGAAAAAGCCTGCGCAAAACTGATCCTGGAACCAAAACGCGCCTCGGCGGTTGTCTTTCGTTCTCAGGAGAAAAAAGATGTCTTTCAAAACTCTGGTCATTGCTGGGTTTCTCGGATGCGCAGCGGGTGCTGGCGTCGCGGAACAGGTTGGCAGTGTCGATGTTGACTGGCTGGGCAACGATATCCTGATCGAGGCCTTCGCTGATCCGAAAGTCGAGGGCGTCACCTGCCATGTTGCCTATTTTGATCGGGGCGTGATTGACCGTTTGCAAAAAGGGAACTGGTTCGAGGATCCCTCGAATGCCTCAGTGTCCTGCAGGCAGACGGGCCCCATCACCATCGGTGATATCGAGCGGGACAATGAGGGCGAGAACGTCTTTTCCGAGCGTCGTTCGATTGTCTGGAAGTCGGTGCGGGTCACGCGCATTTTTGATGAAGCGAACCAGACCCTGATCTATATTGCGCATGCCAATGACGTACAAAATGGCTCTGCCAAGATGTCGGTTTCTACCGTACCGCTCTATGTTCCAGTGCGTATAGCCGATTAAACCGGACAAGATTGCGCGGGTCACCGTTGCCGGAACCCAACTTGTCGGCCCCCAAGAAAGAGGCCACGCCACTATGTCCTTCAGTGCACGCATCAAAAAGTACCTTGACGATATCCGGGCGAGCTATTGGTTTGTGCCAACCGTTCTTGTGCTTTTTACCCTTTTTCTGGCGCTGGGCTGCCTGGCGGTGGACAGACACCCGCACCTGACCTGGATCAAGCACGAATGGATGAATGACCTTGTCAGTGCCGAAGGAGCCAGATCGGTTGTTTCAGTGATCGCGCAATCCATGATCGGCGTGGCGGGTGTTATGTTTTCCATCACCATGCTCGCCGTGTCTTTTGCGTCAGGTCAATATGGCCCACGGCTGATCGGAAACTTCATGCGGGATCGGGGGAACCAGTGGTCGCTTGGTATTCTGATCTCGACCTTTACCTTTGCAATGCTTGTGTTGCGCGCCATCGAAAGCCCGCAAGAAGACGTTGCAGCATTTGTCCCTCATTTTTCGATCATCGTTTCAATGGTTCTGGCACTGCTTTCGGTGTTTGTGATGATTTTCCACGTGCACCATGTCCCGGAAACGATCAGCGCATCGAACATCGTGGCATCGCTGGGTCAAAGGTTCACACGGCAGGTTGGCGAAATGCTGGAGCGAGATCCGTCGCCCGCGCCGGAAACAGCAGGGACATCGCATGATGTGTTTTTGCGAACCTCCGGCTATATCCACAATATTGCCCAGGACCAGTTGAGTGACATCGCAAAGGAGCAGGGTTGGGTCATCGAGATTCTGGAGCCACCCGGAGAATTTGTGCATCCCAATCGGGCCGTTCTGCGCATCTGGGGTTCGGGCGACACGCCGGATCAGGACACATCTAGCCAATTGCGCAATGCTGTTGCATTGGGACTGTCGAAAACGGAACACCAGAACATCGTCTTTGTGGCGGAACAACTTGTTGAAATTGTGGCCCGTGCCATGTCGCCCGGCATCAACGACCCCTTTACGGCGATCAACTGTTTGCTTTGGATGGAGGCGGGATTGGCGCCCGTTGCCCGGCAGGACAAGGGATTGGCTGTGCTGGCCACCGAACACGTGCTGGAAGTGCCCATTACATTCGAGGACCTGCTTCACCGCTCCCTGGGGGACAGCATGGCATATGTCATGGGGGATGCGATGGCGCGTTCGACTGCGCTTGACGTTCTGGAACGGCTTGCCGCGTTGGCGACGGACAACAACAAGAACGCCATCGTGGCGTTGATCAACCAGATCAGATCAGAGGCCTGACCGGTGCACTTTCCGGATCGACGGATGCAGGGTCGGCCCGTCGGGCCATGTCGTTTATTGTCAGTTTGTCCTGTTTCCAAGCTGCAAACGCCTTGCGCCAGATACTGATCTGGAGCTTGTCGACATGGACAAGCGACAGCCCAGGCGTATCGCAAAGGACGTGCCGCGTGAAAAGCCGAGGGAGCGAGGCGCCGTCCCGCAGATCACGCGCCGAACGATAGCGGATCAGCCTGATCATCGGGTATCAAGAACTGTGCCAGCTGAACCAGTCGACCAAGGGTGATATTGCCCGGGTCTGCCCATGGCACATCCCGGGTGCCTGTTCCCTGTTCTGAACATCGCGTCGATCCTGTCTGAATGCTTGGACATCGAAGTTGTCATCACCGGGGTGCGGCGCGACCTTGGTCCGGTTTGGTCCAAGGCCGCGCGGGCGCATCAATCACGCTGGGGCAGGGCCGAGGGATCCGCGCAGGCATTGCGAGCTTTGAAGTTGCGTCGCGGTACCAAGACTTTTCTTTTCGACCATATTCACCAGTTCGATGGCGGCTTTCCGACCCATTTCGCGGTGCGGCACATGCACCGTTGTCAGCGCAGGCGTGACGATCCGTGCCAGTTCGATATCGTCAAATCCAGTGATCGAGACATCCTCGGGGACCCGCATCCCCAGTTCGCGCGCGCGCTGCAAAGCGCCCACGGCAAGGACGTCATTGCCGCACATCACAGCTGTCGGACGATCCGGGCGGCTCATGATTTGCCCGAAGGCCTCGGCGCCGCATTCGATCTCGTATGGGGTTTCGATAATGCTGACCAGGTCGACGTCGCATGCGCTGTCTCGCAGGGCGTGCCTGATTCCTTTCAAACGCTGCGCCGCGCGATCATTGCCTTTGGTCATGCCGGAAATGACCGCGATCCTCCGATGCCCCAAGCGCAACACCTCTTGTGCAAGCCCGTACATGGACGCACAATTGTCGAAACCAATCGCGGGGCGGGGGTCGTCTGCGGAATAGGCCCATGCAACCAGGGCAGGCACGTCGCGCTGTTCGAGGTAGGCATAAATTGAAGGATCCCTGTCATAGCCGATCAGCAAAAGCCCATCTGCCCCACGCGCGACAAGCGCACGGATCTGTTCGTCCTCGACCTCGGGCTGGTAGGCGGAGCTTGCCACCAAAAGAGTATACCCATGCTGGTGCAGTTCTTCCTGAAAGGCTTGCAACCCTCTGGCAAATATGGCGTTTTCCATGGTCGGGATGATCGCACCAATGGTAAATGTGCGCTTGGCCGCCATGACCCGCGCGGCGAAATTTGGAGTGTAGCCAAGCTCGCGGACGGCGTTCATGACCCGGTCCCGCGTGGTTTGGATCACGCGATCGGGCGAATTGAGGCAGCGCGAGACGGTGGCCGTCGAAACGCCCGCCTTGGCGGCGACGTCATCCAAAGTCGGAACGGCTCGGTCCTTGCCCATATGCCCTCACTACGCCTGCGATATTCGGAAACCTGAACATCATCCTGCAACTTACTTGAACATAGTCCGGAAGATAAGGGTTTGAAAAATAATTATGTAAGCGCTTGCATGAATCGCATGTAAGCGCTTACACTGAAGACGGAACCAGACCATTCAGGAGTGCCCACATGTTTCTGACAGCCTCGATTGTCGTCTTTGTCATTTACTTTGCAAACGTTGCGCTGGGCGCATTCGCAGGAAGCGCTTTTCTCGGAGATGTGGGCGAAATGCTGGTTCTGTTTGCGGCGTCGATATTGTTCGTCATCGCAATTCTAAAAATCGAAGCTGACCGCAACAACAAGAACGGCAGCTAGACATCCTTGGGAGGAAACCAATTGGATAAAGAACGTAAGGAACTCGCTTCGGCCGCGCGCCGGAACTTTCTCAAACTGACGGCGACGGGCGGCTTTACCGCGGCCATGGTTGCCGGTGCCGCAGGAACGCTGTGGTCGACCGAGGCCGCCGCACAAACCGCAAACGAAGAGCGCGACCGCGAAAAAGCAGCCGAGCACGTGATGGTGATTGCAACGGCCTATGTGCTGGGTGCATCGCGCAGCTATCCGATCATGCAGCTGGATCTCAAGGAAAACATCCAGAACGCAACAAACGGCAAGGTTTACGTGAAACTTGCTCCGGGTGGTCAGCTGGGTGCCGGTGGCGCATTGGTGCAGGCCGTTCAGGGCGGCACCATTCAGGCAGCGCAGCACTCGCTGTCGAA
>CAYGQZ010000232.1:0-6870 GCA_964352055.1 uncultured Rhodobacterales bacterium
GGTTGGCATTTCGCGGGCAGTCGCGCTTGAGCCAAGATTCGTCATCCTTGATGAGCCCACGGCAGCGCTTGATGTGTGCATTCAGGCGGTTGTTTTGAACCTGCTCGTGGATCTGCGGATCAAACTGGGTCTCAGCTATCTGTTCGTCAGTCATGACCTACACGTCGTGCGGTTGCTCTGCGATCATGTGATCGTCATGAAAGATGGTGAAATCGTGGAGCAAGGTGCCGCACAAGACGTCATGTCCAACCCAAGAAGTGATTATACCAAAATGTTGCTGGCGGCAGCGCCCGCACCGCCACAACGACGCAAGACAAACTAACTGCACCTACGCGGAGAAGACCCCATGCTGACCAACCTGCCATTCACGCTTTCTGTACTTCGTGGCGCTTATGCCGCTGGCACAAAGCCTGCTGCCGTCATTGATGAGATCTTTGCGCGCCTGGATGCGGCGAATGACCCCGGGATTTTCATCCACTTGTGCGACCGCGAGACCCTGCGCGCCGAGGCCGAGGGCCTTGGAGCTTATGACCCCGATATGCCGCTGTGGGGCATTCCCTATGCGGTAAAGGACAACATCGACGTCGCAGGCATTGAAACTACGGCGGGCTGTCCCGCCTATGCTTACACGCCTGATACCGACGCCTTTGTGGTTGCCAAGCTGCGGGCGGCGGGCGCGCTGATGATCGGAAAGACCAATCTTGATCAATTCGCGACGGGTCTTGTCGGCGTGCGCACGCCGTATGGTGCGCCATTGAATTCGGTGGATCCTGAAATTGTGCCAGGCGGCTCGTCGGGCGGCTCTGGCGTGATTGTCGGGCACGGGATCGTCACGTTCTCTTTGGGTACGGATACGGCCGGCTCGGGCCGAGTGCCCGCAGCACTCAATAACATTGTTGGGCTCAAGCCCACATTAGGGGCTTTGTCGGCCAGCGGAGTTGTCCCGGCCTGCCGAACGCTGGACACCATCTCGATTTTTGCATTGACCGTTGATGACGCTTATGCGGCGTTTGCGGTGGCGCGGGGGTTTGATCCGGCAGATGCATATTCGAAACCTTTGACGCATGAAGAACTGACAGCGCCGCGAATGCCTTTGCGGGTGGGGGTGCCGAATGCTGATACGATTGAGTTCTTCGGTGATGATGTTCAAAAAGACGCGTTTGATCGGGACGTCGCGTTGCTGGCGGCAACAGGTGCCACCATCGAGACGATCGACTTTGAGCCTCTCTATGCCATCGCCCGCATGCTTTATGAAGGTGCATGGGTGGCAGAGCGCTACACAGTCATCGACGCGTTGTTGGCCAGCAATCCAGGCGCGATCCATCCGGTGACGCGTAAGATCATCACCCATGCCGAAAGCATGTCGGCTGCCGATGCGTTCAATGGGATCTACCGTCTCGCTGATCTGAAACGTGCCGCAGAGCCAACGTTGGAACATCTGGATATGCTTTGTGTGCCGACGATCCCGACGTTCTATTCAGTTGCGGATCTGGACGCAGATCCCATCACGCCCAATTCCAACAACGGGACCTACACCAACTTTGTGAACCTCTTGGATATGTGCGGCATTGCTGTGCCGACGGCACCGCGCAGCGATGGCAGACCGGGCAGCGTCACGCTGCTGGCCACGGCTGGCAACGACGCCGCGGTGGCCGCCGTTGCGCGTGGCTTTGAAGAGGATTGCCCTCGCAACATGGGGGCGACCTCCCATCGGGTACCCAGTCCAACGCCGCTCCCGAACGCGCCATCCGATCAGATGGAACTTGCGGTCTGTGGCGCTCATATGACGAGCCTACCGCTGAATTGGCAACTGACCGATTTGGGGGCGACGTTTGTGCGCAAGGCGCAGAGTGCGGCCAACTACAAATTCTATGCCCTCGCAGGTGGTCCACCGGAACGGCCTGGAATGGTGCGGTCTGATGGAGCCGATACAGGCGCAATTGCTCTCGAAATATGGTCGCTGCCTACGGCCGCCTTTGGGTCATTTATGGCCAGGATCCCTGCGCCGTTGGGGATCGGCACGATCGAATTGTCGGATGGGGCTTCTGTGAAAGGGTTCATTTGCGAAGCGAGTGGCACCAAAGGGGCCACAGACATCACCGCACTCGGCGATTGGCGCACATACCTTGCGCAAACGTCAGTCCCGGCATGACGTCGGATGCCGAAAAAAAGCTGATTGATCTTGGTCTGGAGCTGCCGCCTGACTGGAAGCCTCGGGGTCAGTTCCTACCGTTTCGCAAGGACGGGGCCGTTGTCTATCTATCCGGTCAGATCTGCGAGCGGGGCGGTGAGGTCACGCATAAAGGGCCGGTCGAGGACACCCCTGAAGGAATTGAGGACGCTCGCGCGGCTGCACAGATTTGCGCGCTGAACCTGATCTATCGGCTGCGCGAAGCTTGCGACGGTGATCTGGATCGCGTGGATGTCATTCTCAGGCTCGGTGGTTTCGTGAATTGTCAGTCCGGATTTCCAAACAGTCCCGCAGTCATCAATGGCGCGACCGAGGTTTTCATTGCTCTGTTCGGGGATCGGGGCTGGCACGCGCGTACGGCCGTTGGCGTCTCTGGCCTGCCGGGAAATGCTTCTGTCGAAGTTGACGCGACAGTACGGCTCAGGGTCTAGCGGCGTGGTATTTGGGGCAGGGGGCGCGACGGGCCCAGGTCTTCCAACTTAGCGGCAATCGATAACAACTGTGCATCCTGCCCCGGCCGCGCTGAAAGCATGACAGAGCGCGGTCTTTTCAGCCTATCCAGTCCCCATGGCAAACAAATCAGCGGGCCGGCAAAGACGGTCCAGGGCGTCAACCAGTCCTGATATCCGGTGGTGCCGTCAATAAGCGGCGGCCCGTCCGGCACAGGTAGAGTCAACACCACATCAACACCAGCAAGGCCTGCCCAAAATGCTCGCTTCGCCTCGGCTAGGTACTCTGCCGCACGCGCGGCCGCCTCGGATGAAATCGCAGTTCCGGACCGCAAACCTGCCAAGAATTTCGGCTTCAGCAGATCAGCCCGCGCATCAGACAGTATCGCCCCATGTGCCATGGCAGCCTCGTAGGTCATAACTGTCCTGTGCGCTGTGACGATCCGCTCGACATCTGCCTGCAAAGTGGTTTTTCCAGTCCCCAAGCCGAGGGTCGCGAGTACTGCCGCCGCATCACTAAACGCAGCTAATGTATCGGCGTAAGGGACGACGCTGGTGTTCCAAAGACCGCAGATCGCCGTTAGGGACGACATATCATGCGTTTGAACCGTTGACGTGGTCATCGCAGCAAAAGCAGACCGCGCCAGTTCGACTGTTCCTGCGATAATGCCCACACTGTCAAAACTGGGTGCCAGCGGTGTAACGCCAACAGTGGACAATACGGCGTAAGATGGCTTGAAGCCAACAACCCCACAGTAGGCCGCAGGGCGACACAGCGACCCTGCGGTCTGCGTTCCAAGGCCGATATCGACCAGACCTGCGGCGACAGCGGCGCCAGAACCGCTGCTTGACCCGCCGGGCGTGCGGTACAGGTCAAATGGGTTGCGGCAGGCCGTGGGATCGGTGAATGCGAATTCCGTCGTTGTCGTCTTGGCCACAATCCGCGCACCGGCTGCGCGCAACGATGCAACGACCCTGGCATCTTTGGTGGCCGGGGGGGCATCTTTGCACGCATCACTGCCATTACGCGTCGCAACACCGGCGACATCGATGATATCCTTCACGCCGACTGTCACGCCAGCCAACGGGCCGGGGACGCTGTGGGTTTTGCCCTCATCTGTATCGCACAGGGCGACCAGAGCGTGGATACGATGCTCCCACAGGTCAGACTGTTGGCGGAACCGCTCAAGGTCCGTCTCGTTTCCTTGTCTTGCGCGAATTATGCTCATCACACGTCCCGCGCGACGCCAATGAGGTGATCCCGCGAGATGAGTGCCTCCAGATCGGCAATCGTGCAGTGTTCCACGCCGTCAGGCGGTTGAGGCAACACCAGATAGCGCATGTCGGCATTGCTGTCATGCACAATGAGTTGAGTGCTTTCGGGCAAATGCAGCCCGAACTCCGCCAAGACACGGCGTGGTTCGCGCACGGATCGGGCCCTATAGGCCTTGGAGATATACCACGACGGCGGTTGCCCGAGAATGGACCTGGGATAACAGGAACAGAGCGTGCAGGTGATCAGATTGTGCACGTTTTCTGTATTCTCGACGACGATAATGCGGGCTTCGGTTACCGGAATATCAAGCTCTTGCACCGCCGCGCGCCCGTCAGACAAAAGGCGATCCTTATAAGCGGGTTCGGTCCACGCTTTGGCGATAATCCTTGCACCAAGGTGAACCCCCGGGCTTTCCAGTTTTGCAATTGATGCGGTGACTTCATGCGCCGTTAGCAGGCCCTTGGCGATCAATACCTCTTGCAGCGCGTCAACGATAATCTGCGCTTCGATGTTTCCCGCGTCGTTCTCAATGGCGATGGCTTCATGTTCTCCGTGGCCATGATCATGGGGCATGGGCGGTCTCTTCTACGCTTGTCAGCCAGTGATCATAGATTTCGATGACCAGTGTGTCGTGTTCCGGGATGTCCGCGTCCCGCCACAGTCGCGCTTGTGAAAACGACACCCTGTAGAGATCAACCGCACGCCTTGAGGTTATGCCGATGGCCAGATCCTCAGGGTTCAGATACGTCCCACAATACTGGACGATGTGCCCAATTTGCTGTCTGATGTAGTATGGGATGCGGACATGGCCGTCTTTGCCAAGCGCCAAAACCTGAACCCGATCGCCGGGCGAAAACCGTGTCACGTCTTGGTATCCAAATCGTTCCAACGCGCCTTTCCGGCTTCAATCGCGGCGTCCAGTTCCGCGCGGGAAAGAATGCCCTTCTCGATCAAAATATCGGTCATGGCCTCCATGCGGCGCCTGTAGAAAGAAAGAGTGTTGTACTTTTCCACACCAAAACTCTCGAAACCGCGCCGCACTTCATCAAGGGATACGATCCGGCGTGTGCCGTCGCCAAGAAGACCGCGAATGGCTTCGACTTGCTTTTCCCAATGCAACCAAGGGAGTTCAATCATCGGAATGTCGCCAGCGTGATCTCCGCCAACGTCATGGTAGCCTTTAGGTCCTTTGGTGTCTTGCATAAGCACCCTCCTGACCCAAAGACCATTGCAGCAGCCTATGTCGTTTACCATTGCTTTTTTTGCAGCAACCCTATGCCAATAAAGGTGCAAGATCGGTGATGTTTGGCACGTTCCTATGTGTCGTGACGGGCCGATGGGATATGCGTTTGAAGACAGAAACGGGGGTTAACTTTGCGTCACACTATGGAGTTTCTAGCAACCAGAATGGTCTCCTGACCTCGCAGGGCGAAATCGGACCTTCGCTTTTGGCTTGTCTTAGGCTCAGCACTCATAACCAGAATATGACGGTTGCTGCGAGAGCGATAGCGGAGAGGAAGACGGTTACTGTTCTGTCTTGGCGGCTTGCGACCCTGCGCCAGTCCTTGATCTTGCCGAGCGGTGATAAAAAGGCGGAATGGGCGCCCAATGGTATCAGTATTGCAGACCCTAGATCTCTTGACATAAGATCGATTACGCCTCTCTTGACAAACGCGACCTCTTTTAATATATGTAGTCACGTTTGGAGATTGTACATGTCAAAGCAATTTACTCTTCGCGAAGCTAAGTCTCGCCTGTCCGAGATCCTAGATATGGTGGCCGCTGGTGTTCAAGTCGAGATCACACGTCAAGGTGCGAAACAAGGTCGTTTCAAACTGATACCCAGTGATGGCGAGTTCGGGAAACGCGCACCAGGCGCCCTTAAAGGGCAGCTGACGATCCCGAACAACTTCGACGATGAGGATCCAGACATAGTGGCAGACTTTGAAAGCAAATCGTAAGTGCGCGTCCTGATTGACACGCAGGCCCTTCTTTGGTGGTTGATCGACTCTGATCAGCTAGGGGAAAAATCGCGTCGCATCTTTCTGTCTGAGGAGCCGATCATTAGCCCGGTTGTCATTTGGGAGATCGCGATCAAGGCCAACCTCGGGAAACTCGAAGCAGATGTTCCGCAAGTTTGCCTCGCCGTGGCTGAAGCTGGTTTTGAAAGGATCGGTTTCGCGGACAGTCACATGATCGTACTCTCGAGGCTTGATCTTCATCACCGGGATCCGTTCGATCGGATGCTCGTCGCTCAAAGCATATCTGAGGACGTGCCGGTACTGACGTCCGACAGCAAGATATCCCTTTATGGAGTCGAAGCTATGGATAGCCGCGCGTAGGGTTCATTATGTAAAATACTCTACCGTGAGTGCAATTTGGTCGACACTGTTCACAGACTGTATCGACGGTTTGGCCATCGTCACACAGATCATTCCGGCATTGGCAGCGCGGGCGAGACAAGTCGCCCGAACCAGAGCATTTTCACCGGACGTTTACAGCAGAAACTCAGCCTCTTCTGCGCTAGCTCCAAGCAGCTTGATGAGACCACCAGTATCAAGATCAATAATCGAATTTTTGCCGCCGGCTTCTCTAACGGCGACGGCAGAAATACCGTTGAATTTCAGAATATCCAAAGTGATGTCAAAATCATTGATTGTGTTTGTACCGGTTGCGTTCTCCGCGAAGACGAACGTATCCACTCCGGATCCGCCGATTAATCTATTGTCGCCGGAACCGCCATTGAGCAAATCGTTCCCATCTGACCCAACCAACCGATCGTTCCCGCTGCCGCCAAACAGGCGATCATCGCCAGCGTGCCCGACCAGCTTGTCATCGCCCTTACCGCCCTTGAGCGTATCGTTACCAACATTGCCTTTTAGCACGTCATTTCCTGCTTGCTGTTGATTTCCACTGAGAAGTGACCCGGTAGCCTCCCAAATTTCCACTGAGAA
>CAYGQZ010000233.1:0-6822 GCA_964352055.1 uncultured Rhodobacterales bacterium
TTTTCCGGACCCGGGGTGCGCACGTCAAACTCCTTGATGATCCGTTCCGCAAACGCCTGTGCCTTTGGCCAGTTCAGCATGCCCCCCTTGGACAAGCCTTCGCGGGCCGCACCGGTCAGCATCGCGTTTTCGGTCAGCGACATGTTGGGGGCGGCGGCATGGCCCAGGCGCTCTTCGGGCGCGGCCAACACGCCCATGCCGCGTCGCGCTTCGGGCCCGATGCCCGCCATGTCCGTCTCCTGAAACCGGACCATTCCGGACTTGCTGGGCAGTTCGCCCGAAAGAACCGCCAGCAACTCGTCCTGTCCATTGCCTGCCACACCACCGATGCCCAAAACTTCGCCCGCCTGCACCTGAAACGAGATATCCTTGAGCGACATCCCGAACGCCGAGGGCGAGGCGACGGACAAGGACGTGACCGACAGCACAACCGCGCCTGCGGCATGGGTCGCGCTTTTGGGCGTGGCCAATGTGCTGCCGACCATAAGTTCGGCCATTTCCCGCGCCGAGGTGTCGCGCGGCACGCAGGTGCCGACCACCTTGCCGCCGCGCAGGATCGTGGCCGCATCGCAAAGGGCGCGAATTTCCTCCAGCTTGTGCGAGATATACAGGATCGCAGTGCCTTCTGCGCTCAGCTTGCGCAGGGTTTCAAACAGGATATCGACCTCTTGCGGCGTCAGCACCGACGTGGGTTCATCCATGATCAAAAGCTTCGGGTCCTGCAATAGGCAGCGGATGATTTCGACCCGTTGCCGCTCGCCTGCCGACAGATCGCCGACGACCCGGTCCGGTGACAAGGGCAGCCCGTAGGTTTCCGATACTTCGCGGATGCGCGCGGCGAGCGTCCGCATCGGCGGCGGGTTTTCCATGCCCAAGGCTATGTTTTCGGCCACACTGAGCGCGTCAAAGAGGGAAAAGTGCTGAAACACCATGCCCACGCCCGTGGCCCGTGCCGTCCGCGGATCCGCTGGCGCAAATGGCGCGCCAAACATCCGCATGGTCCCGGAGTCCGGTTTGACCAGCCCATAGATCATCTTGACCAGCGTGGATTTTCCGGCCCCGTTTTCGCCCAGCAGCGCGTGTATCTCGCCCGGTGCGATTGACAGGCTGACAGAGTCATTTGCAACCACGCCGGGATAGGCCTTGGTCACTCCTGACAGCTCAAGCAATGGCTTGGTCATTTTTGTCCGTTCCCCTTGGCCCACTGCGGAGCCTTGAACTTTAGTAACGGCGCGGTGGCCCTGTGAGCAATAGCCCACGGCTGATTTCGTGTGTTTGCGCGTTGTGCGCGTGTGAAATTGCGCGCTTTCACGTCACTTTTGCGCATTTTGCCCGCGCAACCATTGGCAAGGGGCAGCCTTGCGCTTGCCGACCGTCGCGCGCCACACGTGCTGATTTGGTGTGCATAACTTTCCTGCACCACTGGATATGGGGGCAAGCTGGGCCTAGTCTGGATAACATGACAGATGCCCCCCGATTCATTCACCTGCGCACCCATTCCGAATACTCGCTTCTGGAAGGGGCCATGCGGCTCAAGAAACTGCCCGATCTGGTGCGCAAGGCGGGTATGCCTGCCATCGCTCTGACAGATACCAACAACATGTTTGCGGCGCTGGAGTTCTCCGTTGGCATGGCCGGGGCAGGGGTTCAGCCAATCATCGGCTGTCAGGTCGACCTGCAATATGTGACACCGCGCCCGGGTGAACGCCCAAAGAATCCCGCACCCGTTGTTTTGCTGGCGCAATCAGAGGCCGGCTACGAAAACCTGATGAAGCTCAACTCGTGCCTGTACCTGCGCGAAGGCTCTGAACTGCCCTATGTCACGATGGAAGACCTGGCAGGCCATTCAACCGATGTGATCTGTCTGACCGGCGGACCCGAGGGACCATTGGGCAAGCTTTTGCAAAGCGCGCAACGGCCCGCGGCAGAGGCCCTGCTGGAGCGTATGGCCGCCGCATTTTCCGACCGGCTTTATGTCGAGTTGCAGCGCCATCCGGGTGAGGGCGGTCAGCCCGAGGCCGAGCGGTTGACCGAGCGTGGCTTTATCGAGATGGCCTATGCCATGGGTCTTCCGTTGGTTGCGACCAACGATGTCTATTTTCCGCACCCGGACATGTATGAAAGCCATGATGCGCTGATCTGCATTGCAGACGGGGCTTATGTCGATCAGCAAGAGCCGCGTCGGCGGCTGACCCCGCAACACTACTTCAAGTCACAGGCCGAAATGGTGGCGCTTTTTGCGGACGTGCCCGAAGCCATCGAAAACACGATTGAGGTCGCGCGCCGCTGCGCGTTCATGGCCTATCGCCGCGATCCGATCCTGCCCAAATTCGCCGATGATGAGGTGCAGGAACTGCGCAGGCAGGCCAACGCGGGCTTGGCCGAACGGCTCAAGGTGATCCCCCATGCGGCCAGCGTGGAAGAGTACCAAAAGCGGCTCGACTTCGAGTTGGACATTATCGAAGGCATGGGTTTCCCGGGGTATTTCCTGATTGTTGCCGACTTCATCAAATGGGCCAAGGACCAGAACATCCCCGTGGGTCCCGGGCGGGGCTCCGGTGCCGGATCGCTGGTGGCCTATGCGCTGACGGTGACCGACCTTGACCCGCTGCGCTATGCCTTGCTGTTCGAACGGTTTCTGAACCCCGAACGGGTCAGCATGCCCGACTTCGATATCGACTTTTGCATGGACCGCCGAGAAGAGGTCATTCGCTATGTTCAGGAAAAATATGGGCGCGACAGGGTGGGCCAAATCATCACCTTTGGCGCTTTGCTATCGAAGGCGGCAGTGCGCGACATCGGGCGTGTGCTGCAAATGCCATACGGTCAGGTGGACCGCCTGTCCAAGCTGATCCCGGTCGAGGGGGTCAAGCCTGTTTCAATCGAAAAGGCCCTGACAGATGAACCGCGCCTGCGCGAAGAGGCGCGCAACGAAGAGGTGGTGAAACGCTTGCTCGACTACGGCCAGCAGGTCGAAGGGTTGCTGCGCAATGCCTCGACCCATGCGGCGGGCGTGGTGATCGGGGACAGGCCACTGGATGCGCTTGTGCCGCTTTATCAAGATCCGCGCTCGGATATGCCTGCGACCCAGTTCAACATGAAATGGGTGGAACAGGCCGGGCTGGTCAAGTTCGACTTTCTGGGTCTCAAGACGCTGACCGTCATCCAGAATGCCGTTGATCAGATCCTGGGCGCCGGGCGGTCATTGCATGTCGCCGCGGACGGCACCGAGCTTTATCAACCGGCTGCCGGGATGGAGAACGACATCGGCGGCATCCCTCTGGATGATGAGGCGTCCTATAAACTCTATGCCGCAGGCAAAACCGTTGCCGTGTTCCAAGTGGAAAGCTCGGGCATGATCGACGCGCTCAAGCGGATGAAGCCGGACTGCATCGAAGATATCATCGCGCTTGTGGCGCTTTACCGTCCCGGTCCGATGGAGAACATCCCGAAGTTCTGCGAGGTCAAGAACGGGCTGTCGGAGCGTGAGACGTTGCACCCCTCGATCGATCACATTCTGGACGAGACCCAGGGGATCATTGTCTATCAGGAACAGGTGATGCAGATCGCCCAGGAAATGGCAGGCTACAGCCTCGGGGGCGCGGACCTCTTGCGTCGCGCCATGGGCAAGAAGATCCAGGAGGCGATGGACGCAGAACGGCCCAAGTTTCTGGCGGGATCCAAGGAAAACGGGGTTGATGAAGAGAAGGCGCTGGAGGTCTGGCACCTTCTGGACAAGTTCGCGAATTACGGTTTCAACAAGTCCCACGCGGCAGCCTATGCGGTGGTCAGCTATCAGACCGCCTGGCTCAAGGCGAACCACCCGGTGGAGTTCATGGCGGGTGTCATGAACTGCGATATCCATCTGACCGACAAGCTGGCTGTCTATTTTGAAGAAGTGCGCAAGGCGCTGCAATTGCCCTTTGTGCCGCCTTGTGTGAACCGGTCGGATGCAACGTTTAAGGTCGTGGACGGGGCGCTGGTCTATGCGCTGGGCGCGCTCAAGAATGTCGGTGTCGAGGCGATGCGGTTGGTGGTTGCGGGCCGGGGCGACAAACTCTTTGTCACACTCTTTGACATGGCGCGGCGGGTGGATTTGAAGCGGGTGGGCAAACGGCCACTGGAAATGCTGGCGCGGGCCGGGGCCTTTGACGCGCTGGATCCGAACCGGCGACGCGTGTTCAACAGCCTTGATGCGCTAAGCGCATATTCGGCGGCCATTCATGAACAGAAATCCAGCAATCAGGTCTCCTTGTTTGGTGAAGCCGGGGATGATCTGCCCGAACCGCGGATACTACCCGTTGATGACTGGCTGCCCGCCGAGCGCCTGGGAGAAGAGTTCAAGGCGGTTGGGTTCTACCTCTCTGGGCATCCGCTGGATGACTATATGGGCGCGCTCAAACGCAAGGGGATCATCACGCTGGATGAGGTGCAGGCCAAGGCGGAAAGCCAGCCCCTTGTGGCAAAACTGGCTGGCGTGGTCGCGGGCCTGCAAATCCGCAAATCCGCGCGCGGCAACCGGTTTGCCTTTTGCCAGATGTCAGACACGACGGGTGCCTTCGAAGTGACGCTGTTTTCGGACAGCCTGGAAAAGTCGCAAGACGTTCTGGAAGCCGGGGCCAAGGTGATTGTCACGGTCGAGGCGACAATGGAGTCCGATCAGTTGAAACTGTTGGGGCGGTCCGTGGCGGCGATCGACACGGTGGTGGCGGATGTCGGCGGGATGGGCTTGCGCATCTTTGTGGATCAGCCGGATGCGCTTGCCTCGGTGGCCTCGGTTCTCGACGGGGCACGGGAGGCGGCCCGGGCAAGCGCGCGCGGCCCGATCACGATTTGCCTGATGGATGACGGTCTTCCCGGCGAAGTCGAGATGGATCTGGGGGCCGAATTTCCCGTGACGCCGCAGATAAAGGGTGCCATCAAATCGCTTATCGGGGTGGTCGAAGTGCAGGACATGTAGGCGGAGTTTGGCCGCCGGACTGGACGGCGCGCGGATCTGGCGTAAGATCCAGGCCAGGTTGCAGGGGGGGTGGGATGTTCAGACGTTGGCTTGTTCTGCCACTCTTCGCGACCCTGATCGGTTGCGCAGACCCGCTTGCGAGCATTGAGCGTCTGTCCGAGACCGAGGACATTCCGCTCGATGATGCAGCAAACGCACTCCCGAGCGAAGAGGAACTGAACAACGACACGCCCATTCTTGCGGGATTGTTCGGCGGGACACGAAACGAACCCGTGCCTGAAGGTGCCCAGGCACCCCGGAAAACAAATGGCCCGCCCGGTCCGGTCAGGGTGGCCCGTAACAGGCCAGATGCGCAGGATGTCCCATTGGGAACAGTCTTGCCTTTCGGTCAAATCGCGAGGGTTTGTGAGGCCAAGGGAAAGAACGTCGGCAAACTTGTTGAACAAGCGGCGCGCAGAGGCGCGCGGTACAAGCTGTATGATTCTGTGCCGGGCAGCGCGTCACCCCGGACCTTCTATGTGAAAGGCTTCAAGGACAATTGCCCACGTCAGTTCACGGCCGCCTTGGCATTGTTCGGAACGCCGCAGTTGCACGAACAGCTGCGCTATGGCCTGCCCGCCAAGGAATATCCCTATTCGACGACGGACAAAGCCTATGAGGTGATCAAGTCGCAGGTCTGCGGTGTGGCGCGCACCAAACCCTGTGGGCCGCGAATTTCAAGGCTCGAGCAAACAACGGTGTTCGTGAGCGCATATGAAAATTTCACCGAGAACGCACGGTGGGCGGATATGCTGCTCCACGAGGGAAGTGTTTTGGCGGCCTCGCTCAAGACCCCCTAGACGCCGCGGGTTGAGAGTGTGGGAGCCTCCGGCGGGGATTTTTTAGAACAGAGAAGCAGACCCGCTTACCAGATATTAACCTTAACGCGATTGTCTTTCAGAGCGCAGGCAGCAGGGATGCCAGCTTGTGTGAACGGAGAAGGCTCTTGATCCCGCTGATCAAGAGCCGGACCCGGTCCTGATTTCTCTGTTCTAAAAAATCCCCGCCGGAGGCTCCTTTCCAAGATACAAGCGCATCGGGTCAATAATGGGGTGGCCGTTCGTCCCCGACCACCACGCCGCCACCGCCTTGTGCTTCGCGTGCGCCCTCGCGTTCCATCAACAACTGAACCCGCCGTGTGAGGATCGCGATTTCGCTTTCCTGGCGCGCAACGATGTCCGACAGGTCATCGACGGTGCGGATCAGGTGGGCGATCTGTTCTTCGAGTTTTTGCATGTCTGTCTCCTGACCGACATGTGGACCTTTGACCCGGGCCTGACAAGTCCGATGTGTGCCTTGCTCCGCCCGACGGCCTAGGCTATCCCGCCCGCATAGATCAAACGGAGTGGCACGATGGCCAAGCCCAAGAAGACCCCCCGCCCCAAGGCCCAGACGCCCAAGGGTTTTGCAGATTATTTCGGCAAGGACGTGACCGAACGCACCGAGATGTTGCGGACGATCGCCGGGGTCTATCATCGCTACGGGTTTGACGCGCTGGAATCGAGTGCGGTCGAAACTGTTGAGGCTTTGGGAAAGTTCCTGCCGGATGTGGACCGCCCGAACGAAGGCGTTTTTGCCTGGCAGGAAGAGGACGGAGACTGGCTTGCCCTGCGCTATGACATGACCGCCCCGCTGGCCCGCGTTTATGCCCAGCATCGCAACGATCTGCCCAACCCCTATCGCCGGTTTACGATGGGACCGGTGTGGCGCAATGAAAAGCCGGGACCGGGCCGCTTTCGCCAATTTTATCAATGTGATGCCGATACTGTCGGGACGGCCAGCATGGCGGCGGATGCCGAGATTTGCGCGATGCTTGCAGACAC
>CAYGQZ010000234.1:0-6755 GCA_964352055.1 uncultured Rhodobacterales bacterium
GCAACCGGCATTGCCCAAAGTGCCAAGGGGCCGCGTCGCGGGAATGGATGCAGGCGCGCATCGAGGACCTTCTGCCGGTCGAGTATTTCCATGTGGTCTTTACCCTGCCGGCTCAGATCGCGGACATCGCGCATCAAAACAAGGCTGCGGTCTATGGTCTGCTGTTCAAGGCATCCGCAGAGACCCTTCTGACCATTGCTGCCGATCCGAAGCATCTCGGCGCCCGGATCGGCATGACCAGCGTGCTGCACACATGGGGCTCGGCGATGACCCATCACCCGCACGCCCATGTCATCGTGCCAGGTGGCGGGCTGTCGGCAGATGGCACCCGGTGGATCGCCTGCCGCCCGGGGTTCTTCCTGCCGGTGAAGGTCTTGTCGAGGCTGTTTCGGCGTCTGTTTCTCGAAGGGCTGGCCAGATTGCACAAAGCCGGGAAGATGGCGTTCTTCGGCGATCTGTCGGAACTGGCCGACCCCGACATATTCGCCGCCCATCTCGCGCCGCTGCGCAAGGTCGACTGGGTCGTCTACGCCAAGCCCCCATTCGGCGGACCCGAGGCAGTTCTTGCCTACCTCAGTCGTTACACGCACCGTGTCGCGATCTCGAACCACCGCCTCGTCAGCGCGGATGCCGGCACCGTGGCCTTCCGGTGGAAGGATTACCGCATCAAGCGCGGTGACCGCATGAAGGTCATGCGCCTGCCCACGGCCGAGTTCATCCGCCGGTTCCTGATCCACGTTCTGCCCTCCGGCTTCCATCGCATCCGACACACGGGCTTCCTCGCGAATGGCATCCGACGTGACAGGATCGAGAAGATCAGGGGCTTGCTCGATGCGGAGCCAGAGCCAGATCAGCCTCCCAGCGAAATCAAAACTGACGAGCCCGTCGATCCGCACTCGCACCAGCCGTGCCCCAAATGCGGTGGCGCCATGATCGTCATTGAGACCTTTCTGCGCGGCCAATCTCCCAAATCCCGCGCCCCGCCATGGGAGGATGCCGCATGATCCAACCACCACACCCGACATTGCGATACCCAGCTGCCGGACCAGTCACTGCGGCCATCTCCCCAAAATCCCAGCTAAACTGGGCCGGTGGTGACAGAAAAAAAAGCCAGTCGGCCATCTCGTGTCGGGAAAACAGTCTTATCTGCGCCGTCTGTTGTCATGCAGTCGTGCATTTTGCTTGTCGATCAATGCAGCCGTAACCCACAATCCCCATAGCTCCAAAACAGCCCGCGCTTTCCTCCTTGTCAGGTTTATCGCCGCTGCAGCTTGCGCTGACAGCAGCCACAAACCTCAGACAAAGCAGGCAATCGTCTCCATGAGACGAACGGCCGCTTCTTAAGTTCGGGAAGCGTAAGTATGGGTACGGAGCTCTCGTTCCTTGCTCAGCAATTGTAACGCCTGTCCTTTGCCATTTTCTTTGCCCGTTTCCATGCATCAAAGGCCGCACCAAGGATTGCAACTAAGGCAGGCCAAATTGGCATCATGGATGTGGCGACAATCACCTCGTGATGCGCGAATGCAGGACTGGCCGAGAAGATGATAACCGCGATGAGCGCCTGCTTCATGACGCGTCTGCCCCCGCGGCTTTGTGGTTTTTCATGAAATTTCGTAAGTCTTCGACGTGTTTGACGTGCAATGAGACGTAGACTAGCCCCATATTCGTGCGTTCCGTGACCATCGGGCCGGGATAAGGTAGATAGCTGAGCTCTTGTGACCCGAACGACGGGGAAGCGGTGCCAACTTGCCATTCGGTCGTCAAGGTCACGTCCACAAGCTTTAGGGTTGGCCCGCCCTCCGGATCTGCCATTTCCAAGGGAACACCAGCAATGCGCAGATAGGACATCTTGTCTTTGGCGTCGATAAAACCTTCAATGAACTGGGTCGTCAGAACCTTGAGTTCTTCGGCACGATCCGCATCAGGCATATGACTGTGCAGGTGGTCGCCGTCGTGGGGATGGTTGTGCCCGATGTGGCCAACATGGCCGTTGACGATATCATGTGGCATTGGACCACCTCTTTCCTTCAAATTCGCCGTGGGGGATGGTGACAGGCTTGTCCATGTGGCGCTTGTGTGCGCCCATTTTGCCCGATGATACCAAGGATCCGAGCACATCCACGATCACCCGCGTGCCCATCAGGGCGGTGATTTCGGACTGGTCATAAGGGGGAGCAACCTCGACCAGTTCCATGCCGCAGATACCTTCGGCGGCGACTTTGGACACCAGTGTTAAGGCTTCGCGGGGCAGGAACCCACCCGGTTCGGGCCAGCCTGTGCCCGGCACAAATCCGCAATCAATGCTGTCGATGTCGAACGACAGATAGACCATATCCACCCCGTCCCATGCCATTTCCAGCGCCATTTCCACGGTCTTGTCGATGCCCATCCTTTCCATGTCGCCCATGGTGATGATGTTGGTTTCCCGCTCGCGCGCGACTTTCACCGCTTCACGCGGGACCTGCCAACCGCCGATACCGATCTGCACGAGGTTCTTGGCGGGCACGTTTTCCATATTGGTGGCGTGAAACCATGGCGTTGTGTGCATGCGTTCATCAAGGTCTTTTTCCTGAATGTCCGCATGACGGTCAAAGTGGATGATACCGATTTTCTTGGACGTGCATTGCGCAATCCCGCGCACACAGGGAAATCCGATGGAATGATCGCCACCGATCATAATCGGCAGGCTACCGCTTGAGGCCACATGGCTGACGCCGCGGGTAATCTGATCGAATGTCTTTTCGATATTGGCCGGAATCGTAAACACATCGCCAGCGTCGCACAGCG
This sequence comes from uncultured Rhodobacterales bacterium, assembly GCA_964352055.1. Taxonomy (GTDB): domain Bacteria; phylum Pseudomonadota; class Alphaproteobacteria; order Rhodobacterales; family Rhodobacteraceae; genus Tateyamaria. Next base: position 2,788 of record CAYGQZ010000234.1, read on the forward strand.
TCATCTGTTCGCGCAAATCCACGGCCATTTCATAGTTGTAGGGCGTATACAGCGCGCTGATCTTGCGCAGTCCTTGCGGGCCAAAACGCGTCCCCGCGCGGTAGGTCGTGCCCCCGTCAAACGGAATGCCCAACACAGTCGCATCGTAATCGCCGACCTCGGTGACGTCTTCGGCGTAGGGCGCTTTCAGGAAGGTGTTGATGCCTGCATAGTGGGGCAGCTCACCGCGTGCAAACGTCGGGATGGATTTGTCCTCGATGCTGTCAGACCCTGTTAGCCCCATGCGCAGCGCCCACTTTTTCTCCTGATCCCAGCCAGTTTCGGGCAGGCCTTCTTCGGCTTGCATGGCTTTCCAGCCGCGCAATTTGGTCAGATCGGGGTGGTGGTGGCGCATGTCGCTATGCGTGTGGTCGCGTGGGTGGTGCGACCGTGTCCGATCAGTTGGCCTGCAAAACATGGGTATCCTCCTGTATGGATTGAAACGGGATGCCGCCATCGCGGGCGTCAAAGTCGTAAGTAATCGTGGCGCCGTAAGCGTTGGGATCGTGGGGGTCCCAGCGGGGCTTATCAAACACCAGCACACGATCGCCGAGCTTGAATGCCTCATGCAGATCGTGTGTGACCATGAAAACCGTCATGCCGGTCTCTGCGCGTAATTCGGTCAGGAAATCATGCATGGACAGGCGCGTACCGGGGTCGAGTGCACCAAACGGTTCGTCCAGCAACAACACACGCGGGCGCGCGGCCAAGGCCTGCCCGATCGCGAGGCGTTGCTGCATCCCCCCCGACAAGGTCGCCGGATATTGATCCGCCACGTGATCCAACCCGCAGCGGGCCAATGTGTCATCTGCACGGGCGTGCGCGGCCTTAACCTCGGCCCCGAAAAACCGCCCCCAGCCGCGCCGGAAGCTTTCGCCCGCGACGATGTTGTCGCGTACGGTCAAATGGGGAAAGACGGAATATTTCTGAAACACCACCCCACGATCAAGGCCGGGTTCCTTGGCGGGCGGCGCACCCGCGATGCTAACGCTGCCGCGTGTCGGGGTTTCCTGGGCCAGCAGCAGGCGCAAAAACGTGGATTTGCCGCAACCGGATGCCCCGACGATCGAGATAAATTCACCCTCGTCCACGGTGACATTGACGCGTTCAATGATCGGGCGAGCGCCGTAGGTCTGGAAGACGTCGGTGACGGTGACGAAGCTCATAATCCCTCCTGCGCCCACGGGTAGAATTTACGGGATGCCGCGCGTAGGAACCAATCAATCAGGAAGGCAAGGATCGTGATCCAGATGACGTAGGTGAGAATCACATCCATGGCGAGGTAACGGCGCACCAGAAATATCCGGTACCCGAGCCCGAGATCGGATGCGATGGCCTCGGCCGCGATCAGGAACAGCCATGCGGGGCCAAGGGATAGGCGCACGGACTGGATCAGCCGCGGCATAAGTTGCGGCAGCGCAACGCGGATCGCGATAACCCAACTGGACGCGCCCAAGGTTTGTGCCTTGACCAGCAATTCCTCGGGCAGTTCGATCACCCTTTGGGACAGATCGCGGATCAAAAATGGCAATGTGCCGACCACAATCAAAACCACTTTGGACAATTCGCCCAAGCCGAATACGATAAACAGGATCGGCAGCAGCGCCAGTGGCGGGATCATCGACAAGACGGCAACAAACTGCGCCAGAAAACTGCGTACCAGCGGCAACAACCCGATCAGCAACCCGACAACCAGCCCGATCGAGGCCGAGATCGTAATCCCAAGCCCCAGACGTTTTAGGCTGGCCCATGTGTCATGCCAGAACAGGATCCGCCCCGTGCGCCTGTCGCCTTCGCTGACCAGACGCACCATCGTGTCCCAGACCTTGCTTGGCGCGGGCAGCAGTTTGTCCTGCGGGTTCGCGGACAGCCGGATATCTGATCCGATCGCATAGGCGCAAAAGACCAGTGCAAAGGGCAACAGCATCAGGAACACCGCGAACGGGCGGCTAGGTTTGAGGTTGATCAGGCGCATATCAGTTGCCCGCCACGAAGGGTCCCGCAGCGGGCATCTCTCTTACAATTCGCCGTCGGCGGCCATTTGCATGTAGGTCGTATCAAAGCGGAACGTCACATTCGCCTCGTCCCCCGTGATCGTTCCATCAGGGTATTCGACGCCTACAAAATCAGCCGACGGCGCACCTTCGCCCAAGATTCCCTTGTCGAACAGGAAATCGGCAACTGCGACCATGGTGTCGGGCAGTTCAGGACTGGAGGTAAAGGCAACCGCGTCGGCGGGGCTGTAAAACATCTCCGTGGAGGCCAGCTGTGCCTTATACCCCTCAAGGTCCGTGCCGGACGCTTCAGCCATGGCCGTCAGAACCTCTTCGTCACCGGTCGCCATTAGCCCCATGACCTCATACCACGCACCCACCAGCGCCTTGCCGAAATCAGGGTTCGCAGCGAGCGTTTCCGTGTTCACGACCATCAGGTCAATGATTTCACCAGGGATATCAGAGCTGTCAAACAACTTGGTCGCATTCGGATCGTTCATGATTTCGGACACCAGCGGGTTCCATGTGACCACCGCCTGCACGTCGTCTGTGGCAAAGGCGGCGATCATATCCGCGTCGGATGTGTTAATTACACCCTCAAGATCTGCCTCGGACAGCCCAACAGAATCCAGCCCCCGCGCCAATAGATAATGAGACACCGACAATTCCACGAGGTTCACCGGCATTCCGGCCAAAGACCCCAAATCGCCGTCTCCTTTAAGGATCACTGCATCATTACCGTTGGAATAATCGCCAACGATGAGCGCCGTGGTGTCCACGCCGCCACCTGACGGAATTGACAGTGTATCCATATTGGTGGCCGAAACCCCGTCAAACTGTCCTGCGGTGTATTGGTTGATGGATTCAACATAGTCGTTGATCTGAACGATCTCGACATCAATGCCGTATTTGTCGGCCCATTTGTCCATGATGCCGCTGTCTTCCAGATAGCCCCACGGCATCCATCCGACGTAGATGGACCACGCGATTTTGAATTCGGTGCGCTCTTGTGCGATGGCGGATGTGGACATCAGCAGGGCAAGGGCAGTGAGCGTTGTGAGCTTTTTCATCTTCGGTCTCCATCATTGTGTCAAAATGGAATGACCGCATGGGTAGCAATACGAAGCGCGGGTCAAACCTGCGCAGTAGCCTCCCGGGATTTTGCCCCGCCGTGTACCGATCCACCTGTGGGTGGGCGGCGATAACTCTCGGACCTGACCCCTATACGAGCGGAACCCTAGTCATCCTGCATCTACCAGAGACATGCAGTGTTCTTGATGCGACAAGCTCCGACATATCACGACCTCCAAAAACATCGAGTGCTGCACATTTATTGTGCGGGATTAGTCGCCTGCGCCCGACAATGAACCGCTGGCAAAATCGTAATTGGAATCAGGTGGCCGCCGAATCTAATATTCGAGGAACAGCAATGACCACTGCGAAGACCCGCCTACGCCGTGGGCGGTAAAGGTCACAAAGCGCTCTGGTTCGCCGGGCGTTGTTGCTCGAAGATGCGAAGACCATCCTGGGGCAATTGCAGAATGCGATCCTGCGCGACCAGATTGAGGAAATTTCCGAAGCCAGCTGGATCTGTCCGGACTACGACGGAGTCCGCGCCATACATGATTATCGGTCGCGGGTGCTCGATACACTCTTCGGCAGGTTCGAGGTCAAAGCGCCGCGCATTCGCCGTTGCGCCTGCAATGCAAAACCCGATGTTGTCCTGGGCGGACCGCTTTCGCCTCTCGCTGACTATCTTCCGGATTGATCGACCCCGGAACTGCGACGCCTTCACGCCGAACTTGGGGCGCGTCATTCCGTCCGGGAAGCGGCGCGTATCCTGGAAACCTTCCTGCCTTGCGCGAAGCAGGTGAATACATCGGCGAGCAGACTAAGCCGTTGGTTCCTCCCGCCGCCAAAGAAGCGCCTGCGTTG
>CAYGQZ010000235.1:0-6693 GCA_964352055.1 uncultured Rhodobacterales bacterium
AATTCAGCAAGCACGATGAAATCGTCAACGCCGGTTTGTGCCGTGATGAAATGCCCGTCGGGAGAGGCGGAAAACACTTTTTCACCGTTGGGGCCCGGCACCGCGGCGACCGTTTTGAATGCGTCCAGCCCGACGAGGGCGGGACGGCAGAAGCGGTCGAACGTCTGGAATGTCTTGGGCACATCAATGGCCTGTGCGGTCGCCGCTGTCGCCAGCACCAACCACACCAGACCACTTATGCGAGCCGGAACACGCATTTTGGCCTCAGCCCTTGACCGCTTTCACGATCTTCTGAGCGCCGTCCTTGAGGTCGTCGGCGGCGATCACGTCAAGGCCGGAGTTGTTGATGATGTCCTTGCCCTGCTGCACGTTCGTGCCCTCAAGCCGGACGACCAGCGGCACTTTCAGGCCAACCTCTTTCACCGCGGCCACAACGCCTTCGGCGATCACGTCGCAGCGCATGATGCCGCCGAAGATGTTGACGAGGATGCCTTTGACCTGCGGGTCGGAGGTGATGATCTTGAATGCTTCGGTCACCTTTTCCTTGGTCGCACCACCGCCCACATCGAGGAAGTTGGCAGGCTCGGCGCCATACAGCTTGATGATGTCCATGGTCGCCATCGCAAGGCCCGCACCATTGACCATGCAACCAATCTCTCCGTCGAGCGCGATATAGTTCAGGTCGTATTTGGAGGCGGCGAGTTCCTTGGGGTCTTCTTCCGTCTCGTCGCGCAGTTCGTTGATGTCGGCGTGGCGGTACATGGCGTTTCCGTCAAACGATACCTTGGCGTCCAGCACCTTGAGATCACCGCTGTCGGTTACGATCAGCGGGTTGATCTCCAGCATCTCCATGTCCTTCTCGATGAAGGCTTTGTAGAGTTGGGCCATCAATGTCACGCATTGCTTGATCTGTTTGCCCTCAAGGCCCAGCGAAAAGGCGATGCGGCGACCGTGGAACGCCTGGTAGCCCGTGGCGGGATCAACCGAGAAGCTGAGGATTTTTTCAGGTGTCGATGCGGCGACCTCTTCGATGTCCATACCGCCTTCGGTCGAGCAGACAAAGCTGACGCGGCTGGTCTGGCGATCCACGAGCAGAGCAAGGTACATTTCGGTTTCGATGCCCGAGCCGTCTTCGATATAGATCCGGTTGACCTGCTTGCCGACGGGGCCGGTCTGGTGGGTCACTAGCGTGCGGCCCAGCATCTTTTTCGCCTCTTCGGCGGCTTCCTCGACCGATTTGGTCAGGCGCACACCGCCCTTGTCGCCTGCGTCCGATTCCTTGAAGCTGCCCTTGCCGCGACCGCCCGCATGGATCTGCGCCTTGACCACCCACATCGGGCCATCAAGCGCCCCTGCGGCTGTCTTGGCGTCTTCGGCCCGCAGGACGACGCGCCCGTCCGAGACCGGAGCCCCGTAGCTGCGCAGGAGGGCTTTGGCTTGGTATTCATGGATGTTCATGTCAGTTCGGTCCCGTATAAGAGCGTCAGGTTCGTCCCTATTCGACAAAGTATTGAAGCCACGTAAATGGTTAAGATGCCGCAGTATGGGGTTTGGGGAGGTAAATCCACATTTTGTGATCACACATTTTTTTGTGTGATCACAAAATTTGCGATGGGCTATGAAAAGGGAATCGGGTGGGCGAAACGGTACAGGCGCTAACAGGACAGGATGCGGCCGTCACGTGGGCCGTGGTGATGACCGTTTGCGAGCCGCAGGCCCTGGTACAGACCAATGTGCTCTGGCACCTCGCGACGGGGGCCAGCGCCGTGCACGTCTATCTTGATGATTCCGATGATCTGGCGGCCGCTGGCCTGCGCGGCATCGCGGGATGTGATGTCGTTTTGTGCACCCCCGCGCATTGGCGCACTTTGAATGGGCGCAAGGGCCGGCCCGGATCGCAAATGCGCCGCCAGACGTTGAACGCCAATGCCGCGCAAGGTGTCACGGCCGCGGATTGGCTGTTTCACATCGATGCGGATGAATTCATCTGGCAGGATGGCGATATGCGGGCCGAGCTTGCTGCGTTGGGGCGCGGACGGACCGAATTGAACCTGCCGGTCCTGGAGCGCTTGTTTCCCGCGCAGGGATTTGCCGATGACATATTTGCAGGTGCATTTCGCGCCTCGTCTGACCTGACCGAGGCAGACGCACGCGTCGCTTTCGGAGAATTTGCCCCTTTCATGAAGCGCGGTCAGTATTCACATGGAGCGGGCAAAAGCGCTGTGGCCGTCGGGCAGGGTCTGCGGTCCGGCTTGCACAATGCGACCATTCGGGGCCAGAACCGGTGGAAACGTGCGCCCAAACAGGTATCCCGGACGGCTCGGTTGTTGCATTTTGACGGGCTGACGCCGTTGCACTGGGCGATGAAATCGCTGCGCTATCGGTTGAACCCGCCGGAGGTGCAGCAGGTTGTCCTGCAGCCACATCGGGCCGCGCAGATCGAGTGGATGCTGGCGCAGGGCGAGACGGTGCGGGCGTTGGAACAGGCGCACGCCAAGCTCTTTGCCCTGATGCCGGAGCGGCGCGATCGGCTGGCAGAGATGGATCTGCTTGCGCATGTGCCGTTTGATCCGCGCGTTGTTCTGGGGGCGTCCGCCCCGGATCTGAGTGCGGCGGCGTTTGATGCGGATGTGAAGGCCCGAAACCCCTGGTTGGCTGAGTTACTGAGTGGTGCGGATTGAAGGGCGAGCCGATCGGTAAGACTGCCGTTCTGGTTTCCGATGCGACATCGCTTGTTGCCGAAGCGTGTGCGGTCTTCACGGATGCAAAAAAGGGCCAGGGTCTTACACCCTGGCCCTTTTTTGCATTGTCTGGCCTGTGTCACCGCGTTCATTGTTTGCGGAGTGTCAGGATGGATACTCGGTTCAGACGAGCGAGTCGTCGATGCCCTTGCAGGCTTCGACCAGACCGTTGACCGCCGCGACCGAGCTGTCGAACATGGCTTGCTCTTCTTTGGTCATCTTGATGTCGATGACTTTTTCGATACCGCCCGCACCAATCACGGTGGGCACGCCGACATACATGCCCTTGAGGCCCAATGCGCCATCGACATAAGCCGCACAGGGCAGCACGCGTTTCTGGTCCTTGAGATAAGCTTCGGCCATTTCGATGGCGGAGGTGGCAGGTGCATAGAAGGCCGAACCGGTTTTCAGCAAGCCAACGATTTCGGCACCGCCATCACGGGTGCGCTGCACGATGGCGTCCAGTTTTTCCTGGCTGGTCCAACCCATCTCGACCAGATCGGGAAGGGGAATGCCCGCGACGGTCGAATAGCGGGTCAGCGGCACCATGGTGTCGCCGTGACCGCCCAGAACGAAGGCAGTGACGTCGCGCATGGACACGCCAAACTCTTCGGCGAGGAAGTGGCGGAACCGGGCGCTGTCCAGAACACCGGCCATGCCGCAGACTTTCTCGTGGGGCAGACCCGAGAATTCGCGCAAGGCCCAGACCATCGCATCAAGCGGGTTGGTGATGCAGATGACAAAGGCGTTTGGCGCGTGGGCTGCAATGCCTTCGCCCACGGATTTCATCACCTTGAGGTTGATGCCCAGAAGGTCATCGCGGCTCATCCCGGGCTTGCGCGGCACGCCGGCGGTGACGATGCAGACATCTGCGCCCGCGATATCGGCGTAGTCCTGGGTGCCGCTCATCTTGGCGTCAAAGCCTTCGGAGGGACCGGATTCGGCGATATCGAGGGCTTTGCCTTCGGGCGTGCCTTCGGAAATGTCGAACAGGACCACGTCGCCCAGCTCTTTGATAGCTGCAAGGTGAGCGAGCGTGCCGCCGATCTGACCGGCGCCGATCAGGGCAATCTTTGGTCTGGCCATGGGTGAAATTCTCCGCTGTAGAGGTTTTTGCTGGCGCGGTGCGTAGCCCGAACCTGGCGTTGGCGCAAGGGTGCTGCGCTGCGGCACGTTGATTGTTTGCGCACTGGCGCGGCTGCACTGGTCAGTCTAAAGGGGTACGAATGCGGGGTTTTCGGGACATTCAGCCATGCTGGATCTGACATTCGAGTTTTTTGCAATCGCCGCGCCAGCTGTCATTTTTGCAGGAATTTCCAAAGGCGGGTTCGGGTCGGGGGCCGCCTTTGCCGCGGCATCGATTCTGGCCCTGGTGGTCGAGCCGGGCCTCGCGCTGGCCGTCATGTTGCCGATGCTCATGCTGATGGATTTTGCCGCTTTGCGATCCTACTGGGGCAAGTGGAACCTGCGCGCCTCGGTGCTGTTGATTCTGGGCGGGATGCCGGGCGTGGCGATCGGCGCGGCACTTTATGCGCGGGCGGATGCGGATGTGTTTCGGGTGCTGATCGGGTTGATTTCGGTCGGTTTTGTGCTCTGGCAGATTGCCCAGCGGACAGGCCGGATCCGCGCGGCGTCACGCACGCTGCCAGATTGGGCCGGTGTGCTGTCCGGTCTGGTGGCAGGATTTACCAGCTTTGTCAGTCACGCCGGCGGGCCACCGGCGGCTGTTTACCTGTTGTCCCTGAGGCCCACCAAGACCGAATACCAGGCCAGTACGGTGTTGGCGTTCTGGATCATCAATATTGCGAAATTCGTGCCTTATGCATTTCTGGGCATGTTCACGGCTCAGACGGGCCTTGCCAATCTGGTGCTTGCCCCCTTTGCGCTGTTCGGTGTTTGGGTGGGGGTCAAAGCGCATCATCTGATGCCGGAGCGCGCTTTTTTCCTGCTGACTTACATCTTGCTGAGCTTGACGGGAACAAAGCTGATCTGGGACGGGCTGACCTGAAGCCTTCGGCGCGTTAATGGTCACAATCCAAAAAAATGGCGTACCGAGGGTACGCCTTACGGGGCTCTTGCCCGCGAGTTCTTAGGGTAAGTCCGTTTCAGGCATCGCTGCCTTTTGCGGGCAATGCTTCGGCCAGTGTTTCAAAGGCCTGACCGCTGGCCACAAGGCAGGAGGTGCCATTGGGGGATGTCACCAGAATGGTCCAGGTCCCGCTTTCCTCCGAGGCAAAAACCTCGATCACCGCGTTGTTTGCGCCCAAGCCCATGGATTGACGGGTTTCGCCATATCCTTCTGCCAGGCGGTTCACCACCAATTCGCGCGGGCCGCAATTGCGGGCCTGTTGCGCGTGCGCAGTCGCGGCCGTCAAAACCGTGGCGGCAGCAAGTGCTGTCATGCTCAAAAACGTTTGTGTCTGTGTCATCTTGTTCAGCCTTTCGCAGCAAAAGGCATCACCTCTGATCATCTGGCCTGGCCGGAAAGTCCGGCGATGACCGGGCAGCGCCGGTTTCATCTGGTGTCCGCGACCTCTGTTTTCCGTCAAACTGTTCAGCGGCCCTGCTGAAACGGCCCTCCCGGAGGTTTTGGACTGCTGAAATCCTGCGCTTTGAGCCTGAAATAATGGTTAACGGGCCGCACGATCGGGGGAGACGATGCGATTCATGGCCCGAAAATGCTGCAATTTGCTGCAATGCGGCAATCAGGCCTTGAACTATCTGCAAATAAATGCCCCAAAGCGCGCAACTTTATGACTTACGAGGAGGTCCTTATGGCCCTTGCCCGCCCTTTACGCTCTGTCTTGTATATCCCCGGCTCGAAGCTTCGCGCCCTTGAAAAGGCCCGCAGCCTGCCTGCGGATGCGATAATCTTTGACCTCGAAGATGCTGTTTCTGTGGACGAAAAAGAGGCCGCGCGGGCCACGCTGGCAGAGGCATTGGCTGCGGGAGGCTATGGCGCGCGGATGCGGATTGTGCGGATCAACGGCCTAGACACGGAGTGGGGGGCCGAGGATGCGCAGGCCGCGCAGGCGATGGGCGCGGACGCGATCCTTTTGCCCAAAGTCTCGTCCCCGGCCGATCTGGATGCCTTGGTCGAGATCACCGGCGACACACCGTTGTGGGCTATGATGGAGACCCCGTTGGGCATGCTGAACGCGGCACAGATTGCGGCGCACCCGAAGCTGCAGGGCATGGTCATGGGCACCAATGATCTGGCCAAGGAATTGCAGACTCGCTTTCGCGCCGACCGCCTGCCGATGATGACCGGGTTGGGCCTGTGCCTGCTGTCCGCCAAGGCCCATGGGCTGGCCATCGTCGATGGCGTCTATAACGCGTTCAAGGATGAGGAAGGCCTGGCTGTGGAATGCACGCAGGGGCGGGACATGGGATTTGACGGCAAGACGGTGATTCACCCGGCCCAGATCGCGGGGGCCAATATGGTTTTTTCCCCTTCGGAGGACGATATTGACCTGGCCCGCCGCCAGATAGCGGCCTTTGAAGAGGTCGAGGCCGCGGGGCAGGGTGTGGCCGTCGTGGATGGACGAATTGTGGAGAATCTGCACATCGTGACCGCGCGCGAAACTTTGGCCAAGGCCGAAGCGATTGCGGCGCTTGCAAAGGAGTAGACGACATGACCCTTTTGATCCTCGGCCTGATCCTGTGGACACTGGCCCATTACTTCAAACGACTGGCCCCTGATCTGCGCGCCAGACTTGGCGATCCCGGCAAGGGCGCTGTGGCGGTGGCGATCGTGATCAGCCTGGTGGCGATGATCTATGGCTATCGCTGGGCGCCGTTCATCAATGTCTGGTATCCGCCCAGTTTCATGGTGCACATCAACAACCTGCTGATGTTGGTAGCCTTTTTCGTATATGGCATGTCGGCCACAACGGGACGGCTGCGCGGCAAGATGCGCCACCCGCAACTGACGGCGGTCAAGATCTGGGCC
>CAYGQZ010000236.1:0-1464 GCA_964352055.1 uncultured Rhodobacterales bacterium
TCGACCAAACGTTTCGCTTTTTCGATTACCATTTCTGAAACGGCCACGTGACGTGTTGCAGGTTCATCAAAGGTGGAACTTACAACTTCCCCTTTCACAGAGCGCTGCATATCCGTGACTTCCTCTGGACGTTCGTCGATCAACAAGACGATCAGGTAACATTCCGGATGGTTCTTGGCGATGCTGCTTGCGATGTTCTGCAACAGAACTGTTTTACCTGTCCGCGGAGGTGCCACGATCAACGACCGCTGCCCCTTCCCGATTGGCGATACCAGATCGATAATACGGGCCGATCTGTCCTTGGTTGCAGGGTCATCCGTTTCCATCGTCATCCGCTCGTCCGGATACAGCGGTGTCAGGTTATCAAACGCGATCTTGTGCTTGACCCGTTCAGGATCTTCGAAGTTGATCCGCGTTGCGTTGGTCAGGGCAAAATAGCGTTCCGCGTCGTCAGGTGCCTTGATCACACCCTCGATCGTGTCGCCGGTGCGCAGCGAATACTGGCGGATCATTTCTGGAGAGACATAGATGTCGTCCGGACCCGGAAGATAGTTGGCCTCAGGCGAGCGTAAAAAGCCAAACCCGTCCTGGAGGACCTCGAGCACACCATCACCGGATACTTCCCACCCCTCATCCGCACGTTCGCGCAAGATCTGGAACATCATTTCGCCCTTGCGCATGGTCGAGGCGTTTTCGATCTCAAGCTCTTCCGCCATATCCAGAAGGACTTTGGGGCTTTGCGCTTTGAGGTCAGCGAGGGCGAGGCGTTCTGTTGTCATGATAATACTCGTAAACCGCCAAACATGAGGCGGTGCGTTTCTATGTGGATTGTTGGCTGTGTGCCGATCCCCGAATGGGGCGCTTCCCCGCAGATAAGGATACAATCCCGCCGAGTCAATCTTTTCAGAACTTCACGACGACAGACAAAACAATCAGGACCATCAGCAAGGTGGGCACTTCGTTCATCATCCTGTAACCGCGTCCGGATTTGATCGGCCCGCCCGCCGCAAACGCCTTGCGTTGCCCTGCCAGCCATCCGTGAAAGGCCGACATCCCCAAAATGCCTGCAAGCTTGGTCCAAGGCCAAATGGCACCCCAGTCAATGACACCTGGGATCATCACCAGGCATATACCAAACACCCAGGTTGCAATCATCGCGGGGTTCATGATCACCTTGAGGAGTTTGTATTCCATGGTCTGAAACAGTTGATGTGTTTCACCTTCAAGGCCAACCTGCTCTGCGTGGTACACATAGAGCCTTGGAAGATAAAACAGCGCTGCCATCCAGGCGATCACAGACATGATGTGAAAAGCCTTGATCCAAGGATAAAGTGTGATGATCAGATCGTACATGAGTGATGCCTTAGGTTCGGGCTCACCCTAATAATAAATAAAGAAAATAGAAAAGATGATGATGAAGTAGAGGGCTGATTTTCTGTGGATTAAGCGCTTTTGCCGCTTCTT
>CAYGQZ010000236.1:1564-6679 GCA_964352055.1 uncultured Rhodobacterales bacterium
GCTGATTTATCCCTGACCTCTCAAGCCGCTGTTCTTGGCGCTACACAGGGTTACCCACATGACTGTCCCGCTCATTCTGGCCTCCGGTTCCGACATTCGGGCGAAGTTGCTGCGCAACGCAGGTTTGACGTTTGAACAGATGATCCCTCGGATTGATGAACAAAGCATTAAGGAAGCATTGCGAGCGGACGAAGCCTTACCACGGGACATCGCGGATGCACTGGCGGAAGCGAAGGCGCGCAAAGTGGCGGACAAACATCCCGACGCCATGGTCATAGGATGTGACCAGGTATTGTCCTTCGGTGGCTCACTCCTATCGAAACCACAAGATCGCAAGGAAGCCCGAGAGCAGTTGACGGCACTGCGAAAGCAGCGGCACGCCTTGTTGTCAGCGGCTGTCGTTTATCACGAGGCCAAACCGATCTGGCGCCACATTGGTCAGGTGCGTCTCAGGATGCGTGATGTTTCTGACGCTTATATCGAAAGTTATGTTGATCGAAATTGGGACCAAATTCAGCATTGTGTTGGCGCCTATCAGCTCGAAGCAGAGGGTGTTCGTCTGTTTCACAGCATCGAAGGGGATTACTTTCACGTGCTGGGTATGCCACTTTTGGAATTGCTGGCGTTTTTGACGCTACGCGGGGTGATCGAGGGATAATGAGCCGCAAGCTATGACAGACAAGATTCCGCTGGCCGGCGTGATAGGTACGCCCATTGCCCATACAAGGTCGCCTCAAATCCATGGTCATTGGCTTAAAACCTACGGGCTTGCAGGTGCCTATGTCCCGATGGATGTCAAATCGTCCGACCTGCGCGAGGTTTTGACGGCTTTGCCCAAAGCGGGTTTTGTCGGCGTGAACATCACCATTCCCCATAAAGAGAACGTTTTGGAGATGGCGGATCTGGTCACGGACCGCGCCACCCTGATTGGCGCGGCAAATACGCTGATTTTTCGACCAGATGGCAAGATACATGCCGATAATACAGATGGTTATGGATTTCTTGAGAACTTGAAAACAGGGGCACCGGACTGGAATCCCAGGTCCGGCCCGGCAACAGTTCTTGGTGCGGGTGGCGCGGCCCGTGCGGTTGTTGCCTCGTTGCTGGATGCAGGCGTGCCAGAGGTGCTGCTCACCAATCGAACCCGTATTCGCGCGGAAAAGATGGCCGCAGACTTTGGCAATCGGGTGACGGTCATCGACTGGGTGCATGCCGGCAATATTCTTGAGGATTCCGCACTTGTCGTGAACACGACGGCATTGGGTATGATCGGCAAACAGGAGATGCGGATTCCGCTGGATGGATTGCGGGGTGGGACGGTTGTGACAGACTTGGTATATACTCCGTTGCGCACAAGTTTCCTGGCTGCTGCAGAGGAAGCAGGCTGTTTGACCGTCGATGGGCTGGGCATGTTGCTGCACCAGGCCGTACCGGGGTTTGAACGCTGGTTTGGCACGCGTCCGACTGTGGACAGCGCGACGCGCGCAGCTGCTTTGCGATGACGTTCAAACTGGGCCTGACCGGGTCAATCGGCATGGGCAAATCGACAACCGCGAAGATGTTTGTCGATCTGGGGTGCGATTTGTGGGATGCCGATGCTGCAGTTCATCGTCTATACGCCACCGGAGGGGCTGCCGTTGGGCCCATGAAAGAGACATTTTCAAGCGCGATTGTCGACGGTGCAGTTTCCAGAACCATGCTTAAACGCATTATTTCGACGGATCCTTCTGCATTGGTCCGGATCGAAGCGATCGTGCATCCCTTGGTCGCCCAGGATCGCGATGCGTTCTTCGCGAATACAAAGGCAGATATAGCCGTTTTTGACATTCCGCTTTTATTTGAAACAGGTGGCGACAAACAAATGGACGCAACGGCTTGCGTTTACGTCCCCGAAGATGTCCAGGAACGCCGTGTGTTGGAGCGCGGAACAATGACACGCGAACAATTTCTTTCGATCCGGGACAAGCAGATGCCAACTGCGGAAAAATGTGCCCGGGCAACTTATGTAATCGAAACCGATACCCTTGAGCATGCGCATGCGCAGGTGCAGGATATCGTGAACCACATCAGGGCAGGGCTGCACAATGCGTGAGATCGTTTTGGACACGGAAACCACAGGCTTTGACCCGTTTTCGGGCGACCGCATCGTTGAGATTGGTGCGATCGAGCTGATCCGACACGTACCCACCGATAACGTATTCCATGAATACATCGATCCTGAACGGGCAATGCCGCAAGAAGCCTTTGAAGTTCATGGCCTCGGCGACGACTTCCTGCGCGGCAAGCCAAAGTTCGCCGAAATTGGTCAGAAATTTCTGGATTTCGTCGGCGACGCCAAGCTGGTCATTCACAACGCGGCGTTCGACATGAAATTCCTCAATGCCGAACTCAAATGGCTGGGATTGCCTCAACTGCCCATGGATCAGGCCATTGACACGCTTGAGATCGCGCGCCGCCGTTTTCCCGGCTCGCCGGCTTCTCTTGACGCGCTTTGCCGCCGCTTTGGGATCGATAACGCGGCGCGCACCTTACACGGTGCCCTGTTGGACAGCGAAATACTGGCCGAGGTCTATCTTGAGTTGATCGGGGGTCGGCAACCGGATTTTGGTCTGTCGACCGGGACGGCTCAGGCCAGTGCTGCGAAATCTGAATCCGCCTGGACGCCAACCGCGCGTCCGATCCCGTTGAAGCCCCGCATTTCGGATGCAGAGCGTGCGGCGCATGATGCATTCGTCGCCAAACTTGGTGATGCAACGCTCTGGCCCAATTGACAAACCCGGCAGCCACCCGCCGGGTTCGTCATTATACATATACCTAGTTGATTGGGGCGTCCGCAGGTGTGCCTGCTGCCTGACGCTTGGCAATTTCATTTCGATAAAGAGAAACGAAATCAATAGTTTCCAGATTGAGCGGCGGGAACCCACCGTCGCGGGTGATGTCGCTGACCACCCGGCGCAGGAATGGGAATATCATGCGGGGGCATTCGATCAACAGAAACGGATGCATTTGCGCTTCTGGAATATTGTCGATGAAGAACAGGCCGACATAATCGACTTCGAGAACGAAAAGAACCGTACCACTCTCTTTGTCTTTAGAGGTAATGTTCAGTTTGATTGACGACTCGAACTGCTTGTCAGCCGACCGCTTTTTCGCATCCAGGTTCACCTGAACCTGAACGTCTGGTTGCATATCGGGCTTGCCACCTTTTTGCGCGACAATGTTTTCAAACGACATGTCGCGAATGTACTGTCCCAGCACACGCATCTGTGGTGCTGGGGCTTCGGCCGCCTTTTTCTCTTCTTCTGCCATAGTGAAACTCTCCAAGGGTATTCAAATTTTCTGTCTGGTAGCAGCTTGGCCCGTTGGCCTCAATGCTTGGTCCACCCGGACGGGCCCCTGTTTTCGTTCGATTCAGGGGGAACCTCGACGTAATCCGCATCAATCACGTCAGATTTGGGGTCACGAGGGTGGCCTGTTGAAAAGGTTTGCACGTTGATGCGGGATCGCGCCCAGTGGAACACGGCAAGCCGGATACTTGGCACGAGCAGCGCAAAACCGACAGCATCCGTGAAAAACCCCGGTGTCAGCAAAAGAGCGCCTGAAAAAAGGATCATTGCCCCGTGCGCCAATGCTTCGCTTGGATCATTCATCTGTTCAAACGACGACTTGACGCGCGCAAGGGCATGCAAACCCTGTTTGCGTACCAAAAATGTACCCAGGATGGCTGTGGCAATCACGATCAGCAGAGTGGACGCAAGCCCGATGGCGCCGCCAACCTGGATGAACAGGGCAATTTCGATCAACGGAACTGCGATAAACGCTATCAATAACCACATATGCGACATCCTTTCCTTCAGCTCTTTCCAGAGCCACGGTGGACTTGGTACCACCTACCACCTACATAAGAGTACTGACAGGGTGATGCTACCCAAGCCCGCATAATGAGGTACGAATGAACTCTCCGCTGATTCAGTTGTTGGTCCTGGCCGGGATCGCAGTCTTCTTGATCCTGCGCCTTAAGAATGTGCTGGGCACACGCGATGGGTTTGAACAGCCGCCCATTCCCAAAACGGATGCCAGCCGCAAGGCACGTCCTGACCTGGAAGTGATTGAGGGTGGCCCGGATCTGGACATCACAGATCATGTTCCCGAAGACAGCGATGCCGCCAAGGCGTTGGCCTCGATGAAAAAGGCCGAGCCATCGTTCCATGTCGCGGATTTCCTTCAAGGTGCGCGTGGCGCTTATGAAATGATTGTCATGGGGTACGAGCGCGGCGAACTCTCTGAAATTCAGCCTTTCATGTCCGAGGAAATCTACGACTCCTTCGTTGACGGTGTTGCAGCGCGTGAAGACCAGGGTTTGACGATCGAGTCCGATTTCATCGGTGTCCGCGAAATCAAGTTGACGAATGCCACCTTCGACGCGGCAACCAATGAGGCTGAACTGACCATCCGTTTTGTCGCGGAACTGACATCTACGGTGCGCGACGAAGGCGGCGATATCGTTGAGGGCAGCCCGACGGAAGTCAAAAAGCAAAAAGACACCTGGGCGTTTGCCCGAACGATGGGGGCTGATGACCCGAATTGGCTTTTGGTGTCTACAGACGCGTAATCTGGACTGCTCTGGGTGTTCTTGTCGCGGCCAGCCTCATGTCACATGCGGCTGGCGCTGATGTGAAGTACACCGTTGTGGGTTTTGCTGATCTGGATGGCTGGTCGGAAGATGATCATACAGCCGCACTTCAGGTCTTTCGCAACACGTGCCAGGACATGAATGATCCAGACTGGTCGGCGCTTTGTGCGTTGGCCACGTCCAATCCTGAACCCCGCGCGTTCTTTGAATTGTTTTTTCGTCCCGTTCTGATCGAAGACGGGGCAGAACCTTTGTTCACAGGATATTTTGAGCCAGAGCTTGATGGCTCTCTGCGCAGGACTGATCGGTTTCGTTACCCCTTGTATGCGATGCCCAACGAGGCACGCGATTTGCGACCGTGGCTGTCGCGTCGTGAAATTCTGGAAACAGACGTCATGAAGGGCAGGGGCCTCGAAATTGCCTGGGTCGACGATCCGGTCGAGCTGTTTTTTTTACAGGTTCAAGGATCCGGCCGCATTCGC
>CAYGQZ010000237.1:0-1090 GCA_964352055.1 uncultured Rhodobacterales bacterium
TCGGCGACCGGCTTGCCGGCCTTGGCTGCGGCCAGTTCAGCGGGTGTGCCATGCTCATCCGTGGCGCACAAAAACAGCACTTCATTGCCGCGCGCGCGCTTATAGCGGGCAAAGAGATCGGCCGGCAGCTGGCTGCCGATGAGGTTGCCCAGATGCTTGATCCCATTGATGTAGGGAATCGCGGAGGTGATCAGGTGACGTTGCATGAATGAGCCTTTGGCAAAGTTGCCGTTGCTTTAACAGCGCTGGACGTTGGGGAAAAGGGCTTGGACCATATCGCCCCGTTCCGGCCACGCTCCGGCAACCGGCGCTGTAGGCGTGGCGATAACACAGCCGTGCGGAATTCCGATTTTCCACCTTTTTCGCGAAAAAATTGGGCTTGTGGTCAACTCGGATGACAACGCCGTCCAAACGGTTCTGCCAAAACCTCAGGAACCGAAACAAGGAATCGGAGAGTGTTGATGGACCCGTTGCATATGAAAACAGGCGCGAACCTGCGTTTTGATTTGGCCCAGACGGAAGACGAATTTTACGCTGCGCACAGCTGCGAGTGGTTACATTTTCTTTGGTCTGTGACCGTTGCGCTTTGGCGGCCAAAGGCACAAAGACACTATAGATCTGAAGTTATGGCCAGACCGCATGGACAGTAGATATCGATGACAAAGCCAATTGATCAGGACCTTCAACATGCCCAAGTGATGGCAGTCATCGCACGCGAAACGGACGCCTTTTTGCGGCAGGATTTCGATGGCTGGTCTGCGTGTTGGGTGCAAGACGCGCGGACGCGCGAAATCTGTGTGTCCTCGTCATTTGGCTCAACGGTCCTTGAAGGGTGGGACGTGCTCAGTGGCTATATGCGAAAGGTGATTGAGGCTGGATCCGTCTGCAACGTGTCGGACGTTCAGCGCACGAACATCGTGATCACAATCAGCGGACATCTTGCGCATGTTGTCTATGACGAAAGCGCCAGAACCAGCAATGGTCGGATTGAAAACACCTACGAGACCCGTGTGCTGGAACGTTCAGATGGCATCTGGCGCATCCTTTATGCGTCCTTTGTCTTGCGTGGGCATCAGCAGATTGACGCAAG
>CAYGQZ010000237.1:1190-6678 GCA_964352055.1 uncultured Rhodobacterales bacterium
GTGTCGTTGTCTGCGTGCTGTTTGTCAGGGACGGGATTACCTTTGTCGAAACGCAAAACGAGGGTGACGTTGAGGACCGTCTGAACATCGCCAAAACCGTTTTTGGCCTGTCTGAAAACCAGATGGTTCTGGCGCGTCATATCGTGCGTGGGGACAATCTGAAAACGGCTTCGGATATTCTCTGTATCAGCATCAATACGGCACGGACGCACCTGTCGCGCATTTACGCGAAAACTGGCGTCAATTCGCAAACGGCGCTGGTCCGCACATTGCTGAGCGTCGGGCAGTGATATCGTTTTGGTCGGCTTTTTTGCCTCGCATCACCCATACGTGCCTCAAACAGGTCCTTGGCCTACTCCCGATCGCGGCTGCGTCCAGTCAATCGCCCGATCAGGAAGGACGTGCGCGGCGCATAGACATAGCGGGTCTTGTCGCTGGGTGATGCGCGCGCGCGCATGCGCAACAGTCCGAACAGGATCAGTGCACCGTGTCCAGCCCCGATCATCAGGAACAGGCCCGATGGCCCGTAGGCGTCAATGAGGGCAGAGGCGGTGAAGGGCGCCGCAATCGCGCCAAGCGCGAAATAGAACATCAGCGCCGCTGACAGCTCGACCCGTTCCGAGGCATCGGCAAAGTCGTGGGCGTGGGCGGCGGCAACGGAATAGATCGGAAAGCTGGTCAGGCCGAACAGCCCTGCCGTCAACATGATCCCTGCGGTGCCAACGCCGGACGCCATCACAGTGATGGCGCAACTGGCCATGGATGCGGCCGACAGCCAGATCAGGACCCAGCGCCGGTCAAACTTGTCCGCAAGCCAGCCTGCCGGGTATTGTGCGATGGCGCCGCCCAGAACGAAGGCCGCCAGAAACCATGCGATCTGGCCCGCGCTCAAACCCACCTCTTGTCCGTAAATCGGTCCGACCATGCGGAAGGACGCGCTCGAGAGGCCCGCCACCACAACGCCCGCCGCAGCCAGCGGCGAGCGTTGGGCCGCCAGTTTCGGGCGCAGGCGGGGCGCATCGGGTGTTTCGGGTTGTTTCGCCGTCGTCAGCGTGAGCGGAAGGAGGGCCGCACAGCAAAAGATGGCCAGCAAATTGTAGCTGACATAGGCGGCCGGTTCCAGAACACCGATCAGAAGCTGGGCGGCCAGAGACGCCCCCATATCCACGACCCGGTAAACGCCCATGGTGCGACCGCGTGTTTCATTTGTCACCTTGGCATTCAGCCATGCCTCCACCACGGTGTAACATCCGGCGACACACAAGCCCGTGGCGACCCGCATCACCGCCCAGGCCATTGGGTCGACGATGATCATGTGGGTCAGCAATCCGATGGCACCGGTTGCAGTGAAGGCCGCGAAGGCGCGCGAATGTCCGACGCTGCCCATCAGCCGCGGTGCCCACCAGCAGCCAATGAAAAAGCCCAGAAAATGGGCCGAGCCGAGGATCCCGATCTCTTGAGTGGAGAAATTCAGGGCAATCCCTGACAAGGCGTCCAGCGGGCCAAGGGCCCCCGAACTGAGTTGCAAAAGGATGACCGAGAAAAACAGGGCCGCGAAGGAAATGAGCGTGCGCATGGTCCGGGCACGTTGGCCTATCTGCTGCGCGATGCCTAGTGTTTATTCGACGCTGCAAGGTCGTTTTCAGGTGGTGGAACTGATTTCTGCGTCGATGTCTATTGTGACGATGGGATCCACCAGATCGGGATATCCTGACGCGCCAAAGTCGTTCCGGTTGATCCGGGCTGTGAGTGCCACAACCAGAGTGCTCAGATCCCCCGGTTCCGTGCCCTGAGGTCGGAAGAGGCTTGCATCAAATCGCACGGGTCGGGTGACGTCGCGCAGGGTCAACCGCCCTTCGACGGCTGCCCCGTTCGAGATGCGCCCGCCGGGACCCAGGATGACGCGGGTGGACCTGAAACGGGCCAGAGGATAGCCTTCGGCGTCCAGCACACTGGCGGACTTCAGGGCTTGCGTGGCAAAGATCAGGCCCGTCTCTGCCTGGCGGACATCAGCGGTCACATCCGCTGTGGAGGCTGCGAGGTTGTCGGGATCAATATTCAGATCGGCGCGGTTGACGGGCAGGGTGCCTTTGATCGGCGCGCCGTTCAGGGTGAACGTGTATGTGATTGTCGCACCCGTGCCCGCCAACCGGTAAGCGGTGGGGGCGGCAAGCGCTGGCGTGGCAAAGGTGGCGAGCCCCATGGCAAGCAGGGTGCGGCGGTGCATCGGCGTATCCTCATCTTGTTATGGGTTCATGATAGCCTGCGACGCTGCACTTTTCCGCGCCGCTCACGCAGCCTTGATCACACTTGTGATCCGCGGCAGCTTCTGACCCTTTTGGCGTGCCACGTGCCAGCCCTGTTCCGGGGCCATACGCGCCCGCAACCGACGTAGCTGCCACGCGCCCGGTGTGGCCTTGTGATCGGGGGCCAGATGCCAGCGGGTTTCGACCCCCTGTGCGCCGCCCATGCCGGGTGTCAGCAACAGGCCCAGCGGGGCAGGCCCGCCCGCCTTGCCGCCGGTTTCCGCGGCCAGATGCATCCGCCGGACAGGGGTCAGCGCAGGCAGGCCGGGCAGGTCGGCCACGGCAAGGCTTGCCGCCCCCGAGCGCAGCACTTCCTCCATGCTCCACAGCACATCCTCGGCCCGTTTGGGATGGATGAGGACCAGCCGGGCGGGGTCGACAAAGGGCATGACCCCGCATGGGTTGAGCCGGTCCGCCCCCCAGTCCGGTGCGATCCACAGGATTGGCCCCGTGGTCTGTGCCGCGAGCCACAAGGCAAGACGATGCCGGGCGGGGCCGCATGCCTCGTGCACACGCCCCAGCGCCAGACCATGGCCCAGCCCGTGCCGCTCGCCCTCGGGCAAAAGCAGCAGGCAGGGGGTGGCACGGGCCGGGCTTCGGGACAGCAGGGATTGCGACAGTGACATGAGGTCCAGTATATTTGTTCTTTTTTTGTTCTCAAGCGGATCTTTCCTGTTTGCCGGTAAAAATACGCTTGCGGCCCCCTTCCTGCCCGCTAGGGTCTGCCCGACAAATCAGAGAGGACAGACCGATGGAGCGACGCGAACTTGGACGAACAGGGATCGAGGTGTCAGTCCTGTGCCTGGGCTCCATGACATGGGGCACACAGAACACCGCCCAGGAGGGGCATGATCAGATTGATCGCGCGCTGGACGCAGGCATCAACTTTATCGACACCGCAGAGATGTATCCGGTGAACCCAGTCAGCAAGGACACAATTGGCCGGACCGAAGAGATTATCGGGCAGTGGTTTGCGCGGGACCGTCGCCGCAAAGATGTTGTTCTGGCCACAAAGCACTCGGGCGCGGGCTTGGCCCATGTCCGTGACGGGGCAGATATTACCGCCGCCAGTATTCCCGAAACAATCGAAGGCTCGCTGCGTCGTTTGCAGACAGATTACATCGATCTTTACCAGTTTCACTGGCCCAACCGGGGCAGCTATATGTTCCGTCAGAACTGGACCTTTGACCCGTCCGGTCAGGATCCGGTTGCGGTGCGCCAGAACATGGAAGACTGCCTGGGCGCGCTGCAGGCGCAGGTGGACCGCGGTGTGATCCGCGCCTTTGGTCTGTCCAACGAGAGCGCGTGGGGCACGGCACAATGGCTGGCCGCGTCCGAGCGGACCGGTGGGCCGCGCGTGGCGTCAGTGCAGAACGAGTATTCGCTGATGTGCCGTCTGTATGACACGGACATGGCAGAGGTGAGCGTGAACGAAGACGTGGGCCTGTTGTCGTTTTCGCCGCTGGCCGCCGGCCTGTTGACCGGCAAGTATCAAGGAGGGGTCGTGCCTGACGGATCGCGGATGTCGCTGAGCCCGGAACTGGGCGGACGCAAGACAGAGCGTGCTTTCGAGGCGGTTGATGCCTATCTGGCGGTTGCCGCGCGCCATGATCTTGATCCGACCCAAATGGCGCTGGCCTGGTGTTTCCGTCGCCCATTCATGTGCTCGGTGATTTTTGGGGCGACGACGCTGGAGCAACTGGATGTGGCGCTGGCCTCAGTCGAACTGACCTTGAGTGATGAGGTGATGGCAGATCTGGACGCCGCCCATCGGGCTCATCCGATGCCCTATTGATCCGAGCGTGACCCGAAGGCGCGCCGTGCGGCGCATGTGATATCCGGTGATCCCCATCCTGACCTTCCCCTCGGGGGAAGGAAGCTCTTTTGCGGGCCGACCCAGAATGCCGTCTTGTTGCATTTGTTTGATACCGGCCCTTCGGGGAGAGTTTATCTGGCAAGATGAACAGGGGATGCCTGTCTGGCGGCGGTCGGGCTGTGCCCGTACTGCGCGCGGTAAGCGCGGCTGAGGCTTGATTGAGCGCCAAAGCCCGTGGCCAGGCTGATCTGGTGCAGCGAGATGGTGGTTTGTGTCAGCAACCTGTGGGCCTCGGCCAGTCGCAGCGAAAGGTAATAGGCCTTGATCGTGGTGCCGAGGGTTTGGCGGAAGTGCTGCTGCAGCGTTCGGGGGCTTTGTCCGAGGCGGGTGGCGATGTCGGGAATGCTCAGCGGTGCGTCGAGGTGGTGTTCCATGATCCGGTGCGCCCGCTTCACGCGTGCGCTTGCGTTTTTATGGTGCAGGTGCCGCACTTGCGGATCGCCGGGTGCCGGTTGCGTCGTGTGGATGAAGCCTGCCGCAACTTTTGCCGCAAGCGGTGCGCCGTGACGGGCAGCGATCAGGTGCAGCATCATATCGAGCGCGGGAGCAGCGCCGCCGCTTGTCCAGATTGGCCCTGTGGCCACGTAGCGTGCGTTCACCGTCTCGATTTCGGGAAAGGTTGATGCAAACCTTTCCAGGTCTTCCCAGTGAGTTGTTGCCTGATGCCCATCGAGCAGTCCTGCATTGGCGACGATCCACGGGCCACCATCGATCGCTGCCAAAAGGCGGTTTGGCCTGGCCAGTCGTCGCAGGCTGGAGCGCAGTTGCGGGGTGGATTGCCGCTCCAGATTGAAGCCTGCGACCACGATGAGTACGTCGCAGGCATGCAGGCGGTTGATCGGTGCGGCCGGTATCCTGAGCCCTGATGTGAGCATGACGTCAATGCTGTCCGGTGTCGCGAACTGCCAGTCGAAGACGGTTCTGCCCGCCTGCCGGTTGGCCGCCCGCAAGGGGTCGACGGCTGCGGCGAGCGAGAGTGTATTGGTCTCTTGCAGGACCAAAATGGCGACTTTTGTCACGGGATCTGCGTATTTTGTCAAAACCATAGCCGAGTGCTACGCCAGACTGTGCGAAATGCAAGGAGGGTTTTCATGCCGCTGACGATGAACCGTGACGTCTTTATCACCTGTGCTGTGACCGGATCGGGGGGCACGCAGGATCGCAGCCCGCATGTGCCGCGCTCACCTGCGCAGATTGCCGACAGTGCCATCGCCGCTGCCAAGGCTGGTGCTGCGATTGTGCATTGCCATGTGCGCGACCCGGAAACCGGCGCGCCGAGCCGGAAACTTGAATATTACCGCGAGGT
>CAYGQZ010000238.1:0-1337 GCA_964352055.1 uncultured Rhodobacterales bacterium
CGCAGCGTGTTGTTCGTGCCTCTGATGAAAGATGATGAAGCGATCGGCTGTATTACACTGTTCCGATTTGAAGTGCAGCCCTTTGAAGAGCGGCACATTGAACTGGTCAAAACCTTTGCAGCCCAGGCCGTGATTGCCATCGAAAATGTCCGTCAGTTTCGCGAAGTGCAGACCCGGCTGGAACGTGAGCAGGCGACCCGCGAAGTCTTGCAAATCATAAGCACTTCGCGGGATGACGATATGCCGGTGTTCGAGGCGATCCTCGACAGGGCATCCCGGCTGTGTGGTGCGCAGGCGGCCGGGTTGCAAATGCTGACCGAAGCGGGCACGCATATCAGGCTGATGTGCAACTGGGGCGACGCCCGTGGTGTGATCGAACCGGGGTGGACCGCCGATCTGAACACAGTCAAGAACATGGCCAAGGCCATTCGCGAGGCCTGTGTCGTCAACATACCCGACCTCAAGGAGACCGATTCCTACAAGCAGCGTCATGAAGGAATGCTCCAACTGGTGGATGGGGAAGGGGTGCGCTCGTGGCTGATCGTTCCGTTGCTGCTGAATGGGGTCGGTATTGGGGCGATGTCCCTCAGTCGCCACAGCCTGAACCCGTTCGAACCGGACCAGATTGCCCTTGTCGAGACTTTTGCCGCCCAGGCCGTCATTGCCATCGAAAACGTCCGCCAGTTTCGCGAGCTACAGACCCGGCTGGAACGCGAGCGCGCCACGAGCGAAATCCTCACCGTCATCAGCCAGAGCCGGGACGACGACCGGCCTGTCTTTGACGCTATCCTGAGCCGGGCCGCCCATCTGTGCAAGGCGCCGATGGCAAGCCTGAACATCGTGAATGAGGACCGGACGCATATGAAACTGGTCGCCCATTGGGGGGATCAGTTGCAACACTTGTCCGTTGACGAGACTGTTTGGCCCCTCGATTCCGGTCTGGCCACGGTTGAAGTCTTTCACACCAAGGAGATCGTCCACTTTCCTGACCTCAAGGACACGGATCTTTATCGTGACGGCGATCCGATCCGCAGGGACGTCGTCGACAAGGAAGGCGTACGCACATTTCTGGCGCTGCCCCTGCTGAGCAAGGGCGAGGTGATCGGGAACATTGCGGTGTATAAACGGGAAGCAAAACCATTTTCCGACGACGATATTCTGTTGCTGAAAACCTTTGCCGAACAAGGCGTCATCGCCATCGAAAATGTGCGACAATTCAAAGCGCTGGAAAAACTGAATGCCGAACTGGGCGACCGGGTAAAGGAACAGGTCGACGAGATTGAGCGCATGGGCCTGCTCAAACGGTTCTTGCCTGCGGCTGTGGCGGATACGGTTGT
>CAYGQZ010000238.1:1437-6619 GCA_964352055.1 uncultured Rhodobacterales bacterium
ATCATGGGTGCCTCTGTGGCGTGGCATCTGACGGACAATCCGGATTTTGACGGCTCGGTTCTCGTGGTCGAGCGGGACATGAGCTATGCATCCTGTTCGACCGCACACACAAACAGTTGCATGCGTCAGCAGTTTTCCGAAGAGCTGAACGTCAAGATCAGCCAATATGCGGCCGATTTCGTCAAGAATATCCGAACCTATATGGGCGGTGACACCCGGGTGCCGGACCTGTCGATCCGCAACTTCGGGTATCTGTATCTTGCGGATAACGAGGCCTTTGCCGACGTGCTGCGCAGCAACCTTGAGGTGCAACGCAGGGCAGGGGCCGGAACCAGGTTGCTGACCGCCGATCAGATCCGGGCCGCTTACCCGTTCTACAATGTGGACGACATCGTGTTGGGGTCGATCAATACCGTGGACGAGGGATATTGGGACGGGGCGGCCGTGTTTGACTGGTGGCGACGTCAATCGCGCGAACGCGGTGTGACCTACATCCAGAACGAAGTGGTTGCGATGACCCGGAACCCGGCAGGCACCCGGATCGAGAGCGTCACGCTGGCCTCGGGCGAAATCGTCGGTTGCGGTCAGGTTGTGAACGCCTCTGGCCCGCGCGCCGCAAAAACAGCGGCCATGGCCGGGATTTCAGTCCCTGTCGAGCCGCGCAAGCGATTTTCGTGGATTTTTACGGCGGAAAAGCCGCTGAAGCAGGATTTGCCGCTGACCATTGATCCGTCGGGCGTGCATGTGCGGGAGAACGGTGGCGGAACCTATCAGTGCGGTGGACATTCCGACATAGATCCCGCTGTGGACCACGATGACTTCAACATGGATTTTTCCCTTTGGGAAAACCACGTCTGGCCGATCCTTGCCGCTCGCATTCCGCAATTCGAAGCGATCAAGGTCACCCATGAGTGGGCGGGGCACTACGCCATGAACACCTTTGATCACAACGCCATCACCGGTCCTCATACCGAGGTCGAGAACTTCATCTTTATCAACGGGTTTTCCGGCCATGGCTTGCAACAGTCCCCGGCCATGGGACGCGGCACCGCCGAATGGCTGACCTATGGCGAATACCGCGCCCTCGACCTTTCCCCCTTTCATTACGCACGCATCGCGCGCGATGCGCCAATCATCGAAAAAGCGGTGATTTGACCTTCGGAGATATCAAATGAAGAAACTTGTTCTGACCGGTGCTGCGGGCCGCCTGGGGTCCTATCTGCGCGGTCCCTTGTCGAAAATGTGTGACCAGTTGGTCAGCACCGACATTGCCCAGAGCATCGACAACTTGGCGGCAAACGAAACCTATGTCCATGCCGATGTTGCCAACATGGATGAGATTGGCCCGCTTTTGGAAGGCGCTGATATGGTTGTGCACTTTGGCGCAATTGTTGACGAAGCGCCCTTCGAAGAGTTGCTGGGGCCGAATTTCATCGGCTCGTACAATGTCTGGGAGGCCGCGTCGCGTCATGGGGTCCGCCGCGTGGTCTATGCGTCCTCGATCCACGCCGTTGGTATGTATCCAAAGAACCAGGCCATAGGCATCGATGTGCCGCATCGCCCGGACACGTTTTACGGGCTGGCCAAGTGTTTCTCCGAAGATCTGGGCCGAATGTATTGGGAGAAACGCGGCCTGGAATGTGTGTGTTTGCGCATCCTGTCCTGTGCCCAGGTGACGAACCCACGGGCGGTGGGCAGCTGGCTGAGCTATGACGACATGATCCTGCTGGTGCAGCGCGCGATTGACACGCCCATTGTCGGATTTTCAGTTATCTATGGCGTGTCCGACAATGACCGCGCGCCTGTCGATAACTCTGGCGCCCGGCATCTGGGGTTTCGCCCCCGCGACAATGCCGAACAATTCGCCGAAGAGATCTATGCCAACTCCGAACCGCTGGATCCGCAGGATCCGTCGCACTACCGGCATGGCGGGCCCTTTGCCGGGGTGCCGCTTGGCAACAGTGCGATGATGGCGCTGAACCTGAACAAGGATGACACCGGCAAAGGCGGTGGTTGATACAGGGCTGCAAACCAAACTGCGCATTTTCGGGCTCAAACTGCACAAATTGCGTCAACGTCACCGGGCAAGGTGAGTGCGGACCTCGACGCCCCGAAACGTAGCAGATTCCACGCGCGCCATGTCGCAAACAGAATGGACAAGGGCCGCCGTTACGCCTCCCTTGCGATGAAAATGACAGGGAAAGACTTCACATGAAAATTGGATTTATTGGTCTGGGCAATGTTGGCGGCAAACTGTCGGGCAGTTTGATCCGCAATGGCCACGACGTGGCCGTGCATGACCTCAACGCAGAATTTGTGGCCCAGAAGGTGGCAGCGGGTGCGCGCGATGGCAAAAGCCCGGCTGACCTGATGCAAAGCTGCGACGCGGTGATCACCTGCCTGCCCAGCCCGGCGGCCTCTGCTGCAGTGCTAGAACAGATGTTGCCGCATGTCGCTGCGGGCAAGATCTGGATGGAAATGTCGACAACCGATGAGGCCGAGGTCAAACGGATCGGCGCGCAGGTCATCGCCGCGGGCGGGGCTGCCGTCGATTGCCCGGTCTCGGGCGGGTGCCACCGCGCCGACACGGGCAATATCGCCATTTTTGCCGGCTGTGATCGGGATACGTTCGAGCGGATCCTGCCGCTCTTGACAACGATGGGTCGGAGGGTCTTGCACACCGGCGATCTGGGCAGCGCCTCTGTCCTGAAGGTCATCACCAACTATCTGGCCACCGCGAACCTTGTCAGCTGCACCGAAGCGCTGACCGTCGCCAAGGGTGCGGGCATGGATCTGGGTGTCGCCTATGAGGCGATTGCGATCAGTTCTGGCACCTCTTTTGTGCACGAGACGGAAAGCCAGGTCATTCTGAACGGCAGCCGCGATATCTCGTTCACGATGGATCTTGTGGCCAAGGACATCGGGCTGTTTCAGGACGTGGCCGACCGGGCCGGGGTGCCACTGGAATTGAACCCGTTGCTGATCAGTATTTTCCAGGACGGGATCGACAAATTCGGCCCGCGTGAGCTGTCGCCGAACATCATCAAGCGGCTTGAGACCGTGACCGGGCTGGATGTCACGGCACCGGGCTTCCCGCCGGAAATGACCGATGATGAACCCGAAGAGCAGGGCGCCGAGGTGATCGTGCGGCGGTAATGACCCGGCTGGGCCTTGCGAGCCGGGACGCTGCAGGCTACGAGCGTTTCCATGTCTGACACAAACGCATCCGAGCCCGAAGTTCTTGCCGTGATCCACTCTTCCATGGGGCGGCGTATTCTGGGCATTGGGTCGCTTTATACGTTGTCACTGCTGGTGATTTACGTGGCGCTCACGCAACCGCCCGCCATTGGCTGGCAGGTGTTCATGCTTGCGCTGGGGGGCGGTTCGATCTGGATCGCCGAGCAGATGCGCCGGGCCACCAACACTGCGCTGGAACTGACGGAGCACGAGTTGCGCGACACGTCCGGCGTCTTGATCGCACGGGTCGAAAACATGGTCGCCATCGATCGCGGGGCCTTTGCTTTCAAGCCGTCGAATGGCTTTCTGATCCGGTTGTCTTCGGGTCAGGGGCGGGTGTGGCGTCCGGGTATGTGGTGGCGGATCGGATCGCGCATCGGGGTGGGCGGCATGGTCCCCGGCCCTCAGACAAAATTCATGGCCGAGATGATTGCGGCGATGATTGCACAGCGCGAGGTGGATCGCGCCGAGGTGGAGTGATTAGCCGTTGTTCCAAAGCACCCGTGGGGCGTAGCGCGGACGGGTGAACACGAAATTGTGGATTTCCCGATCTGACAGACCTGTGTTGAAGGGTGCCTCATATTTGGCAAAGGTCTCGACCACCATGACGCGCTCATTATGCGGCATGACTGGCAGGTCATCTTTCAGGGCCGCCACATCGTCGTTGCTCAGCGCGCTTACCCAGCCCCGTGTCTCGGACCAGTCGCGTTCGTACACATCATTTATTGCGTCATATTTGACGCTGGTGACGCGAATGGCGACCTCACTTTGGCTGTTTGCGGTCAGGTAGGCCAGCAATTCACGCGATCCATTCAGATAGGCCATGTCCAGAGGTGTCGTTTCGCGTGAAATGATGTCGCCGATGGTAAAGGCCGCTTTTTGATTGATCGAATGGTGTCGGTACGCATCGAAAATCGAAAATATCGTCAGATAGACCCAGAAGATCATCGGCACGATCAAGACGGTTTCAACGGCAATGCTGCCTTTTTCGTCGTCGCGAAAATGGCGCAGTGCATGTGCAATGCGTCTCATGAGTTTGGCTCCTGCACGAACCCTGACACGGATATCATTTTCGATCTGCCCGACCCGTCCTTGGTCAGGGCGTATCCAAGCCCGGAGGTCGGAAAGATCGGATCAAACATGTAGCAGGCCTGTACCAGCATGAGGTCGTGTTCGCCCCCGTGCACAAATGTGCGCGACGGCGTGACGGGTTGCGAAATGTCGGCGCAATCCTCGGGGCTGTCAAAGCTGGCAAAGGCGCGCGGATTGACGGGCCGCAACTCCAGTTTCAGCGCGGTGTCGCAGTCCTCGAGGAAGCCGGAGTAGTCACAAATCATCACCTTGATGTCGTGATGCGTATAGTTCACGCCGGTGTTCAGACGGACATTGCGCACTGCCATGTCAAGCCCACGGTCCAGAAACATCTGGCGCATGGAGTAGAGGCCCATTTCGACCGACGTCATGAAGAGCGTAAAGATCAGGGGCACGGCCAGCGCAAATTCGATCATCATCTGGCCGGTTTCATCCCGTCGGAACCGGCACAGTAAGAGTTGGGCGCGGCGGATCATTGGGTCAACCTCAGCTGATTGATCTGCTTGGCGATGGCCTCGAAGGCCTCGGTGATCTCGATCCCTTCGACGCGGAAGAAGTGGCTGGGCGAAGAGGCGCAGTCTTCCATGACGCCGGCGGAATGATTGGTGACTTCAAACCCGATGGACCAGACGATGATCCCCTTGGCCTTTGCCGCGTCACATATGTTGGACAGCATCGTGTCCGCCTGACTGGATGTGTACTTGGTATAGCGCCAGTTGCTCCAGCTGCCGACATTGTGGTTGTTGAGATACCAATAGAGCGGGTATTTCGACCAGTGCACATATTCGCTGCTGCTGTTGTAATACCAGGGCTGGATGCGGGTCGTGTTGACGTTTTCGCCGTCTGTCATCAG
>CAYGQZ010000239.1:0-6582 GCA_964352055.1 uncultured Rhodobacterales bacterium
GGTTTCGGCTTTGAACGCTGGGTGCAATATGCGCTGGATGTGCCGATGTACTTTGTCTACCGCGACGGAAAATATGTCGACGCGCTGGGCATGTCATTTCGGGATTTTCTGGAGGGCAAACTGCCTGCATTGCCGGGCGAGACTCCCACGCTGAGCGATTGGGCCGATCACCTGACAACGGCCTTCCCCGAGGCAAGAATGAAGAAATACATTGAAATGCGCGGCGCAGATGGTGGCCCATGGCGGCGGTTGTGTGCGTTGCCTGCGTTCTGGGTGGGGCTGATGTATGACCAGACTGCGCTGGATGCAGCATGGAATCTGGTCAAGGGGTTCACCGCCGAACAGCGCGACGCGCTGCGGATTGCGGCTTCGGTCGATGGTTTGCAGGCCAAGGTGGGTGGCATCAACATGCACGATCTGGCCCGTGAGGCTGTCGCGATCAGCCATGCAGGCTTGCAGGCCCGGGCACGGGTGGGTGCAGGCGGGCTTGTGCCCGACGAAACCCACTTCCTCAATGCGCTGCATGAAAGCATCGAAACAGGCAAAGCGCCTGCCGATGAGTTGCTGGAACATTACCACGGCGACTGGAATGGCGACATATCGCGGGTGTTCAAGGAATACTCTTATTAGGTCCGCTACGCCTGAGTATTCGGGGCATGCAGTGTATGATCTGAGTGTGCTGCGTTTGAGGCGAACACCTGATCTTGTCCGTTCAATCCGGCACCAGCGCCAACACAAAGTCTGTGACCTTTGACGCCGACATTTCGCATGGCCTCAATTGTGCGCCCACCGCCAGATCATACCAGTTGAAGCTGATGTAGTCGGTGCCGCCCAACTCTTCGGCCACCAGTTTGACGGATTTGCCGCCTGAAAACTCCGACTTGGTGACCACATAACGCCGTCCGGCCGCCACACCTGTGAACGTGCCTGTTGACAGCGCCGCAAGCGCAACTGAAAAGCTGTGCACTATGCCTTCTTGCCGATTTTCGGCTCGGTTCCGGCGCGGATGCGTGCGATGTTGCCCCGATGCCGCCAGAAGACCAGTACCGTCAGGACAATGCCCATCACGATGGCTTGGGGCACGCCAAGCAGGAGCATGAGAAAGGTCGAGCTTGCCGCAGATACCAGCGCGCCCATGGACGAGATCCGGCTCAATCCGGCTCCCACCAGCCAGGCGGCGCAACACGCGGCCCCCACAGGCAGGCTGAGCGCGAGCATCAGGCCGAGGAAGGTGGCGACCCCTTTGCCACCGTTGAATTTCAACCAGACGGGATAGCAGTGTCCGAACATGGCTGCGGCACCTGCAATTTGTGCGGCGTCTTCGGCACCTGTCATGGCCCAGGCGAGCAACAAGGCGGCGGCCCCTTTGCCTGCGTCCAGCAGCAGTGTCAGCGCGGCAGCGGTCTTGTTGCCCGTGCGCAGGACGTTTGTGGCCCCGATATTGCCTGACCCGATCTCGCGCAGATTGCCAAGGTTCATGACTTTGGCCAGCACCATGCCGAATGGGATGGAGCCAAGCAGGTATCCGATCACGGCCCAAAGGACCAGGACGGACAGGGACGTTTCAAATATGGGCATCAGGACCTTTGATATACGGGCGCGCCAGCGACATAGGTAGCAATGACCTTACCTTGCATGCGCGCCCCGTCAAAGGGCGTGTTCCGAGACTTGGACTGCAGCGTGGTCCGGTCCATGACGAAAGGCGCATGCGGATCAAACAGAACCAGATCGGCGGGCGCCCCTTTTGCCAATCGTCCCGACGGCAATCCCAGCCGCTTGGAAGGGTTCAGCGACATGGCCCGCCAGAGCGTCGGCAAATCGATCAGGCCCGCGTGAAACAGCTGCATCGCTGCCGGCAGGAGCGTTTCAAGCGCCACGGCCCCGCTGGCTGCAGCCTCAAAAGGCAGGCGCTTGCTTTCCTCGTCCTGTGGCGTGTGCATGGAACTGATCACGTCGATCAACCCGCTCTGGACAGCTTCGGCGATGGCAAGGCGGTCGTCTTCATCCCGCAACGGTGGTTTGAGCTTGAAGAAGGTCCTGTAGTCGGCCACGTCCAGCGCATTCAGCGTCAGGTGGTGGATCGACGTGCCCGCAGTGATATCAAAGCCGTTGTTCTTGGCCCGCTCCAGCGGTGGCAGGGCACGTGACGCGGTGATCTGATCGGCATGATAGCGGGCACCTGTCATCTCGATCATCGCGATGTCGCGGTCAAGGCCCATGCGCTCCGCCATGGGGGAAACGGCGGGTAGTCCACGCAACGAGGCGAATTTGCCCGATGTGGCCGCGGCCCCCGCGCTCAGCCCCGGGTCCTGGGGATGGCCCAGGACCAGCGCGCCCAGCGATTTCGCATAGGTCAGCGCGCGGCCCAGCACCTTGCTGTCCGTGACCACATGGTCACAATCGGTAAAGGCGACGGCACCGGCATCCAGCAAGAACCCGATCTCGGTCATTTCGCGACCCTGCCGCCCCTTGGTCAGGGCAGCCATGGGCAGGACGTGAACGGGCGCCGCTTCGCGCGCGCGTCGGATCACGAATTCGAGGGTTTCGGGATTGTCGATGGCGGGATCCGTGTCCGGGCGGGTCACCATCGTTGTGACCCCACCCGCGGCCGCCGCAAGGCCCGCGCTACCAAAGCTCTCCTTGTGACGCTCGCCCGGCTCGCAGACCTTGACGCCGATATCGACAATCCCCGGGGCAAGGTGCTTGCGGTTGCAATCGATTGTCTCGCGCGCTTCGGGCAGGGGGCTGTCATCGGTGATGATCGCCGCGATCTTGCCGTCCTTGATGGCCAATGCGCCCGTGGTGACGGAACCCGCCTCGGGATCGACCAGTTTGGCCCTTGTGAAAAGTATGTCCATTATCCCGCGATCCAGATCACCAGCCCGGTCAGGGCGAACATCACAATCAACGCTACGGTGGCGATGCGGCCCGACATGGCGGCGTCCGAGGGGCGTTTTTTCACGGTTTCAGGCGGCGCGGTAAATGGCTTTGCTGCCTCCGCCTTGACCGTTTCGGTGGCGCTCCAGTCTGTCCTTGCTTCGTCATAGGTTCCAATGATGGTCAGGGCCGGAGCGGGCGTGAACGTGGTGGCCGTATTACGGAACGCACTGGAATAAAGAATCAAGACCCAGCCGCCCAACGTATCGAGTTTGTCGAGTTTGACACGATCCGGTGCCAGTTGTTCGGTCGGCACGCCGTTGCCCTCGCGTAGAAACCCCGCAAGGCCAACCCCTTCGAGGTTGGATACGGGAAAGATGTCGACATATTCGGGGTCTACCTGCGCCCCGACCATGGCTTGCATGGCGGCGCTGTCCTTTTGCAGTTCTCTGGCTTCGGCATCCGTCATCGACAGGGAAAACAAGCGGATCTTGCCAATCTCGCTTGTTGGGACGTCGATGGTCGTACTCATGCTGCCCCCCGAACGGCGCGCAGATTGCGCGCCAGAAGGTCCATTGCGGCCATGCGTACGGCGACGCCCATTTCCACCTGGTCCTGAATGACAGAGCGGTTGATGTCGTCGGCGAGGGTGCCGTCGATTTCGACGCCGCGGTTCATCGGGCCGGGATGCATCACAATCGCATTCGGCTTGGCATGTGCAAGCTTGGCGGCATCAAGGCCAAAGCGGTGGTAATACTCGCGCTCGGACGGGATGAAACCGCCATCCATCCGCTCGCGTTGCAGCCGGAGCATCATGACGACATCCACGTCCTCAAGACCTTTTTGCATGTTGTCGTACACCTCGACGCCAAACGCGCTAATCCCCGCGGGCATCAAAGTGGGCGGGCCGATCAGGCGAATGCGGTTTTCCATTTTGCCCAGCAGGATGATGTTGGAGCGGGCCACGCGGCTATGGGCAATATCGCCGCAGATGGCGATGCTGAGGCGGTGTAAACGGCCCTTGGCCCGCCGGATTGTGAGCGCATCAAGCAAGGCTTGCGTCGGGTGTTCGTGCTGCCCGTCGCCGGCGTTCAGAACTGCGCAATTGACCTTTTGCGCCAGCAGGTCGACGGCGCCCGAATGGGGGTGCCGCACGACCAGAAGATCCGGATGCATGGCATTCAGCGTCATGGCCGTGTCGATCAGGGTTTCCCCCTTGGTTATTGAACTGGCCTGCATGGCCATGTTCATCACATCCGCCCCAAGCCGCTTGCCTGCAAGCTCAAAGCTGGACTGCGTGCGCGTTGAGTTCTCGAAAAACATGTTGATCTGAGTGAGCCCTGCCAATGCTGCACCGTGCTTTTCGGCCGCCCGGTTCAGGGTGACATAGTCGTCCGCCAGATCAAGCAGGGTGACAATTTCCTCGGGTCGCAGATGTTCGATCCCCAGAAGATGACGGTGGGTGAAGGTCATGGCAGTCCCTTGGCGCGTTCAGGTGCTTATAAGCGCGCGGGCGGGCGCGCGGCAAGCGGTGGACATGAGTATTTGGAGAACAATGAAAGTGGAGATAGCAATGCGCGCAACGGGCGTTCCTGTTCCTGATCCGGAGCAGTAAGGTTGCATCATGGAATCACTGGATCATCAAAGCGCTGCAGCACTTCTGGCCTGGCAAATCGAGCTGGGTGCGGACGAATGCATCGCGGATGTGCCTGTGGATCGCTACAAGGTGGCGGCTCCGATACCAAAGCCGGAAGTGCAAGCTGCCGCTGCAAAGCCGACCCTCACGGTCGTGGCTGATGTTGATCCGGTTTTGGCCGCCCAATCCGCAGCGGCATCATCGCAGGATCTGGAGGGGTTGCGCGCCGCTCTGGCCGCGTTTGAGCATTGCGAATTGAAGCGCGGCGCGCGCAGCCTGGTCTTTGCCGACGGTGTGCCGGGGGCCCGCGTCATGATCATCGGCGAAGCGCCGGGCAGCGAAGAAGACCGCGAGGGTCGGCCTTTCGTCGGGCCCGCAGGGCAATTGCTGGACAAAATGCTGGCAGCGATTGATCTGAGCCGCGAAACATCCGTGTACATCACCAATGTCCTTCCGTGGCGGCCGCCACAGAACCGGGATCCAAAGCCTGCCGAGATTGCGATGATGCAGCCGTTTCTGGAGCGTCATATTGCCTTGGCCAAGCCTGATGTTCTGGTCATCATGGGCAATCACAGCTGTCAGGCCCTGCTGGGCAAACGCGGGATCACGCGTTTGCGCGGGGAATGGGTCGAGGCGCATGGCCTGCCTGCCTTGCCCATGTTTCACCCCGCCTATCTCTTGCGCACTCCGGCGGCAAAGCGCGCGGCGTGGGCGGATCTGCTGAGCCTCAAAGCCCGGTTGCGCGATGGTTGATCCTGTTGTGCTGCTTGCTTTTGTGCCCGCCGGGCTGGCGCTGAACCTCACGCCCGGCTCGGACATGATGTATTGTCTGGGGCAGGGTCTTCGCGCGGGTCCACGCGCGGCTTTGGCGGCGAGTGCCGGGATCTCGGCCGGGGCGTTCATACATACCGCATTGGCAGGTCTGGGTCTGGGCGCGATCGTGGCGACCGTGCCTGCCGCTTTCGAGGTGATCCGCTGGGTTGGTGTGGGCTATTTGGTGTGGCTTGCGGTGCAAACCTTGCGTCATGCGGGCAAGAGTGCCGACGCCCAGGTCGTTGATGCAGGGCGCGCGTTTCGGACAGGCCTGATTGTCAATCTGACCAATCCCAAGGTCATCCTGTTTGTACTGGCCTTTGTTCCGCAGTTTGTCCGACCCGACGCAGGCTCGGTCCTGGGGCAATTCCTGATATTCGGGTCAATCCTCGCGCTTGGGGGCTTCGTCATCAACGGCGCGGTTGGTGTTTTTGCGAGCGGCGCAGGCCAGCGACTGGCGCGTGGCAGCCGCGTTTTGGACTGGCTGTGTGCCAGCATCTTTGCGGGCCTTGCCGCCCGCCTAGCATTATTGGAGCGCACATGAGCCGGATCGACGAGAGCGCAGAGTTTATTGCCATTCGCATTGCCGTGCTGACGGTCAGCGACACACGGTCGTTGAACGAGGATCGCTCGGGCGATGTTCTGGTCGGCCGGATTGCGGATGCCGGGCATGTTCTGGCCGCCCGCATGATCCTGCCCGATGAGCGGACACAAATTGCAGAGCAACTGCGCATATGGTGCGACGATCCCGAAATCGACGTGGTCATCTCGACCGGCGGGACCGGCCTGACAGGCCGCGACGTGACGGTTGAGGCGCACAGAGACGTCTATGAAAAGGAAATCGATGCGTTTGGCACCGTTTTCACGATCGTCTCGATGCAAAAGATCGGAACCAGTGCGGTGCAAAGCCGGGCCACCGGAGGGGTGCGCAACGGCACATATCTTTTTGCTTTGCCGGGCAGTCCGGGCGCGTGCAAGGATGCCTGGGATGAAATCCTGGGCCGCCAACTGGATTATCGGCACCGGCCCTGCAATTTTGTTGAAATATTGCCCCGCCTTGATGAACATCAGCGACGGAAATAGCGTTGCGTTGCGTAACAGTTTCGTGGGTACATATTCTGCGGTGGCGATCTAGTTTATAGTGTCCGGGAACGCTGCAGTTCAAGGCTTGGAAATAAATGCGATTTTTAAGGCAAAGCCTGATTGGATTTGTGCTTGCGGCGCTAAGCCTCGGGCTGCTGGCCTATGCCGTGCAA
>CAYGQZ010000240.1:0-6566 GCA_964352055.1 uncultured Rhodobacterales bacterium
AGCCACCTTACTCCTAAGGGGCAGGTTGCAGGTTCGAATCCTGCCGGGGTCGCCATTCTGATAACTGCACGATATTTTTCCCTTCGTTACAGATGGTTGTGCGGGTGTGTCCCGCTTTTGGGTAGGCGTGTCCCATTTTAGGCAACCCCCACCAATAGTTTGACCATGCGTTCACGATCCGCTGCACGGGTGTAGCGTTCCACCTCTGACAGGCTCATGTGGCCTGCCATCGCTGCAATCTGGTGTGTGGTCGCGTCGTTTTCTGCCCAATAGATGCAGAAGGCTTTGCGCAGACCGTGAAGGCGGGATTCTATTCCAGCCTCACGTGCTGCATCGCCAAATTCGTTGCCAAGGCTTGCGGCTTTGAAGGGCTTGCCTTGTTCTGTCAGGATGAAAGACGGCGCAATGTCGGGTGTGCGGTCGATCACGGCCCGCAATTCAGCGGTCAGGGGCACACGCGCTTTGACCTGGCTTTTCTGGCGCTCGTAAATCAGCAGATCGCCCTTGATATTCTTACGGCCCAGTTTGGCAAGGTCAGACCGTGCCGCCCCCGTGTATAAGCCCAGATCAAAGATAAGACGTTCACGGGTGCCAACGGGCCACCGTTTTTGAAACGCTGCAATGTCCTCAGCATCAGCCACGGGGAAACCCTGAATTTTGGGCTTGTCCAGTTCGATCCCAACTAAAGGGTTTTTGCGAATGAAACCCAAGCGGCGCAGGTGTTCAAAGACTGGCTTGAGCGCCTTGTATTCGTTCACCGCGCCATGCCCGCCTTTTGCGTAAAGGGCGCGTTCTATGGCCTCACTGGTGATCGTCTTGACCGGACGCGCACCTTGGGCCTTGCGATAACGTTTGAAGATCGCAGAACGAGCATCACGGGTTCCGTCCGCATACTTTGTCCACTTGTCATTGCCTGAGGTGTAGAGGTCTAGCGCCCATGCAAAGGTGCCAGCCTCAGGGGTTTCCGTGTCAGGCGGCATATCCTGCCAACGGGCGTGTTCAGCCGCCCATGCGGCAAGCACCTTGGGGTCGGTCGGGTGCAACCCATGAACACCCAGAGAGCGTTCCACATCGCCACGGCGGTAGGTGTGAAACCAGCGGCCCCGTCGTTGCTTGGAACGAAGGTAAGGCAACTTCTTCATGGCGCATCACCAGAGAAAGGTTTGCCTTCCCAATCATCGCTTGCAGCGCCTTTTTCGGGATATTCAAAGATCACGCCATCAGGCCCAACGCCCTTGATACGGACGCCGGGGCAAAGATCACGGGCAATCATAAAGGCTTCCTCGATCTGCCGTTTTGTCGGCATGGAAGGGGAGCGGGGGCTTGGCATTAGTTGCGCCCCCAAATCGGATAACCGTCGGCATCATATTTCATCGGCGGATCTGGTTCTATTTCACCACGGTCGATAAGGTTGCGACACCAAGGGTCCGCATAAAGATCCATGATGCGAAAAATCATGTAGCCGCCGTCCAAGACGCTATAGGAAAAGTTAAAATTCCCTGAAATGTCCCCTTTGCTCCAACTAACAGAGGCAGGGCTGCCATCGGACTTCATTCCCTGAAAAACTAACCGTGACGATCCATAGTGCAACTCAAAATGGCCAAGGTCGGGAAATGTTTCTATTGCTTTGAGCATTGTGTTGCGTACGGCATCAGCGACAGGTTGCGCATATTTGTAAGTGCGGCCATCGCGGGTAATTTCAAAAAAAACCCGCAGCATTACCGCGGATGCCAAAGAGTAATGCCGGGGGGCAGTTTTGGCAGTTCCCGATTTTTCAAATGGAATGTGACCCCGATCTGAAAGCGTATTTAAAAGCTTCTTGATTTTTGGGTCCGTCGAGTCGCCAACTGCCGCCAGATCACACACTTCAGACGGCGTCATCCAGAAGCGTTGAGCCTCAGACGCGGTCAGTTCAGGTGTGTAATTCGATATACGCATGGCCATTCTTACCACATCATAGTAAGATATGCAATGCCGTTGCCATGCCGTAGTAAGGTTTTTTCGATGGCGCGCATCAGGCTTGGAGTGTTCTAGGCATAGGGTGAAACTGTCGGGAGTTCTGGTAAACTATTGGAGCAGACTGAGCCTGCGCCCAATCACCACGGAAATTCTAGCGGTACGGGCACCCACACCAGTAGATCAGGTGCCGCTCTTGACGCAGTAATACCGATACAATTCAAGTTCTAACGATTCCGCCTCTCAAAAAGCGCACCCGCAGCACCAGCGATGGTAAAGACCACGGTGAAAGCCGTCATTGCTCGGTAATCATCCCATAATCCCTCCAAGCCCTGGCGGAATGCCACACTAGGCAGGTAAATCCAGAAACTAATAGTTATCCAAAGGGCGAGAGTGCCCATGGCCGTCAAAATGCTCTGAAGCGTTTTCATGCTCGCAACCTTGCCGAGATGTCACCACTCACGCAAGATGCAAGCTAGCGCGGACGTTGCACAAGCCACCGTGTCGAGTCTTGAACGCAGTGAAGAATTGAAGTCCGAAACAACAGCCGCAATCCGCGCGGCCTTGGAAGCCGCTGGTGTTGGTTTCATTATTGAGAATTGCCATGGTGCAGGTGTTGAGCTTGAAGAAATAACAGTCAGACTGTTCTTCCTGGTCAATTAGATAGCTTGTGACGTGCAGTGTACCTCACAGCATTGAGGCGGATGACTATGCAAGTGTCAATTAGAAGCTTGGTAGGTCTGGAAGCTGGCTTAAATCGTAGCCAACTACCTTCTGAACATCTTCAGGAAGGCAGCTCAAGAACGGAGACGTGTAACCACTCCAAGGACTAAAAAATTCGCTTGTCCATGGCAGTATTGCCATTTGTTTACCGGAATGAATAACGAACCGCGTTGTACGTTTCAGCCCAAGCGTATTAAGCATCGACATATTGCCGATTACCAAGTCATTTTCGTGAGCCTTATCAATGTGTTGAGTTGTCCCATAAGCCACGCGACAGAAGAATGTTTTGCTGTCGTTATCTTGGGCAACACCACACACCAATAGCGGTCTGGGATCAGTTGCCCAAGTTTCTTTAGGGGAAGCCTCTGGAAAAAACCCAGTTACGATACTATAGAGCCGCGGACTGTGTCGCTCCCATTTGGTATGTCGCACCACTTAAGATGCGCAAGGTTCTTCGATAATCCGCAACTTTCCGGTACCAATGCCGAATCTCTCATTCAACTTCGTCTGCCAAGAAGCAACTTGGGCTTCGGTTACGAGACCAAAGTCTCCGTCGGCTTCGGGCGGAAACTGTACCATAGCCGCATTTGGGGCGGGTTGTTTCGCTCTGTTTGCCATTATTCTCTCCACATTCTTAACACTTAGGATATGCGCATCGCTAACAAAATAGCAATGATTCTGACTATTTTGTGTCTATTGGTCGCATACGTCCGTTGATGTTCTACTAACACCGCGAACGCTGGTTTGTTCCCTGTCGGCTTACAGGTCTTAGACAACCGATGCAAACTGGAATTTTTGTCACCTGCCAAACAATGGGGCAAATTTGCACCTTTAACTGAGCTATCAGGCAAATTTGCGCCTTTGCTGCGTTGGTTTGTTCCATCCCCTCTTTTCCCTATGCACTGGCCATGCGCGGCGCCAGGAACGGTTCAGGCCGCGCAGTGACGTGGTTTTGAGGTACTCTCCATCTGATCCTTGTGAATAGGCCAAAGATCGAGCCAGCGTTCACAACCGCTATCCGCGTTAACAATACGTCAACCAAAATGGCCCATGGTTTCACTATGCGATGGGCTTATGAAACTGACGACGAAAGCGAGAGAGGAATCATTCAAGCGGATGATCCGTTTGCCACCCTTGGCGATGCAGTCACGTGCTGGCCCCTTCCCAGTCTACCAGACGAAGAGCCTGGGCAGGATCAACGCCCGACTCCTTTGCCTGTGCTAGTGCTTGGATAACACTCGCCGTAGCCCTCGCACGTCCGCCTGCGTCAAACGCCTGTAGAGGCCGCATCACGTCTAGCGTGACCGCGTTGCCCAGCTTGTCCGCCGCTTCCTCTGCCATTTGTTCTGCCATCGGTTGCAAGGTCCATTGCGCAAGGTGGCGTTGTGCTTCCCTGACCATCGGCCCCGTGGTCGCTTTGTTGTTCAAACTGGGCAGGATGCCAAACGCCGCGTTGATCTGATCACGGGCTTGATCCAGCGTTTTGTCCATCTGCGCTTTGGCCAAGTCTGGCGTCAAATCATTCGCCCGCCAGTCTTGCGCCGGGGCTGGACCACCAGCCGCCTGCACCTGCACCGATTCCCTGACCAGAACGCGGCCCCGTGATCCGCGAAAGCCCCGTGCAATTTCCGCCAGGTCGGTTTCCGGCGTCTCTGGCATTGGCACGATGGACGATCCAAGCGGCGCATCGCCGTAGACCTCGCACAAGCCCCGTTCAATGATTTCCAGCAGATCAGCGGACAAGCTGGCCCGCTTCAATGGTGCCGTGCCGTACCAAGGCTGGTTTGCATCTGCCCCGATCCGAAAGTGCAGCACCTCGCCCGCCAGCGCGGTCATGGTTTTGCCGCCGCCTACATCGGGAAGGGTCAGGCGGTAGGCCGTGGGCCGGGAAAGCCGCGTGGACAAGTCCCAATCTGATACGGGAATAAGCATGTCGTCAGTGACGTAGAAAAGCGCCTCACCACGCAAGGCCAGCATCCGGCCAGCAATGGCAAGCGCGCGCTTGGTCAACAGGCTAGTGCCGGTCACGTCAGCGACAGACAGGCCGTTTTCCCAAAGCGTCACCGCCCCTTGAACCGTGGCCGTCAATTCGGCCCGCCCGCTTGTGCCGGTGATGTATGCCGTTCGGGCTTGGATCATTTGCGCGGTGTATCCCGTGCCAGATGCCGCGCGTGTTTCAGTCTTTCGTTTGAATGGCCACATTATTGCGCCCTCCGATATGGGCGCAGCAGATCAGCCGCCCCGCTTAATTGCAGCGCGCGTCCCGTCCAGCCGCGCACAATCCCGTCATCGCCGCCGATAAACGCCGTTTCATTCTTGAATGAATCGTTGATGCCGCGCGTGTATTCATGCAGGCGTTTATAGGCTTCCTCGACAGCCTCAGGCACGTCACCGCCGCCAACCTGCGCCGTTATGCGGTAAGTGCCATCATAGGGCAGGATCAGCCCCAGCGGCCCGCTTTCAAGGGTCACGGCTTCCCACTGATCACGCCAAAAATGGGCCTCGAAAGAAATCATCGGTGCAAGCCGTGCTTGGAATTGATCGCCAGCGTTGCCAAGCAAGGTCCAGACCACTTCGCGCGGCGTCCAGCGATACACCGTGTAACTTTCGATCCGTTGCCAGACTTGCGCGTCACTTACCGGCGCGTCCTGCACATCATCAATGACGCCCAGCCGGTTGAAAGGAGTCACGCTCGGATAGCTTGCGGGCATATCCTCGAATTGTTTCAGAATGTCGATCATCTTACGCCCTCCACCTAATTAGGGAATGAACCGTCGGCGCGCGCCGACACTCTAGTGTCCAGTTCCGGGCCTCGATCTGCGCCGCCGGATAAGCGGGCTTCGTCACGGCGCTGATCTCGATCAGGTCCGCAGACCGCACAACGCGCATAATTCCCGTGCCGGATCGCTTCACATAGTCGCCGCCCTGGGCGACACGAAAGCCGGGGGAAATACCGCCCACCAGCCCCGCCGCCAGAGTGCCGAGAAAGTCCACGACATAGCCGACAGAGCGCATTTCTGGCGCAAGCGTGGCCTCAAATGTCAAAGCCGTCTCGGTATCCTCAAGGGCCAGAGAACCCGCTCCACGGGACGCCAGAGGCTTGTTCATGTCGTGATGCACCAGCAAGTGAACGTCGCCACCATCGGCAACGGACGCGCCAAACGCCCGCGCTTGGAATACTTCCCTGCGCTTTTCCCGACCATCGCTAAGGACAGTCGGGACAGCATAGGGAAAGCGGCCCCTGAGGACGGTTGACCCGTCCGCAGAGGTGCGGACCTCAAGCCCGCCTTTTGAACCGCCCCAGAGCATCAGCTTGCCGCCAACTGAATGTTGTTCAAAATGCGGGTTTGCACTGGACGGGCCACGGTTTGATCCATTGTCGCCAGTGCTGTCAGACGCAGCCCGCCTGATTGTGCATCCGTGTAAACGTCGCGGATCAGATCCACCGCGCCCCACGTGCCGACAAACACCGGAGCAACGCCACCCGTCCGCGTGGTCATAACCAACGACGTTTCCGCAGGTGTGCCAGTTGGTACGGGCAAGCCGTTGGACGTGACAACGATGTTTTGGGGGAAGGTGCCAGTTTCATTGCGGCCCGCCAGCAGGAACGCCAAGCGATGATATTCCGTCATTTGCATCACATCATTGATCTTGGTTTCCAAAGCGCCGAACAATTCAGGCCGCATAAGCGCTTTTATTTGCGACGGCGACGTGATCGTGTTCGCAGCCATGAACGCCACGACTTCCGCCAGAAAAACGGCATAGCTGGCTTCAGCATCTACATCGGTCGTAGCAATGCCGTAGGTCGCGGCCCCGGTTACGATGCCCAGAGGTTGACCATCCGCGCCGGTTCCCATGAACACGGCCCGGTCAAGTTCCTGCCCCAT